>JBAVWB010000195.1:0-24050 GCA_049697615.1 Thiobacillus sp. | reverse complement strand
GGCAGCGACTGCGGCGCGGCCACCGTAAGGGGGCGCGCTTCGTAGGGGGCGGCGCCCGCCAGGATGGGCCGCGCCGCGGGCCAGTTGTCGAGTCCCGGGCCGATCAGGCCGATGCCGTCGAGGTAAGCGGTGAGCTTCATTGCGCGCGTCCCAGGATCAGGCTGCAGTTGGTACCGCCGAAGCCGAAGGAGTTGCTGAGCACCCGGCGCGGCGCGCTCTCCCGGTTCGCGGTCAGGTACTGGATGGGAATACCCGGGTCGACGCGGTGCGTGTTGACCCCGCCCGGCAGAAAACCCTGCTGCAGCGCCAGCGCGCTGATGATCGCCTCGAGTCCGCCGGCCGCGCCCAGGGTGTGGCCGGTGGCACCCTTGGTGGAACTGCACGGCACGGTGTTGCCGAACAGCGCGGCCACCGCATGGCCTTCGGCGGCGTCGTTGCTTGGCGTCGCGGTGCCGTGCAGGTTGATGTAGTCGATGTCGGCTGGCTGCAGGCCCGCCGCCTTCAGCGCGGCTTCCATCGCCATGCGCGCGCCCAGGCCTTCCGGGTGCGGCGACGACATGTGGTGGGCATCGCTCGATTCACCCGCGCCCAGCAGCAGCACGGCATCGACATCGAGGCTGTCGGCCGGGCGCTGCAGCAGGATGAAGGCCGCCGCCTCGCCGATGGAGAGGCCGTTGCGATCCGCGTCGTAGGGCCGGCAGGGTTCGGACGAAAGCAGTTCCAGCGAGTTGAAGCCGTAGAGGGTGGTCAGGCACAAGGAATCGACGCCGCCGACGATGGCGGCGTCGATCACGCCGGCGGCGATCATGCGCGCCGCCGAGGCGAACACCTTGGCGCTCGACGAGCAGGCGGTGGAGACCACCACGGCCGGGCCTTCCAGGTTGAAGGCGGTGCGCACGAAATCGGCCACCGAATAGGTGTTGTGGGTGGTGCGATAGTGGAAGTCGTCCGGCAACGCGCCGGTCACCGGATCGCGGCGGCGATAGGCCTGCTCGGTCTGCAGGATGCCGGAGGTGCTGGTGCCGAGCAGCACGCCGATACGCCGCCGGCCGTAGCGGGCAGCGGCTGCGCCGACGGCGGCATTGAAGCCATCCTGCTGCAGCCCCAGGTAGGCGAGGCGGTTGTTGCGGCACGCGTACTCGGCGAGGCTGGCCGGCAAAGGCGCCTCGTCCACGCCGGCCACTTCACCGATGTACGTTGCCAGGTCGGTCACCGTCTCGAAGGCGCAGGGCGCGAGCCCGCTCTTTTGCGCACGCAAGGCAGCCAGCGTCGCCTCCAGGCCGTGGCCCAGGCAGCTTGCAGCGGTGAAATGGGAAAGCCAGAGCGAATTCAACAGGTAACCCCATCCAAATGGTGTGCGTGATTAATCAATTCCACAGGCCGGTTTCCTTCAAATCCGGCCGGGCGTGAGCGCTGCGCAGGCACGGTCGCGCAATGACAGCCAGGCCGCCCCCCCCCCCAGCATGAGGCCGCCCCACACATCCACCGCCACATGCTGGCGGGTGGCGAGGGTGGAATAAATGATGCCGATGCACCACAGCCAGCTGAATAGCCGGCTCCACCGCGGCGCGTCGAATCGACGCAGCAGATGATCCAGCCAGAGTCCCGAAAACAGGGCCGTGGCGACATGCAGCGAAGGGAAGGCATTGCCTGCGGCATCGACGTTTTTAAGGAACTCCACGCCGGGATGCCGGGCCCAGTCGATCTCGGCTGCGGGGACCGCGGTGGGCCAGAAGTAGAAAACAATCAGCCCCGCCAGGCAGGTTCCGCCCATCGCCATGCCATAGCGATAGAGTTCGCTTCGCGTCGCGAGCAATGCCGGAGGCAGGGAAACATACACCCATAATGAAACATACAGCGACATCGCCCACGGCTGAAAACTGATCATCCGATCCAGCCAGGTAAAGGGCATCACCGTGGTGGGGTAGGCCGGGGTTTTAAGCACATAGAAATACGCACCGAAAAAGAGGCCGATGAAAAGCGGAATTCCTATGTTTTTCAGATACACATGCTGGATGACGGCCGCTGCAATCTGCCGGTACCAGGGCGTTTGCTGACTGTTTTTCAAGGCCTGTTCTCCCGGCTGCGGCAGCGCCGATGCGTGCGTTGTGTGCCGTTCATGAAAGGGCGTCCCGCAAGCTGACAAAACGCAGTCCGGCGGCGGCGGCCGATTCCAGCACGGCAGGCAGCACGTCGAGAATAACCGGAATGCCATGGGGTGACCGTGCAGCATTGCCATCGTGCAACAGCAAAATAGCCCCCCCCCGCAGCTCATGCAACAGCGCATGCTTGACGCGCTCGGCGTCACCGATCCGGGTGTCGAAACCCCGCGCCGACCAGCTGGCGAGCGTCAAGCCGAGCCGCGCCAGCACGGGATCGAGAAAAGGATTGCGCAAGCCGGAAGGGGCACGAAAAAACATCGGGCGCTGACCGGTAATCTGGCTGAGGGTACTTTGTGCGGCCTTCAATTCGCGCATGAAGCCACGCGGGCCCAGCAGGGCAAAATAATGGCGGTGGTGCTGGCTGTGGTTTTCCACGGCATGGCCACGGCGGACGATTTCCCGGCATACCTCCGGATAGCGTGCCGCTTTTTCGCCGACACAGAAAAAGGTGGCTCGTGCGGCATGGCGATCCAGAATATCCAGCACCTGCGGGGTGACGAGGGGATCGGGGCCATCGTCTATGGTCAGGGCGATTTCATGTCTGGCCGCGGCGGCGGCGGGCAGCCGCGTCCAGTTCGGTCCCAGCCAGTTGCTGCGCGGCCACATCCCGGCGGCGGTCAGCACCAGGTGGTTGATGACCACGGCGCCCAGCGCCCAACGCCATTGCGCGAGTTCGGCGATCACGGCCACCAAAGCCAGGCCATGCAGCACGATGGATGCGCGGATCAACAGGGTGGGGCGCCGGGCTGAATTAAACATTGGATTGGCAGGCATCGGATTGCCGGGCAAAAATCGCCGAATAAAACAGGGCCAGGATGACGCCCGGTGCGACGGTCACGCCCAGCGCCTGCAAAAGGGATACGTCGGAAAACGCAAGCAGGCCAAAACCGGCGACGGTGGTGAGGCTGGCAAACAGCATCGAGGCCAGCGTGCGCGGCAGGATGGGCGTGTGCGGATCAGGCCGATCAAAAAACAGGGCGTAGTTGGAGCCCACTGCGACCACCAGCAGCAAACCCACCAGATGCAGAATGAT
Organism: Thiobacillus sp.; assembly: GCA_049697615.1. GTDB lineage: Bacteria > Pseudomonadota > Gammaproteobacteria > Burkholderiales > Thiobacillaceae > Thiobacillus. The sequence continues at coordinate 20,855 of JBAVWB010000195.1, read as the reverse complement.
CATTTGCTGGCCAAACAGGCTCAATCCCGCGGTGACGGTCATGACCGCAGCGGCCAGCGGCGCGATGATGCGCAGCACGCGCATGGGCGAGCGAAACACCACGAACAGCAACACGATAATGGCGACCAGCCCGCCGAGCGACAGCACAATGGCTTCATGCAGGTAGCCGGAATACAGGCGGTCCGACTCCGCCTTCATGTCCACGAACAGCGCATCGGGCATTGCGCTCAATGCAGCGCGGATAGGCTCCGCGTCGATGCTGACGCCTTCGGGCGCGGTCAGCGGCAACAAGGCACGCCATTGCCCGTGTTGCTGGATGAGCAAGGCATCGACCGCCATCGCCATCGAGGTCTGCTGCAGGTCGGCGGCCTGCAGCAAAGGCTGGCTGCGCGCGGCGTCGGCGTCGGCCAGAAACGGCGTGAACAGTTGCGCGCGCACCGGCAAGCCTTGGACGGCTTGCGCCAGGCGTGTTTCCAGGATGGGGCGCGGGGGCAGGCTGGCCTGGCGTGCGCGTTGCGTGGCCGTGCTGGGAAGATAACGGCTGGGGCTTTCGAATCCGGCAAGCTGGCCTTGCTCGACTTGTGTCTGCAGCAGCGTGGAAACCCGCTCGGAGGCGCGCAATACGGATTCCTGATTCGCGCCGGAGACGACGACCAGGTAGCGCACATCCGGCGCGCCCATGTCGGCGCGCAAGCGGGTATCGAGTTCCACATCGGCTTGCGACACCGGACTGAGTGACGCGATTTTGTCATTCCACAAACTGGCGCGGTTGTTGACCACGATGGCGCAGGCCGCCAGCAACACGATCGCCGCAGGCCAGCGCAGTACTGCCGCGCGTTGTGCGATGCGAGACAGGGTGAGACCGATAGCCGATAAATCATGAATATGGAAGTTGGCGGGCAGCAGGGAAGGCAGGACGAAGCGCGTCACCGTTGCCGCCGCGATCAGCCCGGCAATGGCATACAAGCCGAGTTGTGCCAAACCTGGAAAGCCGGACAGCAGCAGCGAAGCAAAGCCGAATATCGACGTCAGCACCCCGAGGCGGATGGTGGGCCAGAAGCGCTTGATCCAGTTTTGATGATCCGCGCGGTTCTGTTCCGATTGCACAAACAGGTAGATGGAATAATCCACGGCTTCGCCGATCAGGGCGGTGCCAAATCCCAGGGTGATGCCGTGCACCGCGCCAAAGCCCAGGCTGACCGCCGCAATGCCGGCCAGCACACCGCTGATCACGGGCAACAAGCCCAATGCCAGTGCGCTGAAGGAACGATAAACGAGCAACAGCAGCGTGGCGATGAGCGCAAGGCTGATGATGGACAGGCGGGTGACCTGGCGCTTGATGGTGTCGCGTGACGTCACCGAAAACACGCCGGGGCCGGTCATCACCAGTTGGGCGGAGGGTGTGGCGCCGGGGGCCTGGTCGAACGCCTGCCGAATGGCGGCCATGGCGAATTGTTGGGCATCGGTGTCGCTTCCCGCGGCACGCGTTTGCATCAGCATCAAGGCGCGCGTGCCATCGCGCGATGCCCATGCACCCTCCACCAACTCCGGCTGGGTGCCGCTGTCGAGCTGCTCGAGCAATTGCACCATTTCCCCGGTCGGGTCGCGCGGCAGCAGGGATTTGACCAGCAATCCGGCAGGCGAGGCCAGCAGGTCGATACTGTCGCTCAAGGCGGCATGCAGACCGTCCGCGCTAAAGCGCTCAGGCGTCACGGCCGGGCTCAACAGGTAACGGTTGCCGAACAGGAAATCACGGTCGCGCTCGGTGTTGACGGGCTCGCCGTTATTGACGCTGACAAACGTGTGGTCGGCGCGCAGACGCTGGGCGATTTGCCTGGAAAGCTTGGCGCGGGTGGGTGCGTCGGCGCCTTCTATGCCCACCAGAATCAGGCGCGAGGCGAGGCCGTCGCTGAGTTGATCCATGAGCAGCTGCTGCTCGGGCGTGGGGCTGCGCGGCAAAAATGCCGACAAGTCGGTGGTGAAGTGGGTGCGGCTGATGATGCCGACACAGGCCAGCAGAAAAATCAGCCACAGGACGATGGCGGCGGTGCCGCTGCGGCGCGTGTGGATCATCACTGTGGTGCCAGCTGTTCGATGGTCATCAAGGAACGGTCGCCATCGGCCTGGAGTATCTCGACGCTGCGCACCACGTCCTTCACCCCCTCCATCCGGATGCGCGCGATGACGGCGCCGACCTTGGGGTCGAGCGGGGTGAGCACCAGGGTCCAGCGTTCATGGCTGCCGTCCAGGGCCAGCTGGTAGACCCGTTCCAGGGCCTTGAGGTCCCCGGCCAGGGTGGCGCGAATGCTCTCGATCATGCCGGCCACCTCCGGGTAGTCCTTGAGCTGCAGGACGTGTTTGCGCTGGCCGCGTTCAAGGGTGAGGATGCCGCCATCGAGCACCATGGTCTCTGGCTTCGGTTTCAGGGTGCGTTTTTCCAGGCGGGCCGGCGCGATGAACAGCAGCTCGCCGGAAGACTCGATCGGCTGCTCGAGGATGGAAATGGTTTTTGTCTCGGTGAAGGTGGCCGCGCCTTGCGGGTGCTTCGCCAGACCGGCCATGAGCTGGGCGATGCTCAGCGGTGCGGCCTGAACGATGGGGCTGACCAGCAGCGCCAGCCAGACCAGGGCACACAGCCGAAAGTGGGGTCGCGTAAGTCGGGTCATGTTTTAGCCGGCATCCTTGGGGCGCCAGAAATCGAAGAAGTTGAACCAGTTGTAGGGTGCGGCGCGGCAATGGCGTTCCAGGCAGGCGGCATAGGCCGCCACGGCGGACTGGATGGCGGCATCGCGGCCGGTCCGTTCGACGTCGCTGAAATCGGCCAGTCGCTCGAAGTGGATGGCATAGCAATTGCCGCCCAGGTAGAGCCCGCTCATGGACAGCACCGGGCGTTTCAACATGGCGGCCAGGCGCATGGGGCCGAGCGGAAACTCGGCGTCCGCGCCCAGGAAGGGAACGCGCAAGGTCGGGGCGCCGCCGAGGGTGCGGTCGCCCAGCACGCCGAGCACCATGCCCTCGTCCAGACAGGCCTGCACCCGCAGCATCGAGTCGAGTTGCCCCAGGGGGATGATGTCCTGCACCGCCGCCGGATTGATGGCGGCCAGCGCGGCATTGAGCTTGCGCGCGTTTTCCTCGTACATGACCATGGCCACCCTGAGGCCGGGCTGCCGGCGGCCGATGGCGCGCACCGCCTCGAAGCTGCCCATGTGCGCGCCCATCAGGATGGCGCCGCGTCCGGCGGCCAGCACCTCATCGATGACGGCCTTGCCCTGCACCTCGACATGAAACAGATCGAAGCGCCCATTGAGCAGAAAAACCCGGTCGTGGATGGTGGAGGCAAAGCTGTGGAAGTGCCGGAACAGGTCGGCAAAGGTGGGCTCCCGATCCAGCGCCCGGCGCAGATAGGCACGCGAGGCGGCCTTGGCGACGGGTGCGAGCAGCAGAAAGTAGAGGCTGATGCCGGCCAGGACAAAACGGGCGGGGGCTCGGCCCAGGCGCAGGGAAATCCAGGTCATCAGGCGCAGCATGGCCCCATTGCTGCGTTCCGGACGCCGCACCCACTCCGCTCGCTGCGAGATCTCCGGGGCTGGAGAACTCATGTCGCGGGCACCGGAGAAAAAACAACGGCGCCGCTGGCCACGCTGCGCACGTCGCCATGGCTATCCATGCAGCGGATCTCGAAGCGGAAGCCGCCGGTCGGCGTTTCGGCGGCGTGCAGGGTCAGGGCCTCGCCGGGCTGGGCCGGACTGTGGAACTTCGCCGACTTGAGTTGCCAGCCCGCGTCCTGCCTGCCCAGTTGCGCCGCCAACGCATGCAGTGCCTCATCCAGCAGCACGACCCCGGGAAGGATGGGCTGGCCGGGAAAGTGTCCGGCATAGGCGGGATGGTCGGCGGCGATGGGCAGCGGCATGGCGTGGTCACTCATGCCGGCATCCCGGTGGTGGCCTGGGCCTGCAGGGTGACCAGCAGGTCCTGGGTGATCTGGCCGGGAAGCTTGCCGGTGGCGTTGCGCGGCAGGGCATCGACGAACAGCAGGGGGCGCGGCAGAAAGACGGGGTCGATGCGCTCGCGCAGGGCCTGGGTCAGCGCAGCCGGGGTGAGCCCGGGGGCGACCACCAGGGCGGTGAGGCGGCCGATACGATCCGGGCTGTCCTCGCGGGGCAGCAGGAAGACGCCGTCCTGCACGCCCGGGATGGCATTCAACTGGTGGTTGAGGTAGGCCAGCGAGGTGCGCTTGCCGGCGATGTTGACCAGATCGGCGTGGCGGCCATGCAGCAGGAAGGTGGTCGACACCTGGCCGTCGCCGGTGAGTTCGATGACATCGGAAAGGCCGGTCGGGCTGTCGATGTGTCCGCCTTCGGCCCACAACGTCTGCCCATCGCGGCGCAGGCGGACGTCCGCCAGGGTGTGCCATTCGGCACCGGCCGTGGTGCGCCGCGAGGCGAGCTGCCCGGTCTCGGTGCAGCCGTATATCTCGTGGAGCGGCGCGCCGAAACGGGATTCGGCTTCACGCGCCAGTTCCTGCGACAGCGGAGCAGTGGCCGAAAGCAACTGGTCGGCCGCCGGCAGCGTGGCCTGCTCCGTGAGCAGGGCGCGCAGGTGGTAGGGGGTGGTGACCAGCATGCGCGGGCGCGGCAGGCTCGTCAGGGCCGCGCAGATATCCGCCGGGTAGAAGGGACGCCCGGCATGCAGCGCGGCGCCGCTTTGCAGCGGCATCAGGACAGTCGATTCCAGACCGTACATATGCTGCGGCGGGACAGTGCCGAGGATGGCATGGTCCGCACCGATGCCCAGGCGTTCCGCCTCCGCCTGCGCGTTGCGCACCAGGCTGCCCCAGCGCTTGACATGGGGCACCGGCAGGCCGGTGGAGCCTGAGGTGAAAACCTGGGCGACGACCTGCGCGCAATCGATCTCGGGAATGGCCGGATGGGTCGCGGGCAGCGGCATCGATTCGGGATAGCAAAAAGTGGGCAGGTCCACGCCCGCGCCCTGATCGGCGATGCAAAAGACATCCGGAGCGATGCGCTGCATCTGGCGGACCATCTCCGGGGTGTGGGTGGAGGGCAGCAGGCTGATCCGGTCGCTGACGATACAGGCCGCCAGGGCGACGGTGAAATGGTAGCGGTCGCCGCACAGGTTGAGCACATGACGCCCCGGCGGCAACTGGCCGGCGACATGCTCGACTTCGAGCAGAAACTGCCTGACGCTGACCGGCGTGCTGCCGCGCCAGGCCATGACGGCATCGGGACGGCGATGAGCAATGAGCGGCAGGGTCGGCATGGACGTCAGGAACACAGCCTAACGGGAATCGGAGGAGGCGCCCGGGCGCACCACCGGGGTTTTCCAGTAGGCCAGCATGCCATCCATGATGCTGTGTTTTTTCTGGTGCGGCAGCTTGCGCCGGCGCACCGCAAATTCGACGACGAACATCAGCAGGATCAGCGGGAAAGAAAGGAAGTTGGCGAAAACCGACCAGACCTCGATGCTGGACAGGAAGAACAGGGCACCGGAAACCAGGCTGATCGACAGCAAGAAAAGTGTCCACGCCAGCGTGACCTGGCGCGAATAGCGGACCTCCTCCGGCGTGAGGCTGCCATGCACCACTTCGGCAAAACGGGTGCACAAGGCTTGCCGCCCGCGTGCCAGGGTGACGCCGAACACGGCGGCCAGCATGGCATAGGTGCCGGCGTGCTGAAGGAAATAGACCCAGCTGAAATTGCGTTCCAGCGTGCCCCAGAAGCCCCACAGCAATAGGCCCACACCCGCACACACCAGCATCATGATCCGTCGCATGGGCGAACGCCATGTCAGCCAGAGCAGGATGGCCAGGGCGGGGGTCAGGGAGACCGCCACGCCGAGTGACGGGAACGTGGTCGCAGCCGAGGTGGCTGTGCTGTAATGGGCCAGCACGGGGTAAGCAATGGCCCCGGCGGCGATGACGATCCAGCGGATCGCGCGTACCAGGGTCCGGGTCATTTGGTTCTGTTTGCCGCGATGTGCTGCGTCAAACTGGCGAGGGAACTGAAGATACTGATGTTGTCCGCGTTATCGGCACGCAACTGAAAACCGAAATGCTTGGAAACCACCAGGGCCACTTCCAGGATGTCGATGGAATCAAGCCCGAGTCCTTCGCCATAAAGGGGGGCGTCGGCTGGAATCTCTTCCGGACGGGTATCAAGATTGAGGGCGGAGACGATCAGACCGGCGACTTCGTCTTGTAATTTCTGGCAGGCTTCTGACATGGGGAATTTCACAACGATTTAATGACGATGGCAACCCGATGCTTCAGGTCGGCGACTATTATATAGTGCGGCAGACATCGGATTAACGCCCGGGTTATTCAGGCTTGCGACACGCCTTGCGGCGTGTGTGACAGGACGGTGGATATCCCCCTTCAATTTGAGGCGTGCTCGCCTGAATGAAGACGGTAAACGATAGCTGGAATCGCTGATCCAGTCAGCTTCGTCACGCACATTGCTGCATGCAACCCCTTCGCGCAGCAGCACTTCATCCTTTTTCAAACCCACAAAGTCGAAAGCCCGGGCAGAAGGAAACACTCGACAAAGCCGCGAGTCCGGCAACATCAGCATTGATTTTATTGATATTTCTTCCAAACCATTTCCTGTGGGCACACTCAGAACAAGCCAACCCATCCTGTCGCAATGCCCAGCAATTCAATCCGGTTGGGGACTGGCGCAGGAGGGGGCTGGAAAAAAGCTTGAGGGCTTGCTATCATTGTCGTTTTTCCCGTTTCCCGGAAGCCTTCTTCATATGCCTCACGTCAAAGTCAAAGAAAACGAGCCGTTCGACGTCGCCCTGCGCCGCTTCAAGCGTTCCATCGAAAAAGTCGGCCTGTTGACCGAACTGCGCGCTCGCGAGTTCTACGAGAAGCCCACCGCCGAGCGTAAGCGCAAGCTCGCCGCTGCGGTCAAGCGCCAGAGCAAGCGTCTGCGCGGCCAGCAACTCCCCCCCAAGATGTATTGATTCTGCCGTTCGGCAGAATCTCCGTACCCTCGCCCGCCCGGCATGTCGCTTAAGCTCCGCATCACGGACGACATGAAGGCGGCAATGCGCGCCAGGGAAACGGCGCGCCTCGGTACGATTCGCCTGCTCCTGGCTGCGATCAAGCAGAAAGAAGTCGACGAACGCATCGAACTGGACGACGCTACGCTGGGTGATCCCATAATCGGCAGCATCGTCGAAAAGCTCATCAAGCAGCGCAAGGACTCGATCAGCCAGTTTCAGGCTGCCGGCCGGGACGACCTGGTGACGGCGGAACAGGCCGAACTCGTCGTGTTGCAGGCCTACCTGCCCGAGCAGCTCTCCGCCGCTGAAGTCGAAACTGCCGTCGTTGCGGCCATTGCCGAATCCGGCGCAGCCTCTGCCCGCGATATGGGCAAGGTCATGGGCCTGTTGAAACCCCGACTCGCCGGCCGTGCCGACATGGGGCAGGTTTCCGCACTGATTAAAGCCCGCCTGGCGGGTTGATTCGCTCCCACTGCCCGGCAACCCTGCCCGGGTTTATCATGCTGCAACCATGATCCCGCGCGATTTCATCGACACCCTGCTCGCCCGCGTCGACATCGTCGACGTCATCGACCGCCGCGTGCCGCTGAAGAAAGCCGGGCAGAACTACCAGGCCTGCTGCCCCTTCCACAGCGAAAAAACCCCCTCCTTCACGGTCAGTCCGACCAAGCAGTTCTATCACTGCTTCGGCTGCGGCGCGCACGGCACCGCGCTCGGTTTCCTGATGGAATACGAGCACATGAGCTTTCCCGACGCGGTCGGGGCGCTGGCGCAGGATGTCGGCCTGCCGGTGCCGGAATCCGGCGAACCCGATCGCCCCAGGCCGCCGCCCGCGCTGTGGGATGCGCTGGAACAGGCCGCGCAGTTCTACAAAAAACAGCTGAAACAGACGCCGCGCGCGATCGACTATTTGAAGCAACGCGGCCTGACCGGGGCCATCGCCGCCCGCTACGGCATCGGCTACGCCCCCGACGGCTCGCCGCTGAAGCAGGTCTTTCCCGATTACACGGCAGATGCCCTGGCCGCTTCGGGACTGGTGATCGACGGCGACCGCGGACGCTACGACCGCTTTCGCGACCGCATCATGTTCCCCATCAAGAACATCAAGGGCCAGATTGTCGGCTTTGGCGGGCGCGTGCTCGACCAGGGCGAGCCCAAGTACCTCAACTCGCCGGAAACCCCGCTGTTCCACAAAGGCTCCGAGCTATACGGCCTGTTCGAGGCGCGCGCCGCGATCAAGGCGGCCGGACGCGCCATCGTGGTCGAAGGCTACATGGACGTGGTCGCGCTGGCGCAGCATGGCGTCGAATTTGCGGTGGCCGCGCTGGGCACCGCCACCACGCAGATCCATGCGCGCACTTTGCTTCGCCACACCGATCGCCTGATTTTCGCCTTTGATGGCGACAACGCCGGGCGCAAGGCCGCCTGGCGCGCGCTGGAAAACTCGCTGGAAGCGCTGCAGGACGGCAAGGAAGTCAGCTTCCTGTTTCTGCCCGAAGGCGAAGATCCCGACAGCTATATCCGCACCCACGGCCAGGCGGCTTTCCTGCAACTGCTGGACACCGACACCGTGCCGCTCTCGGCATTTCTGGTGCGCGAACTGGCGCGTGGCCGCAAGCTCGACAGCCAGGAAGGCCGGGCCGCGCTGATCAAGGACGCCAAGCCGCTGCTGGAAAAAATCGCCGCGCCGCTGCTGGCCAGCCTGATTCGGCGGCAAATCGCCGATCTGGCGCACCTGCAGGCCGACGAGCTCGGCCTCGTGGGCGCGAAGCCCGGCGTAGCCCGGCGCACCCCGCCGCGCCCGCAACGCCGCCCGGCACCCTCGCGCGTGCGCAGCCTGGCGCGCACGCTGCTGATGAACCCGCAGCGCGTCGCCGAAGTCGACCCCTGCTGGCTGGACGTCAACGATCCCTTGAGCAGCCGCATGGGCGAACTGATGGCCTGGCTGCGCGATGTCGAACAGTTCAGCCTGCCCGCCATCGCCGAAGCGGCGCGCGGCAGCACGCTGGAACCCCTGGTCGATGAACTGATGACGGATTTGCTCGACAAAGACGATAGCTGGGACTGGAATGCGGAGTTCGACGGCGCCGTCAAACAGTTGCGCGACGACTGGCAGCGCCGACGCTGGCAGGAACTGGCCGCGCGGCCGCTGAACAGCTTGAGCGCCGGCGAGCGCCAGGAACTGACCGAACTGGCACGGTCCTAGCTTGTCATAAACGCCAAGACAAAGCCCCGGTTTACGGTATAATTGCCGGTTTTTGAACGATTTTTTTCTGCCCGCGTGGTTTGCGCGCGACAGAACCTGAGCGGAGAAATGCTGTGGCTGTACGTGGAAGAAAACCAGGCGGTGGCGCCAAAAAAGCTGAAGCGCTGCTCCCTCTGAAAGAGCTGACGCCGGTGGAGGCCGAGGCGCGCCGCACCCAGCTGAAAAACCTCATCATCCTGGGCAAGGAGCGTGGCTTCCTGACCTACGCCGAGATCAACGACCACCTGCCCGACGAGGTGCTTGACGCCGACCAGATCGAAGGCGTGATCGGCATGATCAACGACATGGGCATCCAGGTCTACGACGAGGCGCCGGATGCCGAAACCCTGCTGATGCAGGGCGCCGCTCCCGCCGTCGCCGACGAGGATGTGGTGGCCGAGGCCGAACAGGCGTTGACCACGGTCGACTCCGAATTCGGCCGCACCACCGACCCGGTTCGCATGTACATGCGCGAAATGGGCTCGGTCGACCTGCTGACCCGCGAGGGCGAAATCGAGATTGCCAAGCGCATCGAGGAAGGCCTGCGCCACATGGTGCAGGCGATTTCGTCGTGTCCGCTGACCATCCAGCAGATTCTGGACATGGCGGCACAGGTCGAGAAGGACGAACTGCGCATCGACGAGTTGATCGACGGCTTTGTCGAGATCGAAACCGAAGCCGCGGCCGCCGAGGAAGAGACGGAAACCGAAGACGAGGACACCGACGAGGAAGACGATGAAGAAGCCAGCGCCAAGCTGGCTGCCGCCAACCTCGCCCAGTTGAAAACCGATGCGTTGACGCAGTTCGAATTCATCCGCAAGGCATACAAAAAAGCGCAAACCGCCCAGGTCAAGTACGGCCTCGGCAGCCCGCAGCACATGAAGGCCCAGAACGAGGTCACCGAACTCTTGATGGCATTCCGCTTCTCGGTGCGCCAGGTCGACCGCCTGTGCGAACAGATCCGCAATGCGGTGGAAGAGGTGCGCTCGCACGAACGCAAGATCCTGGATTTCTGCGTCAACCGTTCGGGCATGCCGCGTCCGCACTTCATCAAGACCTTCCCGGGCAACGAAACCAACCTGGCCTGGGTGGACAGGGAAATCGCCGCCAAAAAGGCCTACTGCTCGACGCTCGCCAAGGTGCAGTACGAAGTCAAGGCGCACCAGGAAGCGCTCATCGCGATGCAGGATCGCGTCGGCCTGCCGATCAAGAGCCTGAAGGACGTCAACAAGCAGATGTCCACCGGCGAAGCCAAGGCACGCCGCGCCAAGCGCGAGATGATCGAGGCCAACCTGCGCCTGGTGATCTCGATCGCCAAGAAATACACCAACCGCGGCCTGCAGTTCCTCGACCTGATTCAGGAAGGCAACATCGGCCTGATGAAGGCGGTGGAGAAATTCGAATACCGCCGCGGCTACAAGTTCTCGACCTACGCCACCTGGTGGATCCGCCAGGCGATCACGCGTTCGATCGCCGACCAGGCGCGCACCATCCGCATCCCGGTGCACATGATCGAGACCATCAACAAGATGAACCGCATCAGCCGCCAGATCCTGCAGGAAACCGGCATCGAGCCCGATCCGGCCACCCTGGCGCTGAAGATGGAAATGCCGGAAGACAAGATCCGCAAGATCATGAAAATCGCCAAGGAACCGATCTCGATGGAAACGCCGATCGGCGACGACGAGGATTCCCACCTGGGCGACTTCATCGAGGACTCCAGCACGCTGTCTCCGGACGACTCCGCGATCTACGCCAACCTGCGCGACGCCACCCGCGAAGTGCTGGACAGCCTCACCTCGCGCGAGGCCAAGGTGCTGCGCATGCGCTTCGGCATCGAAATGAACACCGACCACACGCTGGAAGAAGTCGGCAAGCAGTTCGACGTGACGCGCGAGCGGATTCGCCAGATCGAGGCCAAGGCCCTGCGCAAGCTGCGCCATCCGACCCGTTCCGAACGGCTTAAAAGCTTCGTCGGCAGCGGCGAATCGTAAGCACCCTGCCCCGCTCACCGCGGGGCAGTTCAGGTTTCGGGTCTGTAGCTCAGCTGGTTAGAGCAGGGGACTCATAATCCCTTGGTCCACGGTTCAAGTCCGTGCAGACCCACCAAATAGCCAAACATCGCCGATAATCATCACCTCATAAAAACAAGGGGGAGAATCTGATGGTAGGGGAAGCCAGAAAACCCGGCGAGCGCCGTTTGCAGATCCTGCAAACACTGGCCGCGATGCTGCAGGAGCCGCAGGCCGAGAAAATCACCACGGCGGCATTGGCGGCACGCGTGGGCGTGTCGGAAGCCGCGCTGTACCGCCACTTTTCCAGCAAGGCCCAGATGTATGAGGGCCTGATCGAATTCATCGAGCAGACCCTGTTCGGGCTGATCGCCCGCATCACGGCCGACACGCCATCTCCGGCCGCCCAGGTGGAGGCCATCCTTAACATGCTGCTGAACTTTGCGGCCAAGAATCCGGGGATGACGCGGGTCCTGATCGGCGATGCGCTGGTGCATGAAAACGAGCGTCTGCAAAAACGCATCAACCAGCTGCACGACCGTATCGAGGCGCAGTTGCGGCAATGCCTGCGCCTGGGCGGCGACAAGCAGTCCGAACTCAGCGCGCCGCTGGCCAACCTGCTGCAATGCGTGGTGGTGGGCCGCTGGCACCAGTTCGCCAAGAGCGGCTTTGCCCGCGCACCGGGCGGCGACATCGACCTGCTGCTGTCACGCCTGCTGGACGTTCACCCGGCCTGAATGGCCGCCTGCCCGCATACCGGGCAGGCGGGGTCGCGCGGCACCCTCATCACGCGCGCCTCGGCTCGCAAGCCATCCCACAACAACAATCGGCCGATCAGCGGTTCGCCCGCCCCGGCGAGATATTTCAGCGCTTCCAGCGCCTGCATCGCCCCGATGACGCCGACCAGTGGAGACACCACGCCGGCCTCGGCGCAACGCAATTCGGGTTCGTCCGCATGGTCCGGGAACAGGCAGTGGTAGCAGGGGCTCGTGACTTGGCGCGAATCGAAGACGGCCAGTTGCCCTGAAAATCCGATCGCGGCGCCCGAAACCAGAGGTTTCCCCAGCAAGACGCAGGCACGGTTGACCGCATGGCGGGTGGTGAAGTTGTCCGATGCGTCGACCACCAGATCGACCGCCGCCACCGCCTCGTGCAAGGCTGCATTGGCCAGCGCATCGCCAATCGGCCGAACATCGATTTCGGGGTTGATGGCGCGCACGCTGCGCGCAAGTGATGCCGCCTTGTTCTCGCCGATCGCCGCCGTGCCATGGCCGATCTGGCGCTGCAGATTGCTGAGATCGACCGTGTCGCCGTCCGCCAGCAACATCCGCCCGACGCCCGACGCGCCCAGATACAGGGCCACCGGGCACCCCAGCCCGCCGGCCCCGACGACCAGCACCGAGGCGTCGCAGATGCGCATCTGCCCGGCCACGCCGATTTGCGGCAGCAGAATGTGCCGGCTGTAGCGCAGCAGCAGGTCGTCGGTCAGTTCCATGGAAAGTACGTGGCGCTATTTGTAGCCGCGCCATTCTTCCGGCGTTTCATCCTTGTCGCCGTGCAGATGGCGCTCATAGACCTTCATGAAGGCTTGCTGGGACTTGATGTCCGGCTCGTTGGCAGCGACATTGCGGCGCTGCACGCCCTCGCAGAAATAGGCCAGCGCACGCCTGAGTTTGCTCATGAGGCTGTTGTCGAGGTGGAATCCCTGGCTCGCCAGCGCCGTTTCGAGGCCTTCCAGGGTGTATTCGCACACGTGGTAGCGCACCAGCAGACGGTTTCCATCCGGCCCCACGGTTACCATCAGGCCGTCCAGCCCTTCGAGCAAAACCCGCGCATGCTCCACTTGCCCCTCAGGCAAGGTGTGGAAAACGATTTCGCGGTCTTTTTCGAGGTCACAGGGGCGCATGACACAACCAGTCCAACAGGATTTCTTCAGTATAGCGCTGCCACTGGACTGTGGCGGCAGCGCAGCCCATTCGATCAACGGCCCTGAAAAATCTGCAGCCCCTTCAGCAGGTTCAGCGCCTGATTGACCTGGAAATCGTTTTTCGACACAACTTCACCCGGCTCCAGCGCCACGGGCTTCTTGTCCTTGCCATCTTTGCCTGGTTTGTCCGCCGGCGGCGCCTTGTTGACATCGCTCGGCTTGCTGAGCGGCGGTGTGTCCTCGCCGTTGGGGTTGCTCAGGTGCTTGTCGAGATCCGCCTCGCGGATGCCCATGCCCTCATCCTCTGACGGCATTGCCGGGTCTTCCACCACGATGTCCGGCTCGATGCCCTTGGCCTGGATGGAGCGCCCGCTCGGCGTAAAGTAGCGTGCGGTTGTGAGCTTGATTGCGGTGCCATTCCCGATCGGAAGAATGGTCTGCACCGAGCCCTTGCCGAAGGTGCGGGTGCCCATGACGACCGCGCGCTTGTGGTCCTGCAGCGCGCCCGCCACGATTTCGGAAGCCGAGGCCGAACCGCTGTTGACCAGCACCACCATCGGCACCTGCTTCACGCCCTGCGGCAGATTTTTCAGGTAATCGAGCTGCATCGGACGCAGATAATGTTCCCGGCTCGCAGTCAGCCTCATCTTGGCGTCCTCGGTGCGGCCTTCGGTATACACCACCAGGCTGTCGGGCTTGACGAACGCTGCCGTCACAGCGACCGCGCCATTGAGCAGACCGCCCGGGTCGTTGCGCAGGTCCAGAATCAGGCCTTTCAACGGCGCCTTGTTGTCCTTGTAGAGCTTATCCAAGGCTTCGGCCAGCAACTCGCCGGTGTGCTCCTGAAACTGCGTCACGCGCACGTAGCCGTAACCGCTTTCCAGCAGCTTGGATTTGACGCTGCGGATCTTGATGACGGCGCGGGTCAGGGTCAGCACCATGGGTTTGTCGACGCCCTTGCGCACGATGGTGAGCTTGATGTTCGAGCCCGGTTTGCCGCGCATCCGCTTCACCGCGTCGTTCAGGGTCATGCCCTTCACCGGGGTGTCGTCGAGCTTGATGATCAGGTCGCCGGGCTTGACCCCGGCCTTGAAAGCGGGCGTGTCCTCGATCGGCGAAACCACCTTGACGAAGCCGTCTTCCATGCCGACCTCGATGCCGAGGCCGCCGAATTCGCCCTGGGTGCCGACCTGCAGGTCCTTGAATCCTTCGACATCCAGATAGGCGGAATGGGGATCGAGCCCGGTCAGCATGCCGTTGATCGCTTCGGTGATGAGTTTCTTGTCCTCGACCGGCTCGACATAATCACTCTTGATGCGTGCAAACACATCGGTAAAGGCACGCAATTCCTCGATCGGCAGCGCCGTTTGCGCGTCCTTGTCAGCGATCGCCGACAGGTTGACCGTCAGCGCCGCGCCCGCCAGCAAGCCCGCCAGACCGACCAGAACGAATTTTGCCTTTTGTGTCATATCACTTCACCCAGAGAAGGGGATTAACAGGGCGGCTTTGGTGCCGCATTTCGAAGTACAAACCGGATTCCGGCTGCCCGCCGCTATTGCCAACCGACGCAATCGCGTCGCCGGGCTGGACCCGCTCGCCCACCTGCTTATACAGACTTTCATTATTGCTGTACAGGCTCATATACCCCTCGCCATGGTCGACAATAATCAGGTTGCCAAAGCCGCGCAGCCATTCGGAAAAGACCACCTGGCCGGCAGCAATTGCCTTCACCGCGGTGCCCTGTGCGGAGCGAATGAACAGGCCTCGCCAGTTCACCCCACCGCCTTCCCTCGGAGCGCCAAACCGGTTCATCAGTTCCCCCGCTACCGGCAGCCGCAATGAACCCTTCAGGCGCGAAAATGGCTGGTCGGAACGAAAGGCCACCGGCGTCTCGGTGTTGACTGCCACCGGGCGACGCGGCTGGCCTGCCGCATTCTGTGCCGCAGCCTGCTTCTGTTTGGCTATCCGGGCGGCCCGTTCGCGTGCAGCCTGCTGCGCCATCAGCCGATTCAGGCGCTCCACCAGTTTCGTCAGGTTCTGTTCGTCGCGCTTCAGGGTGGAAATCTGACGCTGCTGCTGCTGAATCTGCACCGACAGCTTTCGCAGCACCTGCTCCCGCGCCAGCTTGTCGGCCTGCAGCTTTTTCTGCTCGGCTTCGTGGGCTGCCTGCAACTGCGCCAGTTCGGACGATTTCTGTTCGGTCTGCTGCTGCAATGCGCTGAGCTGGGCCAGATCGGCACGCAGCGACTCGATCATGGCGTGCTGCGCTCGCGACAGGTGCGCCAGATAGCGAAGGTCACGTGCAGTCTGGTTGGGGTCGCCGCCGTTGAGGATGCGCTTCAACGCATCGCCCTGCCCGCGCTGGTAGGCGCCCTTGAGCGCCTGGGCGAGATGGGATTGCTGCTCACGGATACGGGCCTCGGTTGCCCCGGACTGCTGGGCCAGCGTCTTCAGTTCGCCCTGGGTGCGCTGCCGTTCGCCATCAAGCTGGCGCAACTGGCGCACCGCAGTGCTGATGGCGCGCTCGGATTGGCGCAGTTCATCGGCGGCTTCCTGACGGTTTGCCTGGGTATGGCGAAATTCCTGTTGCAGGGTTTGCAGCCGCCGCTTGAGGGCATCGAGTTCGGATTGCTTGCCGGCAACCTGGTTGGCGCCAACGCACAGCGGCCAGACGAGTGCGAGCAGGACGAGAAATGGTCTGAAGTTCACCCTGATGAGCTTATCCCAACTGCACCGGATTTACTCGAACTGCACCAGGGCTTCACCGGTCATTTCCGGAGGCTGCGGCAGGTCCATCATTTTCAGCAGGGTCGGGCTGATGTCTTCCAGCGCACCGGTATCCGCCAGCGTCGCGTGGCTCCGTCCGATGTAGATCAGCGGCACCAGATTCATGGTGTGCGCGGTATGGGGCTGGCCGGTTACGGCATCGCGCATCAGTTCGGCATTGCCATGGTCGGCGGTCACCAGCACCTCGCCGCCGCGCGCCTGCTGAGCCTCCACCACCCGCCCGAGGCAGGCATCGACGGTTTCGATCGCCTTGATCGCCGCCTGCAGGTCGCCGGTGTGTCCCACCATGTCCGGGTTCGCGTAGTTGCAGACGATGACGTCGTATTGTTTGCTGTTGATCGCGGCGATCAATTTCTCGGTGACCTCGAACGCGCTCATCTCGGGCTTCATGTCGTAGGTCGCGACGTCGGGCGACGGCACCAGCACGCGATCCTCGCCAGGGAAGGAAACTTCCTCGCCGCCGTTGAAGAAAAACGTGACGTGCGGATATTTTTCGGTTTCGGCGATGCGCAGTTGACGCAAGCCGAGCTTCGCAATGTATTCGCCCAGGCCGTTCTTGATGCGCTCGGGCGGGAAGGCCACCGACACGACGAAGTCATCGCTGTAGCCGGTCAGCGTGCAGTAGGTGGCCAGGCGTGGCGTGACTTCGCGCTCGAATTCGCTGAAATCGGGCTCGATGAACGGCCGCGACAACTGGCGCGCACGGTCGGAGCGGAAGTTGAGGAAGATCACGGAATCGCCGTCTTCCATCTTCACCGGCTTGCCGTCCGGCGGCAGGATCGCCGTGGCCTTGACGAACTCGTCGGTCTCGCCGCGCGCGTAGGCCGCTTCCAGGCCGGCCTGCGGATTTTCCGCCATGAATTCAGCGCGGCCCTGGGTCAACAGGTCATACGCAGACTTCACACGCTGCCAGCGGCGATCGCGGTCCATCGCATAGTAGCGGCCGATCATCGACGCGATGTGTCCGACGCCGGTCTGCTGGATTTTCTCGGTCAGACGGCGCAGGTAGATTTCAGCGCTTTTCGGCGGCGTGTCGCGGCCATCCAGAAACACATGCAGGCACACCTTGCTCAGGCCTTCGCGCACCGCAAGGTCGAGCAGCGCGTGGAAATGCAGCTCATGGCTGTGCACCCCGCCGTCCGATAGCAGTCCCAGCACATGCAGGGTCTTGCCGTTGTCACGCGCCAGGTGCACGGCATTCAGAAGCGCCGGGTTGGTGTAGAAATAGCCGGACTCGATGGCACGGTCGATGCGGGTGAATTCCTGATACACCACGCGCCCCGCGCCGATGTTCAGGTGCCCCACCTCGGAGTTGCCCATTTGCCCCTTGGGCAGCCCCACTTCCGATTCCGACGCGTGGATAAGCGTATGCGGATGCTGTTTCCACAACCGGTCCCAGTTGGGCTTGCTGGCCTGGGCGATCGCGTTGTCGGCGCGCTCCGCGCGGCAACCAAAACCGTCGAGGATGATGAGGAGAACCGGCGTGGTCTTCATGAAAAAATATATATAACCTGACTTGATTTTGTGGGATTATTTTAATATATGCGTGATTGCTAATCTATACGCATCGTCAAATCTTGCTTGAATTTGCCCTGTGCGGCCTGCGTTTCCACCCGGAAACCGGACCATATCAGGGTACTACACGAATCGGATCGAGGTTATGAATATGGCAGCTGAATGGGATGAAGTGGATCTCATGGACAAGGACGAGCACATCGAGCAGGCCTCGCGTGCGATGAAGGCCATGTCGCATCCGTTACGCCTGAAAATCCTCTGCGTGCTGGGCGACAAGGAAATCAGCGTGCAGGACATCGTCGACCATGTCGGCACATCGCAAAGCAACATTTCGCAGCATCTCGCCATCCTGCGCGACAAGGGCGTGCTGCGCACCCGCAAGGACGCCAACCGCGTGTTTTATCGCGTGGGCGACACCCGCACCCTCAAATTGCTGAGCATGATGCGCGACGTGTTCTGCGGCTTCACCAAGTAAATTCCGCTGTCGACACAGCCAGGGCCCGGTCCGCGAAAGCGCCCGGGCCCTTGTTCTTGGGGCAACGCGCAGTTGGATCGGGGTCGCTTGTGGCGCATACTTTTATGATGGCTCGCCGCTGAATTCGCCCAATGTGCTATACAAGCACTTGAATTCAATAGTTAATTAGAATAATCTAATAAACGATTTTCTGGAGGTGCACCTGTGCTGAACCCCGCCCGTCTTCTGGCCTGCATCATCCTTGCCGCTCCTCCCGCGTGGGCGGCCCTGCCTTTCGCCGTCGCGCCGGTGAAATACCAGATGGCCGACACCGGCTATTCCACCGAAGCCACGGTCGAAGCGGTCAGGCAGTCCACCATTGCCGCCCAGGTGGCCGGGCGCGTGGCGGCAGTCAATTTCGATGCCGGCGATTACGTCAAGGCAGGCTCGGTCATCGTTCGGCTCACCGCACAGGAACTCTCATCCGCCGCGGCAGGCAGCCGGGCTCAAGTGGCGCAGGCCGACGCCACGCTGGCCAACGCACGCGCCAATTACGAACGCCAGCAGCAACTCTTCCAGCAGAAATTCATCAGCCAGGCCGCGCTCGACCGCGCCACCGCGGAGTTCCGTTCCACCGAGGCAGCAGCACGCGCAGCACGTGCCGGCGCCGGCCAGACAGCGGCGGTGAGCGGCTACACCGTGATCACCGCGCCGTATTCCGGCGTGGTCGCCGCCCGCCACGTGGAGGTGGGGGAAACGGTGGCACCCGGCACCCCGCTGATGACCGGCTTCGACCCCAAGGACATGCGGGTGATTGCCAACATCCCCCAGTACAAGCTGGCCGAAGTGAAGGCCTCGCCGCGCGTGGCGGTCGAAATCCCCTCGCTCAGCAAGTGGATCGATGCCGCAGGGGTCACCGTGCTGCCGTCTGCGGATGCCGCCACCCACACGGTGAAGGTGCGTATCGACCTGCCGACCAACCTGGAGGGCGTCATCCCCGGCATGTTCGCCCGCGCGCATTTCTCGGTGGGCAGCGCGCGCAAGCTCAGCATCCCGTCGAGCGCGGTGGTGCGCCGTTCCGAAATCACCGCGGTCTACGTGGTCAAGGATGACAAGGTGGCGCTGCGCCAGATCCGCCTGGGCACGCCGAACGGACGCGGCCAGGTGGAAGTGCTGGCCGGCCTGAATCCGGGCGACGTCATCGCGCTCGATCCGGTCAAGGCCGGGATCTACGCCAAAAGCGCCCCCAACCAGCCCGCGAAATAAGCGGAGATACGCATGGGACTCTCCGGACGCACCGCCCGCTTCTTCCTCACGTCGCAGCTGACCCCGCTGATCGCGCTGATCGCGGCGCTGCTGGGCCTGTTCGCCATCCTGGTCACGCCGCGGGAAGAAGAACCGCAGATCAACGTGACCATGGCCAACGTGTTCATCCCCTTCCCCGGCGCCTCGGCGAAAGACGTGGAAGCGCTGGTGGCAACGCCGGCCGAGCAGGTGCTGTCGCAGATCGCCGGCATCGAGCACATCTATTCGGTTTCCAAGCCCGGCATGGCGGTGCTCACCGTGCAATACCTGGTGGGCCAGGACCGCACCCAGGCGCTGGTGCGGCTGTACGACACCATCCAGGCCAACCGTGACTGGGTCTCGCCCGAACTCGGCGTCGGCGAACCCATCATCAAGCCGCTCGGCATCGACGACGTCCCCATCGTCACCGTCACCCTGTGGACGCGCGACGAAGCGCGCGGCGCCTTCGAACTGGAGCAGGTGGCGCACGCCGCGGAAATCGAACTGAAGCGCATCGCCGGCACCCGCGAAGTCACCACCGTCGGCGGCCCCGGCCGCGCGGTGCGGGTGCTGATGGACCCCGACCGCATGGCGGCGTTCGGCGTCTCGGCGCAGGACATCCGCGATGCGCTGCAGGTGTCCAACGCGGCGCAGCCGTCCGGCACCCTGGTGTCGAACAACCAGGAGATTCTGGTCCAGACCGGCACCTTCCTCACCGGCGCCGACGACGTCAAACAGCTGGTGGTCGGCGTCGCGCAGGGCCGACCGGTCTACATGAGCGACATTGCCAGCGTCGTCGCCGGGCCCGACCAGCCGGCACGCTACGTCTGGCATGCCCCCGGTGCGGGCGGTCCGCACCGGGCCGACCAGGGCCAGACCTATCCGGCGGTGACGCTGGCCATTTCCAAAAAAGCGGGCGAGAACGCGGTCGACGTCGCCGAGAAGGTGATCGAGCGGGTGAATTCGCTGCAGGGCAGCGTGCTGCCCGAGGGGGTGGAAGTCAGCGTCACCCGCAACTACGGCGCCACCGCCGACGACAAGGCGAAGAAGCTGATCCAGAAGCTGATCTTCGCCACCGCCTCGGTGGTGCTGCTGGTGCTGTTCGCCATCGGAAAACGCGAGGCGCTGATCGTCGGCACGGCGGTGATGCTGACGCTGGCCGCCACGCTGTTCGCCTCGTGGGCGTGGGGCTTCACGCTCAACCGGGTGTCGCTGTTCGCGCTGATTTTCTCGATCGGCATCCTGGTCGACGACGCCATCGTGGTGGTGGAGAACATCCACCGCCGCATGGGGATCGATCACGACGGCCTCGAAGCGATCATTCCGCGTGCGGTCGACGAGGTCGGCGGCCCCACCATCCTCGCCACCTTCACCGTGATCGCCGCGCTCTTGCCGATTGCCTTCGTCACCGGCCTGATGGGGCCGTACATGAGCCCGATCCCGATCAACGCCTCGATCGGGATGCTGATCTCGCTGGCGATCGCCTTCATCATCACGCCCTGGCTGGCACTCAAGCTGATCAAGCAGGATGCGCACGGCGGCGCCCACGAAGCGGGCGACAACAAGCTCACCGCGCTGTTCCGCACCCGGCTGACGCCCTTCCTG
>JBAVWB010000194.1:0-12073 GCA_049697615.1 Thiobacillus sp. | reverse complement strand
ACGGCAACCCGCGGCGGGTGCGCCTGCCCCAGGCGCGCGCCCTGACTTGAGCCGGCTCAAGTCCACCGCCCTGGCATGAAAGCTGCTGGCTAAATTGAAATACGCTATTTAGATGGCCAAACGACCTTGATCCGATTTTTCCGGCACTACGTGCCCCTGAATTTGCTGCTGCTGGTGCTGATCGAGGCTCTTATTCTCGGCGGCGCCGTCTATGCGGGCGTCAGCGCGCGGTTTCTGGACGGCATAGCGATCCCGGATGATCTCCACCCCCTGCTGCCCAAGGCCCTGACCTTCACCGTCGTCATGCTCGGCCTGATGACGGCCAGCGGCCTCTACGATCTTGAGTGGCGGGGGGGCGTGCGCGCGTTGCTGCAGCGTCTCGGCCTGAGCTTCGGGCTCGGCCTGGTGACGATGAGCCTGCTGTTTTACTTCTTTCCCAGCCTGCTGGTCGGGCGCGGCGCCTTTCTGCTGTCATTCGGCCTCGCCCTGCTGGGCATCCTGTTAAGCCGCGCATTGTTCATCCGCTGGGCGCGCGCGGGCGCGCTCAAAACCCGCGCCCTGGTGATCGGCACCGGCAGCCGCGCCGCCCACGTCGAAGCGCTTCTGGACAAGCGCGGCCATGCCAGCAACCTTCAGGTGGTCGGTTATCTGCCGATGGGCGGCAGTCATCATTTCGTCGACCATGCCCGCATTCTCGACACCACGGAAAACCTGTCCGATCTGGCCGAACGCCTGCAAATCAGCGAATTGATCCTGGCCGTGCGCGACCGCAGGGGCGGCGGCCTGCCGGTGCAGGATCTTCTCAAATGCAAGCTGCGCGGCATCCGCATCCTCGAACTGTCCAGCTTTTTCGAGCGGGAAAACGGCCATTTGCAGATCGACTCGATGAATGCCAGCTGGATGATCCTGGCCGAAGGCTTCCACCAGGGCATCGTGCGCGACACCGTCAAACGCCTGTTCGACCTGCTGGTCAGCGCGGCCATGCTGGTGGTCTGCCTGCCGATCATGGCGCTGGCCGCACTGGCCATCAAGCTGGAGAGCTCCGGCCCGGTGCTTTACCGCCAGGAGCGTGTCGGCCAGGGTTGCCGCACCTTCACCATCCTCAAGTTCCGCAGCATGTGCGTCGACGCCGAAAAGGACGGAAAACCGCGCTGGGCCGGCCAGAACGACAGCCGCGTCACCCTCACCGGGCGCTTCATCCGGCGCACCCGCATCGACGAATTGCCGCAGATATTCAACGTGTTTTTCGGCGACATGAGCTTTGTCGGCCCGCGCCCCGAACGCCCCTATTTCGTGCAGGACCTGACCCAAAAGATTCCATATTACGGCGTGCGCCACACGGTCAAGCCGGGCATCACCGGCTGGGCGCAGGTGCGTTATGCGTATGGCGCCACCGACGAAGACGCCATGCACAAACTGCAATATGACCTGTATTACGTCAAGAACCACAGCCTGTTCCTCGATCTCATGATCCTGTTCCAGACCGCACAAGTGGTGTTGTGGGGCAAGGGCGTGCGCTGAGCGCGCGCCTGAATCCAAACATGCCAGACACCCTGCTCCTGCTCGCTGTTGTCGGCTATGGCCTGGCCACATTGGCCTATCTGAGCTTGTCCGGCCTCATCGTTGCCAGTTGGCAGCGGCGCCCGCAAGGCCGTTTGCTGGTGCTTGCCACCGGACTCAGTGCCCTCTGGGGCGCCCTGTCGGCGCTTGCCGCGTGGGGGATGTTGCCCGCGTGGCCGGGGCTTGCCGCCGAAGTCGCCCGCAACGGCGCCTGGCTGGCCCTATTGCTCTACATCCTGCGACTGCGCCTGCCGCCGGGCGCCGCCCTGCCCGCACCGCTGCGCTTCATCCGTGGCCTCAGTGTCCTGCTGGTTGGCGGCCTGCTGCTCGCCAACCTCGTACCCCTCGTCGCCCCCGGCCAGCCGGTACTTGCACAGTGGGCGGCGATTCTGGGGCTGGTGCTGCTTAGCGTGATCGGACTGGTGCTGATCGAGCAGATCTACCGCAGCACCCGCCTCGAAGACCGCTGGGCGATCAAGTTTCTCTGCCTGGGTCTTGGCGGCCTGTTCGTCTACGATTTTTATCTCTATGCCAATGCCGCGCTGTTCAACGCGATGGACGCCCAGGTGTGGACGGCGCGCGGCTACGTGGCGGCGCTGGTCACCCCCCTGATCGCGGTGTCCGCCGCACGCAATCCGGAATGGTCAGCCCCGGTCGGACTGTCGCGCAGCATGGCCTTCCATACCGCCAGCCTCCTGGGCGCGGGCATTTACCTGCTGCTGATGGCCGGCGCCGGCTACTACCTGCGCCTGTTCGGCGGCGAATGGGGCGACGTGGTGCAGACCGTGTTCGTCTTCGCCGCCGCCATGCTGCTGGCACTGCTGATGTTTTCCGGCACCCTGCGCGCGCGGCTGCGGGTGTTCCTCTCCAAGCATTTTTTCAGCTACCGCTACGACTACCGCGAAGAGTGGCTCAACTTCACCCGCACCCTGACCGAGGGCCAACCCGGTGAGCGGCTGGGCGAACGCGCGGTCGAGGCGCTGGCCCGGCTGGTGGAAAGCCCCGGCGGCGCGCTGTGGATGCGCGAGGGCGACGCGGGCTACCAGCGCGCCAGCTACTGGAACTGGTCCGACCTCAACGGCACCGAGCCGGCCGATTCAGCGTTTATCCAGTGGCTCTCCGACAAACAGTGGGTGGTGGACCTGGACGAAATGAAGACGCGCCGCGATCTGTATGGCGACCTCGACACCCCCGCGTGGATCCAGCAGGCCAACGATGCCTGGCTGGTGGTGCCCCTGATGCTGCACGACGAACTGCTCGGCTTTGTGGTGCTCAAGCATTCATTGGGCAAGCTCAGCTTCAACTGGGAGGTCAGCGACCTGCTCAAGGTGGCTGCGCGCCAGGCGGCATCGAACCTGGCGCAGATGCGTGCCTCCAACCAGCTCATCGTGGCGCGCCAGTTCGAGTCGTTCAACCGCACCACCACCTTCGTCATTCACGATTTGAAAAACCTTATCGCCCAGTTGTCCCTGCTGCTGGCCAATGCCGAGAAGCACAAGGACAATCCCGAGTTCCAGGCCGACATGCTCGAAACCATCGAAAACGCCGTCGCCCGCATGAACAAGGTGCTGGCGCAGTTGCGCCGCGGCAGCGGCGAGGCGCAGGTGCAGTCGGTGGCGCTGGCGGACCTCCTCGCCGACGCCGTCGCCAGCAAGCAGGCGTTCAAGCTGCGCCCCGCCGTGGAACTGCCGCCCGCGCATCTGCGTGTGCGCGCCGAGCGCGAACGGCTCACCCGTGCCATCGGTCATTTGCTACAAAATGCGCTGGAGGCCACCCCCTCAACGGGCCATGTCAGCCTGCGTGCATTCGAGGAATCCGGGCAGGCCATCGTCGAAATCATCGATTCCGGGATCGGCATGGATGACACCTTCATCCGCACCCGGCTGTTTCAGCCGTTCGATTCCACCAAGGGCGCCGGCATGGGCATCGGCGCCTACGAATGCCGCGAAACCATCCGCGCACTCGGTGGACAACTGGACGTAACAAGCATGCCGGGAAGCGGCACCCGGTTTCGCATCAGCCTGCCGCTTGATAATAATTTAGTTGCTGAGGGGGACGCCGCATGAGCGACGCCAAACAAAAGATCCTGCTGGTGGAAGACGACCCCGGGCTGCAAAAGCAGCTCAAATGGAGCCTGGGCGATTACGAACTGGTGGTGGCCGCCGACCGCGAAAGCGCCATCACCCAGTTGCGCCGCCACGAACCCGCCGTGGTGCTGCTCGACCTTGGGCTGCCGCCCGACGCCGACGGTGCCACCGAAGGTCTCGCCGCGCTGCAGCAGATCCTCTCGCTCGCCCCCGTCACCAAGGTCATCGTCGTTACCGGCAACCTCGACCGCAGCAACGCCGTGAAAGCCATCCAGTTCGGCGCCTACGATTTTTTCCAGAAACCCTTCGACCCCGACGTGTTGTCGCTGATGATTGCCCGCGCCCTGCACGTCCACGCGCTGGAAATCGAGAACCGCCTGCTTGCCGCCAGACAGGGCGGCTCTTCCCTGCAGGGCCTGATCACCAGCAGTGAGCCCATGCTCAAGGTGTGCCGCACCGTGGAAAAGGTCGCCCCGGCCAATGCCACCGTGCTGCTGCTGGGCGAATCCGGCACCGGCAAGGAAGTGCTGGCGCGCGCCATCCACGAACTGTCGCCGCGCGCCGGCAAGCGCTTCGTCGCCATCAACTGCGCGGCGATCCCCGACACCCTGCTGGAATCCGAACTGTTCGGCTATGAAAAAGGCGCGTTCACCGGCGCGGCCAAGCAGACCATCGGCCGCATCGAATACGCCAACGAAGGCACCCTGTTCCTCGACGAGATCGGCGACCTGCCGATGCCGCTGCAAGCCAAACTGCTGCGTTTCCTGCAGGAACGCGTGATCGAGCGCCTGGGCGGGCGCGGCGAAATCCCGGTCGATGTACGCGTCGTCTGCGCCACCCATCGTGACCTTGCCGGCATGATCCGGCAAGGCAGCTTCCGCGAAGACCTGTATTACCGGCTGTCCGAAATCACGGTGAAAATTCCGCCGCTACGCGAACGCCCCGGCGATGCCGTGCTGCTGGCACAGGCTTTTCTCGAACGCTACGCGCGCGAGATGGGCCGCCCCCTGCGCGGTTTCACCGCCGATGCACTCGGCGCGCTGGAAGCCCACGCCTGGCCCGGCAACGTGCGCGAAATGGAAAACCTGATCAAGCGCGCCACCATCATGGCCGACGGCAGCCAGATCAGCGCAGCCGACCTCGGGCTCGATAGCGGGGCGGCCGAACCGCAGCCCTTCAACCTGCGCCAGGCACGCGAACATGCCGAGCGTCTGGCCATCAGCCGCGCGCTCGCCCACGCGAACGGCAACATCGCCCAGGCCGCCGAACTGCTCGGTGTCACCCGGCCGACACTGTATGACCTGATGGCGAAAATCGGCCTGAAATAATCGCGCAAGAATTTACCTAGAATAAAAAAGCTTCACTGGAGGTTCCAATGTCATATGCCGTTCCCGCGTCCCGTCTGCTGCTCGCCCTCATCCTCGGCGCCACCCTGTTGAGCGCCTGTGGCGCCAACGACAGCGCCGCCCTGCTGAGCGAAGCCCGGGCAATGATTGCGGCGGGGGATTACAAGGCTGCGACCATCCAGCTTAAAAATGCCCTCACCCAGGACGAAAACAACGCCGAGGCGCGCTTTGAACTGGGCAAGCTCTATCTTGACCAGTTCGAACTGGCCAGCGCCGAAAAGGAGCTTCGGCGCGCGCGCGAAGCCGGCTACGAGGCCAATACCGTCAACCCGCTGATCGCCCGCGCCCTGCTGGGCCAGCGCGAATTCGAACGCGTGCTGGAAGAACTGCCCGCGCCGGCCGAGGCCAGCCCCGAAACCGCCACCCTGCTTGCCTTGCGCGCCAATGCCGAACTCGCGCTGGAACGCAAGGAAGATGCGCGCAACACGACACAGCGTGCGCTGCAGGCCGCCCCCGACAATCCCGATGTGCATCTGACGCTGGCCCAGCTGGCCCTGGCCGATGGCGATGTCGACAAGGCGCTGCAGGAAATCGATCTGGCGCTGGCCGCCGACCCCAAGCACCGCGACAGCCTGATGCTGAAGGGCGACCTGTTGCGCGCCACCGGCAAAACCGCTGAAGCCGCTGCGGTTTATCAGGCGCTGGTGCAAATCGATCCCAAGCACGTCAGCGCCCGGCTCGCGCTGGCGGGCATCGCGATTGCGGAAAACCGACTGCCCGACGCACGCAAGGAAGTCGATGCTGCCCTCAAGGCGATGCCCAACAACCTGCAGGCGCGCTACACCTCGGCGCTGATCGATTTCCAGGAGAAGAAAACCGAACGCGCGCGCGATACCCTGGCTGCCGTGTTGAAGGCCGCCCCCGGCTACCTGCCGGCGCTGCTGCTCGGCGGTTCGATCGAGTTCACCCTCGGCAACCTGCAAACGGCCGAGGCGCACCTTAACAAGGTGGTCAAGGCCACGCCAAACAATCTTTACGCGGTGCGCCTGCTGGCCGCCACCCAACTTCGCCTCAGGCGCCCCGACGATGCCGAGCGCACCCTTGCCCCGGCGCTCAGGGCCGCCTCGCAGGATCCGGGGGTTCTGGTGATTGCCGGCGAAATCGCCCTGGCCAAAAAGGACTTTGCCAAGGCCTCGACCTATTTCGAGCAGGCTGCCAAGCGCAGCCCCGACAGCGCCGCCATCCGCACCGAGCTCGGCATCGCCCGCCTGGCCGAAGGTGACAGCCGCGCCATGGCCGACCTGCAGGCCGCCGCCGGCATGGAGGGCGACAGCAGCCGGGCCGACACCTTCATCATCCTCAATCAGCTGAAACTTCAGCAGTTCGATGCCGCGCTGGCCAGCATCGCCGCGCTGGAAAAGAAACAGCCGGACAGCCCGCTGGTCTGGAACTACCGCGGCGCGGCCTACCTCGGCAAGATGGACCTTGCCCGGGCGCGCGAAAGCTTTGGCCAGGCGCTTAAGCTCAAGCCCGGCTTTTTCCCCGCGGCCGCCAACCTCGCCCAGCTTGACCTGCAGGACAAGCAGCCGGCCGCCGCCCGCCAGCGCTTCGAAGGCATCCTCAAGGCCGATCCCAAGCATCTCAACGCCATGCTCGCGCTGGCCGATCTCGCCCTGCGCGAGAAGAACGAAAAAACCTTCGTCAGCTGGCTGGAAAAAGCCGCCGGCACCCACCCGCAAGCCCTGCAGCCGCGCGTAGCACTGGCGCGCTACCAGCTCGCCAAGGGCGACAAGAACCAGGCGCTGGCCACCGCACGCGAAGCCGTCAACATCCAGCCCGACAACCCAGTGGCGATCGAACTGCTCGGCAGCACCCAACTGGCGTTGGGCGACACCACCAACGCGCTGGGCAGCTTCCGCAAGCTGGTCGAAAAACTGCCCAGCCAGGCCGCACCGCTGCTCAAGGTCGCCACGGTGCAGGTCGTTGCCAAGGATTTCACCGGCGCGCGCAAAACCCTGCAGGACGCCCTGCGCATCCAGCCCGACTTCATCGATGCGCAGCTCATGCTGGGCGGCGTCGAAATCCAGGGCGCGCGCTACGATGAAGCCAGCAAACTCGCCAAACAGGTGCAGCAGAAGCATCCCGACAATGCGGCCGGCTTCGTCCTTGAAGGCGACACCGCGAATGCCCGCAAGGACTACCCCGCAGCACTGGCCGCATACGAGCGCGCGCACAAGCTGGCCCCCTCCGGCGCCCTGCTGAACCGCCAGCTCCATATCCTGACCGCAAGCCAGCGCGCCGAAGAAGGCGAAAAACGCCTCGCCGCCTGGCTGACCAGCCACCCGGAAGACCTCAGCGCCCGGGCCGTTCTGGCCGAAAGTCTGCTCAAGCGCGGCCAGTACAAATCCGCAGTTGAGCATTACCTGATCCTGGACAAGCGCACCCCCGGCAACCTCATCATCCTCAACAACCTGGCCTGGGCTCTGCATCAGGCAGGCGACAAACGGGCGGTATCATTTGCCGAACAGGCGTTGAAACTGGCGCCTGAAAATGCCGCGGTGATGGACACCTATGGCTGGATCCTGTCCAATCAGGGCCAGGTCGACAAGGGCCTGACCCAGCTACGGAAAGCGCTGTCCAAGGCGCCGGACAATCCTGAAATCCACTATCACCTGGCGGCCGTTCTGTCCAAATCCGGGGATCATGTACGCGCCCAAGGTGAACTGGAACGTCTCTTGGCCAGCGGCGCCCGCTTCCCCCAGGAGCAGGATGCCCGTGAACTGCTCAACCAGCTGAAGCGCAAGACACCCTGATCCAGGCCCACCATTCACTCAATGGAGCACACACCTTGATGACCCGACGCAACGCCTCGCTGATCACGCTTCTGATATTGGCTCTGTCTGCACCGCTTGGCGGGTGCGACGCCACCGCCAGGCTCACCGAGCAGGAACACATCCAGCGCGCCAAGGACTTCGAGGACAAGGGCAACCTCAAGGGCAGCATCATCGAGCTCAAAAACGCCATCCTGAAAAACCCGGACAGCCCGCAAGCACGGCTGTTGCTGGGGCAGGTGTATCTCAAGGTCGGCATGGGCGCCGAGGCCGAAAAGGAACTCACCCAGGCCCAAAAGCTCGGCGTGAGCCAGGAAACCCTCAACCCGCAACTCGGCGAAGCCTTGCTGCTCATGGGCGAGCCCAAGCGGGTGCTCGAAGAAATCCGGTCCGGGGATCAAACCTCCCCGGCCAATCGCGCGCGCATCCTGCAATTGCGGGGCGATGCCCTGCTCAGGCTGGGCCAGTTGAAGGACGGCTGCTCCCTCTACCAGCAATCCCTCGACATCGACAACAAAAATCCGCCGACCTACTGGGGCCTGGCGCAATGCGCCATCGCAGAGCACGACAACAAAAAAGCAAGGGAATGGCTCGATTCGGCTCTCAAGATCCAGGTCAGGCAAGCCAGGAGTTGGGTGCATGTCGGAGATCTCGAACAGTTTGAGCGTGATTTTGAAGCGGCGCTGGCCGCCTACAGCAGCGCCCTCAAGCTTGAACCCGAGGATCTGGAAGCCCTGCAAAGCCGCGTGATCGTCAACGTCAGATTGGAGCGACTGGAACCTGCCCGGCTTGATGTCGAGAAAATCCGCAAGCTTGCGCCGAACTCGCTTGCCGCCCACTACCTCCAAGGCTTGCTTGCTTACAAAGAAAAGAAATACCCCGAAGCGCGCGATGCCTTGCAAGCCGCATTGAAAATCGCCCCCAACTACGTGCCCGCATTATTGCTGAGCGGAAACACCGAATTTGTCCTGGGCAACCTGCAAACCGCCGAGCTGCATCTCAACAAGGTGGTGCGCGCAGTACCGAACAATACCGCTGCCCTGCGCATGCTGGCGGCCTCCCAATTACGTCTAGGCAGGCCGGATGACGCAGAAAGGACGCTTGCGCCGATCGATTTCGCAAAAACCAAGGATGCCGGCATCTACACGGTCGCCGGAGAAATCGCGCTGGCGAAAAAGGACTTTGCCAAGGCCGCCAGCCACTTCGAAACCGCTGCCACCCTCAACCCTGACAACGCTGCCATACGCACCGAGTTGGGCCTGGCCCGGCTTGCCCAGGGCGACGCACGCGCCATGACCGACTTGCAGGCCGCCTCCGAAATGGATGCGGACAGCCAGGCAGATACCATCATCATTCTCAATCAGCTCAGCAAGAAGCAATATGACGCGGCCCTGGCCAGCATCCCCGCGCTGGAGAAAAAGCAGCCTAAAAGCCCAATGGCTCCGACGTATCGTGGCACGGCATATCTCGGCAAGGGAGACGTGGCCAAGGCGCGCGACAGTTTCAATCAGGCGCTCAAGTTCGACCCCCGATATTTCCCGGCCGCGGCCAGCCTCGCCCAGCTTGATCTGGTCGACGGCAAGACAGCAGATGCACGCAAGCGCTATGAAGGCATCCTGAAAGCCGAGCCCCGGCATCTGCAGGCCATGCTTGCGCTGGCCGACCTGAGCCTTCGCGAACAGGATGAAAAAGGACATTTGAACTGGCTGGAAAAAGCCGTCAAGGCGCACCCGCAAGCCCTCGAGCCGCGCGTGCTCATGACCCGCTACTACCTCGCCAAGGGCGAAAACAATAGGGCGCTCGCCACCGCCCGCGAGGCGGTCGCTGCCAATCCCGGCGACCCGGAGGCCCTCAATCTGCTGGGAGGCACCCAGTTGACGTCCGGCGACACGTCCGGCGCCATCACCACCTTCACCGAACACACCAAAAAAGCCAGCCAATCCCCCGATGCCTACATGCGGCTTGCAATGGCCCAGGTTGCCGCCCGCAATCTGGGCGCTGCCCGCGCCGCGCTGCAGAAAAGCCTGCAACTCCAGCCCGACCACCTGCAAAGCCAGGACGCCCTCATCAGCCTTGAACTCTCGGACAAAAAGCCGGATGCCGCCCTGAAAATTGCGCGCCAGATGCAGGGTCAACGGCCCAATCATCCGCTGGGCTTCGATCGCGAAGGGGACGTGCATTTGGACCAGAAACGGCTCGCCCAGGCCATCCAGTCCTACGAACGCTCGCTCGAAAAAGGAGCCGGCTCGGTCGGTTTGACCAAGCTGCACCGCACCCTGATTCAGGCCGGCGACCTCAAGACGGCCGAGCACCGCCTGACCGACTGGCTCAAGCGCTATCCCAACGACCTGGCCGTGCGCAACCACGCCGCCGAGTACTACATGTTCAGCGGCCGGATCCAGGACGCCATCGCCCAGTACCAGGAAATTCAGCGGCAGAAGCCGGACAACGCCCTGATCCTCAACAATCTCGCCAGCCTGTACCAGCGGGAGAAGGATCCGCGCGCACTGGCCACCGCAGAACAGGCTCTGAAACTTGCGCCGAACAACCCGGCCATCCAGGACACCCTGGGCTGGATGCTGGTCGAGCAGGGGCAGGCCTCACGCGGCCTCGAGTTGTTAAGCAAGGCCGCCGCCAGCGCGCCCAAGGCCGGCATGATCCGCTACCACCATGCCGTCGCCCTCGCCCGCACCGGCAACCAGGCGAAAGCCCGGCAGGAACTGGAACGTGTGCTTAGGGAATTCTCCCCGCTCCCCGCCGCGGAAGCCGAGACCGCCCGGCAACTGCTCAAGACCCTTTAACGTTCAACCCCTGCCCGAGCTGCCCCCACGCAAAGTCGTGGCGCAGAGCGAGCCGCCCGGGATTGTCGAGGTGTGTGTAAAAAAAACCGACACGTAAACTGTGCGCGCGCCTAGCCTCGCCCACCCAGCCGTCCCGCCAAGCCGCTCGATTGAGCGGATCAAGGCTCCCAAGCCCCTTCCCGGCCAGCCCTACGGACTGCGATCGAAGCGGCCACACAAACCACCCGCCTTTTTGTCGGAAAATTTTACACACGGCCGATTTCAAGGCGACCGGACAGCCACTCTCAAGCCACAACAAAGCATCAACATATTGTTTTTAAATGATTTTTAAAAACAGAACTTGATCATGGCACAGCTGTTGCTTAATGTTAGGCAAGCCGGAAAGCTTAGGCTTTTGGAAATTGACTAACGAGGGAACTTAACATGAACAAGATCATTACCGCTGCAGTTGCCGCACTCGGAATCGCAGCTTCCGCACCCGCGTCCGCCATCGTCGTCGGTGGCATCAACTTCGGCGCAGCCGGCGAGACCGTTCATATCGAAACGGCCACGCTCGCCGAGACCTTTGTGAATGCTCCGGGCCAGTCGCTGCAGGGTTACGGCGTCATTTCCACCGTCAACGGTGCTTCTAATTACTGTGCGGTCGGCAGCTGCTCGCTGTATTACCACTTTTACGGTTACACCGTCTCCGCATTCAACGGCGCAGGGGTTCAATTCACGGGCGGTACTGTCGACATCTATTACAACCCGACCTCCCAGCTGAACATGTTTGACCAGACCTCGCCGACCAATATTGCGATGATCCAGGGCATGACGCCTTGGACCCGCCTGCTCGGCCATACCTTTGCCGACCCGATCTTCAACTTAGCGAACCCGGTGGGTTTCAATGCCACCCAGACGCTCAACGGCAACGGCACCCTGACGGGCAACAGCTTGACCCAGAATGGTCAAGGCCAGGTTGATGCCGATATTAGCGGCGTATTCGGTCTGGCAGCAGTGGCCGCCTATCTGGATGGCAACAGCATCGGTGACAACCTCGGTGGTTTTGCCGACATCGTGCTGACCTCGTCAAGCAACAACTTTGTGCTAAATCCCAAAGACGTCGCCGGCGGGCTGACGGCTGGTTGCTCAACCGGTCAGGCAGCTCCCGGCGCATGGTGTCTGCAGGGCACGCTGAATACGCGTGGCGCGACGGTCATTCCGGAACCTTCGGCACTGGCACTGCTCGGCATCGGCCTGCTCGGCCTTGGCCTGGCACGCCGCAACAAGCGCGCCTAAGTTCAAGGCTGTCGGCAGACAGCCGGCCGGCTCGCAAAACGCCCCTCCAACTGGAGGGGCGTTTTTTATTGCATGAGGCATCCGCGGCTTTCATCGTTCAGCGCCTGACATCGGCAGGCCCCCCCGGGCTAGAATGACCCTTATCGCCCGCCCCGGACACCCCCATGACC
>JBAVWB010000193.1:0-15676 GCA_049697615.1 Thiobacillus sp. | reverse complement strand
AACTGCGCCCAGGTAAAGGCGATGCGCGCGGATTCGGACACGCCCTGGCGTTTCCACAGATGTTCCCACGCCACCTTGCTGCGAATGGTGCGCGGCGGCTGGTCCGCCGAAACGTAGCGCCAGTTGGCCAGGTTGTGCCGGATGGGCGTCTCGCCGACGTTGCGCACCACGGTCATGAAGATGCATTCGCGGGCGTAGCGTTCTGCCGCCTCGGGCGAGAATCCTCGTGCCTGATAAAAGGCACGCGCCTGGTCCGGACTGATCTGCGTCAGGCGCACCTGCATGCCCGCGGTCTCGGTCTGCCAACTGGCCAGGCCGGTTTCCGGGTCGATGCTGGGTTCGCTGGCGAGGGCCGCCAGCGGCCATGTTGCCAGCAAGGTCAGGGTGGTCAGTCGCATAGGCTAAAATTCGCTTTCAACGTTGTTCCGAGCACATTATGGCAGACCCCATCCAGCACAAAGGCGCCGCGAAAACCGCGCGCATCCCGATCAAGATCGTGCCGCAGCCGCGCATGCGCCTGCCGTCGTGGATCCGCGCCAAGTCGCCCAATGTGCCCAACGTCGCGCGGCTGAAAGGCATCCTGCGCGAGGCCAGGCTGCACACCGTGTGCGAGGAGGCGTCGTGCCCGAACCTGGGCGAATGCTTCGGCCATGGCACGGCGACTTTCATGATCCTGGGCGACCTCTGCACGAGGCGCTGTCCGTTCTGCGACGTCGGCCATGGCACGCCGCTGCCGCCGGATGTGGACGAGCCGCGCCATCTGGCCGAGACGATCGCGCTGATGGCGTTGAAATACGTGGTCATCACCAGCGTCGACCGCGACGACCTGCGCGACGGCGGGGCGGCGCATTTCGCGCAGTGCATCGCGGCAGTGCGTGAGAAATCGCCGGCCACCCGCATCGAAATCCTCACCCCGGATTTCCGCGGCCGCCTCGACAAGGCGCTGGACCAACTCGATACCGCGCCCCCCGACGTGATGAACCACAACCTGGAAACCGTGCCGCGCCTGTACAAGGCCGCGCGCCCCGGCGCCGACTATGCGCACTCGCTGAAACTGCTGAAGGATTTCAAGGTGCGCCACCCCGACATCCCGACGAAATCGGGCCTGATGCTGGGCCTGGGCGAGGAGGACGACGAGATCCTGCAGGTGATGCGCGACCTGCGCGCGCACGACGTCGACATGCTCACCCTCGGCCAGTACCTGCAGCCTTCGCAGCACCACCTGCCGGTGCTGCGCTTCGTTACCCCCGAACGCTTTGCGCAGTTCGAGCAGGAAGCGCTGGCGATGGGATTCAAGCACGCGGCCTGCGGGCCGATGGTGCGCTCGAGCTACCACGCCGACCAGCAGGCGGCGGGCATCGAAGCCTAGACGGTCTTCAGGCCGGGCTGAGCGGATGCGGCCGGCGGCGCCCGGTCCAGGCCAGGGCGGCCACGCCCAGCAGCATCAATCCCAACATCGACGGTTCCGGTACGGCGTTCGGCTGCGTCGCCAACTGCTTGCCCGGCGGCGGTGTCTGCGTGTCGAGCGGAGTTCCGGCCAGCGGCAGGGTCGGCAGGCCGGGCAGGGTATCGGGCCCGGGTCCGGGCAGGGTGTCCGGGGGCAGGCCGTTCGTCGGCTGTGGCTTGTCCGGGTTCGGCGCGCCATCGGTCACGGTCGGCTTGGTTTCGTCAGGTGTCGTCGGCTCGCCCTTGCCCGGAGGGGTGCGAGGGCCGCCGACAACGGGCGGCGAACCCGTCGGGGGGATTCCGCCGCTGGGCGGCATGCCGGTCGGTCCGCCGGATGATGGCGGATTCGGGGCCGGTCCTGTGGACGGTCCTGTGGACGGCGCGCCATGGGGCATGTTGCCGCCGCCGGGTGCGTAGCCTCCGCCCGGTGCGCCCGAGCCCGGCATGCCGCCTCCCGCTGCGCTGCGGCGCGCGGGGTCGCCACGAGTCAGGCCGGCGAACAGCGGATTGGCTGGATCAAAGCTGCCTGCGCCGCTGCCATTTCCGGGTGTGTCTTCGGCGATGACCAGCGCGAGGGTTTTTCCATCGCGCTCGATGTTGAGGTGTTGCGGGTTGCCGCGCTTCATGGAAACGGGCTGCAGGGGCGTGACGGCGGTCTCGGGTTTAGCACGGCTCAGATGGAACGCACCGCCGATCAGGGCAGCAGCGGTGACCGTGCTGACGATGATGCCGGCAGGCGTGAGCAGCGTGGTGAGCAGCAGGCCAAGCAGACCGACACGACGGATTCGGCGTGCGCGTGAAGTAGAGGAGGTGCGTGGCATGGCAGCGGTCCGGATGCAGGTGATGCGGGCAATGCTGCAATTTCCGCTCCAGCCTTCCATGCGGATGCAGGCCGCATCCCGCCGTGCATGGCACCGACTTTACGGTGTCCGATGCGTCCAGCGGCCGACGCTTTCGTTGAGGTTTCGGCGGCTGTTTATTTCAGGAGCCGTTTGCGCGTCAGCGCCAGCGCGATGACGTAGCCCAGGCTGCCGTAAATCAGCAGCGCAACGACGTGCAGCGCGATGTCGCCGGGCACGTTGCCCACCACCAGCGGACGCGCCAGGTCGATGGCGTGGGTGAGCGGCAGCCAGGCCGACACGGCCTGCACCGGCAGCGGCAGCTGCGACACCGGGAAGAACACGCCGCACAAGAGCACCATCGGCGTGATCACCAGGGTGAAGTAGTAGAGGAAAAAGTCGTAGCTGGGAGACACCGCATTCATCACCAGGCCCAGGCCGCCGAAGCAGAAGCCGACCAGCGCCACCACAGGGATGATCCACAGCGTCATCCAGAAGTTGCCGTACAGCCCGAGTCCCCAGATCACCGCCAGAATCGCCAGCCCGGACAGCAGGCTCTTCGACACCGCCCAGGTCAGTTCACCCAGCATTACGTCGTCGAGCGTGAGCGGTGCGTTCATGATGGCATCCCAGGTGCGCTGCACGTGCATGCGCGAGAAGCTTGAATACAGCACCTCGAAGGTGGCGGCGTTCATCGTGCTGTAGGCCACCGTGCCGGCGGCGAGGAAGGTGAGGTAGGGCATGCCGGCCACGTCGGGCAACAGGCTGCCGAGGCCGTAGCCCAGCCCCAGCATGTACAGCATCGGGTCGGCCAGGTTGCCGAGGATGGACGGAATGGCGAGCTTCTTCCACACCAGGTAGTTGCGCTGCCATACCGGGATGAAGCGCCAGGAAAGCTGGGGGAGTCGCAGGTTTGAACGCATTTCTGTTTATCCGCGAAGGACGCGAAGGGACGCGAAGTGGGTTTCGATGGGGCGTGGGCATGCCGCCAGACCGTGTGCTGTCTTGAACGCGTCCAGACCAAGGTTTTCTTCGCGTTTCTTCGCGTCCTTCGCGGATGAAAAAAGGGTTTCCATCATCTAATCCCGCAGATCCCGCCCGGTGAGCTTGAGGAAAACGTCTTCCAGATTGGACGGCCGGTGCAGGTAGCGCAGCGCGGGCGCCTGCTTCAGCGCGCCGATCACGCGTTCGGCATTGCCGGTGTAGCAGAACAGGGTCTCGCCGACAGTCTCGGATCGCTGGCAGACCTGGCCGGCGTGATCGCGCATCCAGCCTTCCAGTCCCTCGCCGTAGACTTCGACCACCGCCGGTTCGATGTGCGATTCGATCAGCGCGCGCGGCGCGCCTTCGGCCACCTTGCGGCCGTGATCGAGGATGGCCAGCCGGTCGGTGAGGCGCTCGGCCTCCTCCATGAAATGCGTGGTCAGCACGATGGTCTTGCCGTCTGCGATCAGCCGCCTAAGCCCTTGCCAGATCAGGTGGCGCGCCTGCGGGTCGAGGCCGGTGGTGGGCTCGTCGAGGAACAGGATGTCGGGGTCGTGCACCAGCGCGCGCGCCAGCGTGAGGCGCCGCTTCATGCCGCCGGACAGCTGCGCGATCTGCGCATCGGCCTTGCTGGAAAGGCCGGCGAATTCCAGCAGTTCGGGCACGCGCGCAGCAATCGCAGACTTCTCCATGCCGAAATAGCGGCCGTAGGCGAGCAGGTTTTCGCGCACCGAAAAATCCGGGTCGAGGTTGTCCATCTGCGGCACCACGCCGACTTTCATGCGCGCCTCGCGTGCATGCTGCGGCACCGCGATGCCGGCCAGTTCGATGCTGCCGGCGTCGGGCTCGATCAGACCCAGCAGCAGGCGCAGCGTCGTGGTCTTGCCGGCGCCGTTGGGGCCCAGGAGGCCGAAGCACTCGCCGCGCCGCACGTGCAGGTCGAGGCCGCGCACCACCTCGGTGTCGCCGTAGCGCTTCGTCAGGCCGCGCACGGTCAGCACGGGCAGGCCTCCAGAAACGCCTGTTTCAGTTCCTTCAGCTTGCCGTGAAAGAAATGCCCGGCGTCGGTGATCACTTTCGTCGTGAGTTGCTGCTGTTCGGCCCACAACCGGATCGCGGCGGGGGGGATGAGTTCGTCGGCGTCGCCGAAGATCACCACGGTGTCCGCGGGCACTGGGTCGAATTCGTACATGGTGACGGCCGGCGCAACCAGGATCAGGCGCTTGGCGTGCAGTTCCTGGCGCAGGCGGTGCTGCACGAAGGCGCCGAACGAAAACCCGGCCAGCGCCCATGGCAGGCCGGGGTAGCTGGCCTCGACGAAACGGGCGACCGCGAGCAGGTCGTCGGTTTCGCCCACCCCGGCGTCGAACGTGCCGTCGCTCATGCCGACGCCGCGAAAGTTCGGCCGCACGCTCACCCAGCCGGCCTCGTTGGCCGCGCGGGCCAAAGTCGTCACCACCTTGTTGTCCAGGCTGCCGCCGTGCAGCGGATGCGGATGCGCCACCAGCAGCAGGCCGCGGCGCTCGATCTCGGGGTCGTCGATCACGGTTTCCAGCTTGCCCACCGAAACCGGAATGCGCAGCTTGTAACGCTTCACTTTTGACGCTTCGCCTGGCCGCTTCACTTCAGTTGCAGGCGTTCGACGATCCGCCCCTGCTTGAGGTGGACCTCGAAGATTTCGTCGATATCGGATTCGTCCACATAGGTGTACCAGATGCCTTCCGGATACACGACCAGCAGCGGGCCTTCGTCGCAGCGGTCGAGGCAGCCGGCGCTGTTGATGCGGCATTTGCCTTCGCCGTTCATGTTGGCTTGCTTGACCTTCTTCTTCAGGTGGTCGCGCATGTGCTGGCCGCCGGATGCGCCGCAACATTTGGCGCCGTCTTCGCGCTGGTTGGTGCAGAAAAAAACGTGGTGCTTGAAATACAGATCAGTCATCCGATAGGTCCGAATATTTAAGGGCGTTGCCGTGTGCTTTCTCGACCGGGTATTTTCGCGCATTGATCGCCAGCTTGTCGGCGGCGGCGTCGAGCAGGTCGATGTCCAGCAGATCGGCCAGCCGGGTCAGGTAGATCAGCACGTCGGCGATTTCCTGGCGCACCGCTTCGTGCTGTTCGGCGCTGAGCGTCTGGCTTTGCTCCGGGGTCAGCCATTGAAAGGGTTCCAGAAGCTCCGCCGCCTCGACGGAAAGCGCCATCACCAGGTTCTTCGGGGAGTGGAAGCGCTCCCATGCGCGCGCCTCGGCAAACTCGCGGATGCGCTGTCGCAGGGTGTCGAGGCTGTCGATTGCGTGCGGATTCATGGGGTGCATGATACCGCGGCA
This sequence comes from Thiobacillus sp., assembly GCA_049697615.1. Taxonomy (GTDB): domain Bacteria; phylum Pseudomonadota; class Gammaproteobacteria; order Burkholderiales; family Thiobacillaceae; genus Thiobacillus. The sequence continues at coordinate 10,084 of JBAVWB010000193.1, read as the reverse complement.
GACGACGGACTTACGACAGCCCTGCCGGCTCGCCAACGTTCCGGATCCCGTCGCGGCGGGGCGGATCCTTGTACATCAAGGCCGCCAGCCGTTTGATTCTTTGGCCTGTAGTTTGCTTGCAGTCTTTGAAGATGCGTCTAGTTTTTAATTCGGTCTGGCATAATGCTGGCGAATTAACTGCATATTAAGGGAGGGTGGACATGTTTACGATCAAGAAGCATATCGCACGTGTGGGCGTGGTGTTGGCCGTGGCTGCAATGGCAGGCTGTTCCAGCACGCCGACTTACCCGCCCGCTCCCGCGCAAACCGGCAGCTACGACTGGAACTATCTGGTCGGGCCGGGCGACTCGGTTCAGGTCTTCGTCTGGCGCAATCCCGAAGTGTCGGGCAGCTTCCCGGTGCGACCCGACGGCAAGATGACCATGAACCTGGTCGAAGATCTCCAGGCTTCCGGCAAGACCCCTTCCCAGCTGGCGCGCGACATCGAAAAGGCGCTGGCCAAATACATTCAGGAACCCATCGTCACCGTCATCGTCGCCGGCGGCATCGGTCCGTTCGACCAGCAGTTGCGCGTGGTGGGCGAGGCGGCCAAGCCGCAGGCGCTGAACTACCGTGAAAAAATGAGCCTGATCGACCTGATGATTGCGGTCGGCGGCTTGACGGATTTTGCCGCGGGCAACAAGGCCTACATCCTGCGCACCGTGGACGGCAAGCAGCAACGCCTCGGCGTGCGCCTGGAAGACCTGCTGAAAGGCGGCGACATTTCGGCCAACGTCGACATGCGCCCGGGCGATGTGCTGGTGGTGCCTGAAAGCCTGTTCTAAGTGTATTTGCGCCGCCTTGTGCGGCGCTTTTTGATGGAACGACCGCATGGATCAAGTACTTCAACAAATTCTGGGTTATGCCAAGGCCGCCTGGCGGCGGCGCTGGTGGGGCGTCGTCGTGGCCTGGCTGGTGTGCATCGTCGGCTGGACCTGGGTGATGATGATCCCCGACCGCTATGAAGCGTCGGCGCGCGTCTATGTGGACACGCAAACCCTGTTGAAGCCCCTGTTGTCGGGGCTGACAGCCGAGCCCAATGTTGAGCAGCAGATCAAGCTGATGACGCGCCAGCTGGTGAGCCGGCCGACGCTGGAAAAAGTCGCGCGCATGACCGATCTGGACGTCAAGGCAAAAACGCCCGAGCAGACCGAGGCCATGCTGAACGGCCTGGCGAGCAAGATAGCGATTGCCGATGCCGGGCGCGAAAATCTCTACACCATCAGCTATCAGAATGCCAATGGCGACCTCGCAAAGAAAGTGGTGCAGTCGCTGCTGACCATTTTCGTCGAGACCAGCCTGGGCAAGACCCGTCAGGACATTTCCAGTTCGGCGCGCTTCATCGAGGAGCAGCTGCAGCAATACCAGCAGAAGCTCACCGACGCCGAAACGGCCCTGACGGAATTCAAGCGCAAGAACATCGGCATGATGCCGGGGCAGGGCGGCGACTATTACGCCAAGCTGGCCGAAACTGCGGCACAGCTGCGCCAGGCCCAGCTGGACCAGCAGGAAGCGACCAACCGCCGCAACCAGCTCAAGCGTCAACTGGAGGATGAGGAGCCGGAACTGACCGCCGCTGCTGCTGCAGTGTCGACCCACAGCGAAATCGACAGCCGCATCCAGGCGCTGGAAAAGCAGATGGATCAGCTGCGCCTTCAATACACCGACCTGCATCCCGACATCCAGTCGACCAAGCGCCTGATCGAAAAACTGCAGGCCCAGAAGAAAATCGACCTGGCCGATCGCAAGGCCGATCCGTCAGGCTCCCGGATCCAGAACCCGGTCTATCAGCAACTGACTATCGCCATTGCCGAGGCAGATGCAACCGTGTCCTCGCTGGGCGCGCGCGTGTCCGAATATCAGCGCCGCTACAGCGAATTGCGCAACGCCTCCAACATGATTCCGCAGGTGGAGCAGGAATACACCCAGTTGACGCGCGACTATGACGTCTATCGCCAGAATTACGACGCCCTGCTGAAACGCCGCGAATCGGTCACCATGTCGGGCGAGGTCGAAAGCAAGACCGACACCGTCGACTTCCGCGTGATCGATCCCCCCTTCGTGCCGAGCCAGCCTGCGTTCCCCAACCGTCCGCTGCTGCTGTCGCTGGTGACCCTGGGCGGGATCGGCGCGGGCATCGCGGTCGCCTTCCTGCTGAGCCAGTTGCGCCGCACCGTCACCGACCGGCGCGTCCTGCGCGAGTTGACCGGACTGCCCCTGCTGGGTGCCGTGTCGAGGGTGGAAACCGATGAAACCCTGCGCCGCAAGCGCAAGGGCCTGCTGACCTATGCGGCCGCATTGGGCAGCCTGATTGCCGCCTATGGCGGGGTGATGGTCCTGCAACTGGTCATGTCGCGTGCCGGCTAGGAGAAACCCATGAGCATTATTGAAAAAGCAGCCGGCAAGATCGGCGCAGGCGCCTCCGGTCCGGGAACCCCGGGCGGCAGCAATAGCGCGTCCGCGCCTGACACCAGCATGATCGAAAACGCGCTCAACAAGCAGCGCGGCAGCCATGGCGCACCTTTCGTCGCCACCCCGGTCGAGCCGATGTTCAACGACCCGGACACGCTCGCGATGGAAGGCGGCAGCCAGGTGCAGTCGATCAACCTCGCCCGCCTGCACCGCATGGGTGTGGTGGCCCCGGATGCCGAAAAAAGCCAGATTGCAGAAGAATTCCGCATCATCAAGCGCCCGCTGATTGCCAACGCCTTCGGCCAGGGCGCCACCCGGGTCAAGAACGGCAACCTCATCATGGTCACCAGTTCGCTGCCGGGCGAGGGCAAGAGCTTCTGCGCCATCAACCTTGCCATTTCCATGGCAATGGAAATGGACCGCACCGTGCTGCTGATCGACGCCGACGTCGCCAAGCCGCGCGTGCCCGAATACCTCGGCATCCATGCCGACAAGGGCCTGCTCGACGTGCTGCAGGACAAGGACCTGAAGCTGTCCGACGTCCTGATCAAGACCGATATCGCCAAGCTCACCGTGCTGCCCGCCGGCCGCACCTACAAGCGCGCCACCGAACTCCTGGCCAGCGCCGCCATGACCCGCCTGGTCGAGGACATCGGCAACCGCTACCCGGACCGCATCATCCTGTTCGACTCCCCGCCTTTGCTGGCGACCAGCGAATCGAGCGTGCTGGCGACCCACATGGGGCAGATCGTCATGGTGGTGGAAGCTGAAAAAACCTCGCAGGATGCGGTGCGCGAAGCGCTCAGCCACATCCAGTCGTGCGAGGTGGTGGGCATGCTGCTCAACAAGACAACCCCGACCCCGGGCGCAGATTATTACTATGGCTACTATGGCAGTTACGGCAAATAAGCTTCACCCGCGCCGCCGCGCAAAGCTGGCAGGCACACTGGGCTTTTTAATGGCCGCGGGCTTTGCCTCGTCCGTGCAGGCCCTCGACTGGGATTTCGTGCCCAGTGTTGGTGCATCGGCCACCTATACCGACAACGCCAATCAGAGTGCCACCAACCCGGAAGATGCGCTGACCCTCAGCGTGACGCCGGGCTTCAGCCTGACTTCCAAAGGCTCGCGCCGGGTGCAGGCCTCGCTGCAATACGGCCTGAGCGGGGTGGCGCGTTTCGGAGGCGATGACGACAGCACCGACCTCAATCACAACCTCGGTGCCATCGGCAAGGCCGAACTGGTCGAAGATTTCCTGTTCATCGAAGGCAATGCGCGCATCTCGCAGGAACTGATTTCGCTGCTCGGTTCCCCGGCCGACGCCGACGTCAACGACAGCAACCGCGCCACCGTCGGCACCTATTCGATCAGCCCCTACATCCAGAAACGCTTTGGCACCTTCGCCAATGCACAGGCACGCTACACCACCAGCGGCGCGATTTTCCAGGATCAGGCCGCAGCAGATTCCAGCGCGAATGCCTTTTCCGCAGGGCTCACCAGCGGCACCCGCTTCAATGATCTCAGCTGGGGGCTCAATTACTCCATCCGCAAGGCGGAAAACCGCGATGCCTCCACCACCGCGGCCAACACCGACACCACCTTCGAGCGCGCCAGCGCCACCGTCGGCTATGCGCTGACCCGCAAGTTCCGCGTGTTTGGCACCGTGGGGCAGGACTGGAACGACTACCTCAGCGACGCTGAAATCGACGGCTCGTCCTACAGCGTCGGCTTCGGCTGGGCGCCTAACCGCCGCACCAGCGTCGAGGCTTCGGTGGGCGAGCGCTATTTCGGTCGCACCTACAGTTTTTCGGGCAACTATCGCACCCGCTTGTCGCGCTGGACGATGCGCTATTCCGAAGATGTCAGCGACATCACGCAGCAGTACCTGGAGCAAGCCAGCCGTATTTTCTGGTTTTGCAACGGGAATCTGGAAGAAACAACCGACTTCACGAACCCTGATCCCGCGATTTGCGTGGGGCCATATTCGGCCGGCTTCTTGGCCACCATTGCGTCCCAACTCGGCTACACAACCGACCAGATTGTTGCGTTGGGCTTGCTGAACATCGCAAGTGCCAATGGCATTTACATCATCAAAAGTCTGACTGCGGGCGTGAACTGGGACATCGGCCGTCTGGGGTTTGGCCTGTCGGCGCAGGACACCCGGCGTCTCTATCAACTGTTCAGCGATGCCGAGGATCATGTCCAGGGCCTAACCGGATCAGTCAGCTACCGCCTGTCGCCGCAGACCACTGCCAACAGCAGCCTGTCGCTTACCCGTACCCAGGTCGATAGCCTCCTGAATGCAGGCGTCGCGCGCGAAGACGACTTCATCAGCCTCAGCCTCGGCCTCAATCACCGCTTTGCCGACAAACTCAATGGCGCGCTGACATTCCGCCATAGCGAACGGGATTCGAACGAGGCGACTGCCGACTACAAGGAAAACAGCCTGACAGCGACGGTCAACATGCGCTTCTGACCGATCTGCCGGCATGGCATGGCCGTTGCTTCACATTTCGTGCGCACACGGGCTGTGCACCACTTTGAGATAACGGATCGTTCATGTACGAAGACTATTACCGCTTTAGCGCCAAGCCTTTCCAGCTCAACCCCGACCCGCGTTTTTTCTTCGGTTCCAAGGGGCACCGGCGGGCGATGGCGTATCTGGACTACGGCCTGTCGCTGGGCGAAGGCTTCATCGTCATCACCGGCGAGGTCGGTGCCGGCAAGACCACGCTGGTGCGCAACCTGTTCAGCCAGCTCGACGCCCACAACCTGATCGCCGCGCAACTGGTGTCGACCCAGCTGGATGCCGAGGACACCCTGCGCAGCGTCGCCGCTTCATTTGGGCTGCAGCATGAAGGCCTCACCAAATCCGCGCTGCTGAAAAACCTCGAAGAATTTCTGATCGCGGCCACCCGCCAGGGCAAGCGTGCGCTGCTGGTGGTCGACGAGGCGCAGAACCTCACCCCGCGTGCGGTCGAGGAACTGCGCATGCTGTCCAATTACCAGAACAACGAGCGTTCGCTGATCCAGACCTTTCTGCTGGGCCAGCCCGAATTCCGCGGCATCCTGCAAAGTCCCGACATGCAGCAGCTTCGTCAGCGCGTGGTGGCCTCCTATCACCTGGGGCCGATCGATGCGGACGAGACCCGCGGCTACATCGAACACCGTCTGCGCACCGTCGGCTGGCAGGGCAACCCCACCTTCGATGCGGAAGCCTTTGCCGCGCTGCACCGCTTTACCGGCGGCATCCCGCGCCGCATCAACACCACCTGCGACCGCCTGCTGCTGTTCGGATTTCTCGAAGAGAAGACCCATTTCGGCGAAGCCGAGGTCAACGAAGTCATCGCCGACCTGAAGAACGAAGTCGCGCACCAGGATTTCCATGGCGCCACCGGCATCAACGGCGGTGCGCCCCAGGGCGGCATGCCGCACAATGAGGATTCCGTGCTGCTGACCCAGCGCATCGACCAGCTGGAACGCTCGGTCAACCGCATCCTGCCCATCGTGCGCAAGATTCTCTACACCGTCAGCGAGCGCAGCACGGCAGAAGAAGACGCGTCGCCTGACAAGCGCGACCAAACGAATTAAGGCTGCCCATGACCCAGGTTTTATGCGTCGCGGGCGCCCGCCCCAATTTCATGAAAATCGCTCCGGTGATGGCCGCCCTGGCCGAAACCGGCATTGCCGCGCAGCTGTTGCACACCGGCCAGCATTACGACGCGGCGATGAGCGACAGCTTCTTTGCCGACCTCGGCATCCCGCCCCCCGATCATCATCTTGAAGTCGGTTCCGGCAGCCATGCGGTGCAGACCGCCGAAGTGATGAAGCGCTTCGAGCCGGTGCTCGAAAGTGTGCAGCCGCAGGCCGTGCTGGTGGTGGGCGACGTCAACTCCACCATCGCTTGCGCGCTGGTGGCGGCCAAGCGCGGCGTGCGTGTGATCCACGTCGAAGCCGGCCTCAGGAGCTACGACCGTGGCATGCCGGAAGAAATCAACCGCGTGCTGACCGACCAGATTTCCGATCTGCTGTTCATCACCGAAAAGAGCGCGCTGGCCAACCTCGTGCGCGAAGGCATCGACCCCGCGCGCGTCGAATTCGTCGGCAATGTGATGATCGATACCCTGTACCGCAACCTCGAGCGCGCCGTGCCGGCAAGCCGCACCCTCGGCGTCGAGCTGCCGCAGTACGCGGTGCTGACCCTGCACCGGCCGTCCAACGTCGACGACCGCGATACGCTCGCTGCGCTGCTCGACGTGATTGCAGAAATCAACCGCAGCCTGCCGGTGGTGATGCCGCTGCATCCGCGCACCCGCGGCAACATCGAGAAGTTCGGCTTCACCGCCAAGCTCGATGGCCTGCACATCCTGCCGCCGGTCGGCTATCTGGAAATGCTCGGCCTGATGCGCGATGCCAAACTGGTGCTCACCGATTCGGGTGGCATCCAGGAGGAAACCACCGCGCTCGGCGTGCCCTGCCTCACCCTGCGTGACAACACCGAACGTCCGATCACCATTGCCGAAGGCACCAACACCCTGGTCGGCCCCGATCCCGATGCCATCCGCCTGACGTTCAACGAGGTCATGAGCGGCGGCGGCAAGGCTGGCCGCATTCCCGAATTCTGGGACGGCCGTGCGGCCATGCGCATCGCGCACACGCTGAAAGGCTGGCTGCCGCAGCACAAAGGACAGCGGATCGTCTATGGCTGAGCGGATCAAAAATGCAATGTCGATCGACGTCGAGGACTACTTCCAGGTCTCGGCGTTCGCCCCCCACATCCGGCGCGAAGACTGGGACAGCCTGCCGTGCCGGGTCGAGCGCAACGTCGACGTGATTCTGGGCCTGCTCGACGAGGCCAATGCCAAGGCCACCTTCTTCACCCTCGGCTGGATCGCCGAACGCTATCCGCAGGTGGTGCGCAGCATCGTCGACAACGGCCACGAACTCGCCAGCCACGGCTATGGCCACCAGCGCGCGTCTGATCTCACCCCGGTCGAATTCCGCGACGACATCACCCGCGCAAAAACCATCCTCGAAAATCTCGGCGGCGTTGCCGTACGCGGTTACCGTGCGCCCAGCTTCTCCATCAACCGCCAAAACTGGTGGGCGGTCGGGGAACTGGAAAACGCCGGCTATGAGTACAGTTCCAGCATCTATCCGGTCAAGCACGACCACTACGGCATGCCCGACGCGCCGCGTTTTCCCAATAGGCCGAATGGCGAATCCGGCATCCTCGAACTGCCGCCGACCACGTTGCCGCTTTTCGGGCGCAATCTTCCGGCAGCAGGCGGTGGCTGGTTCCGCCTGCTGCCCTACGAGTTGTCGCGCTGGATGCTGCGCCGCGTCAACGCGCAGGACCAGGCGCCCTGCATGTTCTATTTCCACCCGTGGGAACTCGACGCCGGGCAGCCGCGCCAGAACGGCATTTCCGCGAAGACGCGCTTCCGCCATTACGTCAATCTGCAACGCATGCCCGGCAGAATGCGCAAATTGCTGAACGATTTCGAATGGGACCGCGTCGACCGCGTGTTCCTGGCAGAACAATGACCCCGGATTTCCCAAAACACCCCTGTAGGAGGCCCGCCCTCGGGCCGATTGCGGGCGGTAGCAAGACGCTGGCAATCGCGGCGAGGGCGCCGCTCCTACAGGGGGTGTTCACGCTTGCGGGCCTTCTGCAACCCTGCCCGGCTGGCGCGGCTTCTTCATGCACTGGCATCCAAACGGAGCAAGCGGGTTGAACATGCAGGCCAGATCCTTGGCAGTACCCGATGCCGTCACGGCTGACGTCACGGTTCGCCCGCTCTCAGCCGCCGACGCCGCACGCTGGGACGCCTACGTCAACACCCATCCGGACGCGACCTTCTTCCACCGCGCCGGCTGGAAGCGGGTGATCGAGGACGCATTCGGCCATCGCACGCATTTCCTGCTGGCCGAGCGCGGCGGGGAAATCGTCGGCGTGCTGCCGCTGGCCGAAATCAAAAGCCGGCTGTTCGGCCATGGCCTCGGTTCGCTGCCGTTCTGCGCCTACGGCGGCATCCTCGCCGACCACGACGCCGCGTATCGCGCGCTCGACGATGCGGCGCAGGCGCTCGCCCGGCAACTCAAGGTCGGCGCGCTCGAATACCGCAGCCAGACCGCGCAGCACGCGCACTGGCCGACCAAGGATCTGTACGTCACCTTCAAGAAGGTCATCGAGCCCGAAGTCGAAGCCAACATGAACGCCATCCCGCGCAAGCAGCGGGCAATGGTGCGAAAGGGCATCAAGGCCGGGCTCATCGGCGAAATCGACGCCGACACCGCGCGTTTCTTCGAGGCCTATTCGGCCAGCGTGCATCGCCTGGGCACCCCGGTGTTCTCGCGTAAATTCTTCCGCCTGCTGAAGGACGAATTCGGCGACGACTGCGAAGTGCTGACCATCACCCTCGACGGCAAGGTTATTTCCAGCGTGATGTCGTTCTACTTCCGCGACGAAGTGCTGCCGTATTACGGCGGCGGCGTCGACGCCGCGCGTGCGGTCGCTGGCAACGACTTCATGTACTGGGAACTGATGCGGCGCGCCTGCGAGCGCGGCCTGAGGGTGTTCGACTTCGGCCGCAGCAAGCGCGGCACCGGTTCGTTCGACTTCAAGAAAAACTGGGGCTTCGAGCCGACCCCGCTGTATTACGAATACTGCCTCGTCACCGACAGCGAAGTCCCCGAAATCAATCCGCTCAACCCCAAGTACCGCCTGTTCATCCTGGCCTGGAAAAAGATGCCGCTGGCGCTCGCCAACGTCATCGGGCCGCATATCGTGAAGAACCTGGGATAAGGCGTGAAAGAAGGCCTGCTGTTTCTAGCCCATCGCATTCCGTTCCCGCCCAACAAGGGCGACAAGATCCGCTCGTTCCACCTGCTGCGGCATCTCTCCGCGCACTATGAAATCCATCTCGGCGCCTTCGTCGACGATCCCGACGACTGGCAGTACCGCGATGCGCTCGCGCCCTGGTGCAAGTCGATCAAACTGCTGCCGTTGCATGCGCGCCGCGCCAAGCTGGCGAGCCTGATGGGTCTCTTGACCGGCGAGGCGCTGACGCTGCCGTATTACCGCAACCGCGAACTCGCCCGCTGGGCCGTTGAACTGGCCGCCTCCGGCACGGTGACGCGCGGTCTCGCCTTTTCCTCGGCGATGGCGCAGTTCATGCCGGCCACGCTCGAACGCCGCGTGCTCGACATGGTCGATGTCGATTCCGACAAATGGACCCAATACGCGCCGACCCAGCGCTGGCCGCTGTCGTGGGTGTATGCGCGCGAAGGCCGCAAGCTGGCCGAATGGGAAGCGCAGGCGGCGCAGGATTTCGACGCCACCGTGCTCGTGTCGAACGACGAAGCGGGCCTGCTGCAGCAGCGCGCGCCGCAGGCCCAACATAAAATCGGCGCATTCGAAAACGGCGTCGATGCCGACTATTTTTCGCCCGCGCGCGATTACCCGAATCCATATGCCTCCGACGTCCGGGGCGTGGTATTCACCGGCGCCATGGACTACTGGCCCAATATCGACGCCGTCACCTGGTTTGCCGACCGCATCTTCCCGGCCGTGCGCGAGGCCGTGCCGGCCGCGCAGTTCACCATCGTCGGCAGCCGCCCGACCGAAGCCGTG
>JBAVWB010000192.1:0-8861 GCA_049697615.1 Thiobacillus sp. | reverse complement strand
GCTATCCGGACACCACGGGCTTGTCGGCCATCGATTACATTTTGGGCGACCCGCGGATGTTTCCCCCGGGCGAAGAAACCCTGTATGTCGAGAAACCCTGGTGCCTGCCTGATACCTCACTCTGCTTCACGCCGCCGGATCTGCCGGTCGAGGTTGGTCCGTTGCCTGCCGTCCAAAATGGCTTTGTCACCTTTGGCTGCCTCAACAAGACCGAAAAGGCCAACAACGATGCCGTGATCGAAACCTGGGCCAACATTTTGCATGCGGTGCCCGGCAGCCGGCTGTTGCTGCAAAACAAGCCCTATGGCGATGCGGGTATTGCCGCACACGTGCGCAGCCGTTTCGCAGATCGGGGCATCGAGGCCGATCGCCTGGAGTTGATTGGCAGGGTTTCGTGGCGCGAACACGTGGAGCTATACAACCGGCTGGACATCGCGCTTGATCCCTTTCCCTATAACGGCACGACCACCAGCGTCGAGGGGCTGTGGATGGGGGTGCCCTTGCTGGCATTGAAGGGTGATCGCCTGGTGGCGCACATGGGTGAAAGCATCCTGCATGCGGTGGACATGACGGACTGGATTGCGGCGGATGTGGATGACTATGTTGCCCGGGCGGTGGCTTTCGCCAGCGACCTTCCCGGCCTGGCCGACGTGCGCGCAGGTCTGCGACAGCGCCTGCTCGCCTCGCCCATCTGCGATGCGCCGCGCTTTGCGCGCAATCTGGAAGCCGCGTTCAGGGGCATGTGGCGCACATGGTGCGAGCAACAGAATTCGTCCAAGTCAGCCAATTAGTCTTTTATCCCGTGAAATGCGGCGGGCACTTTTGGGAGCCCGTTTTTTGGTAGTCAGCCTTCCACCACCTCGAAGTCATGCGTGATCTCGGCCGTCTTGCCGAGCATGATGCTGGCCGAGCAGTACTTTTCCGCTGAAAGCTTGACCGCCTGCTCCACGCGCTTGGGGTCGAGCCCCTTGCCGGTGACGGTGAAGTGGACGTGGATCTGGGTGAAGACCTTGGGGTCGCTGTCGGCCCGTTCGGCGGACAGGTAGGCGACGCAGTCGGTGACCTGCTGGCGGCCTTTGCGCAGGATCATGACGATGTCGAAGGCGGAGCATCCGCCCAGCCCCATCAGCAGCATTTCCATCGGGCGCACGCCCAGGTTCTTGCCGCCGGATTCGGGGGCGCCGTCCATGACGACGCTGTGGCCGGATTCGCTCTGGCCGACGAAGCTGACGCCTTCGATGAGTTTGACGCGGGCTTTCATGGGGTTCCTTCAGCAAAAATCGAGCGGAGTTTGTACCACAAAATGCCCAGCCATTCGTGCAGGGCAAAGCTGCTGTCGCGCAGGCCGTTGGGCGTGGGCAGCACGTCGAAAATAGCGTCCACGCGGGTGCTGGCAAACTGGATGCCGGCGGGGACGACGATGAGCCCCTGGGCTTCGAACAGCGGCGCGGCGCGGCGCAGGTGCCAGGCGTGGGTGATCAGCGCGATGCGCCGGACGCCGGCCTGTTCGAGCAGCGGGGCGGACAGGCGGGCGTTGTCCCAGGTGGTGAGCGAGGCATCCTCGACCCAGGCAGGGGAAATGCCGTATTCGTTTTGCAGGATGCGCTGCATGATGCGGCCCTCGGCGAGGGTGCCGCCGTCGGGCATGCCGCCGGTGACCAGGATGGGCAGGCCGCTGGCGCGGTGCAGGAAGGCGGCGTAGCGCAGGCGTTCCAGGCTGAAGCTGTTGAGGGTGTCGCCGCCGTATTCGGCCTCGTCGAGGCGCTGTCCGCCGCCGAGGACGACGATGGCGTCGGCGGTTTTCAATTCAGCCGGGCGGACCGGGGCGCTGATTTCCAGGCTTTTCAGCAGCAGGCCGCTGACCCAGGGGGTGGACAGGGCATACAGCGCGACGGTGGCCAGCAGGATCAGCAGCCTCGCCAGCCGAGGCCGGCGGCGCAGAAGGATCAAGCCGGCGGCCAGCAGAATCACCAGTAGAAGGGGGGGCAACAGGGCGGCGGCGATCAGGTTTGTGGCAAGCCAGGCGGTCATGGCGGGGATTGTATGCCAGGGCGATGGGGATTTCGTAAGCAGTGTTTGACTTTGTCCGGGGGGCGCAGTTAAAATGCTCGGCTTTCCGAGATTGTCCTCTGTGTAGAGGTGGGTCATGAAAACCTTTTCCGCAAAAACGCATGAAGTTCAACGCGACTGGTTCGTTGTTGATGCTGATAAAAAAATTCTGGGCCGCCTGGCTTCCGAGATTGCCCACCGTCTGCGCGGCAAGCATAAGCCGGAGTTCACGCCCCACGTCGATACGGGCGATTACATCGTGGTGGTCAACGCCAGCAAGATGGTCGTGACCGGCAACAAGGGCCTCGACAAGAAGTATTTTCGCCACTCGGGTTACCCCGGCGGCCTATACGAAACGAACTTCGACAAGATGCAGGAGCGTTTCCCCGGCCGTGCGCTGGAAAAAGCGGTCAAGGGCATGCTGCCCAAGGGTCCGCTTGGCTACGCCATGATCAAGAAAATGAAAATCTACGCGGGCGCGGACCATCCGCACGAGGCTCAACAGCCCAAGCCCCTCGAAATTAACGTTAAGGCTTCGTCATGATCGGTAACTACAACTATGGTACGGGTCGTCGCAAGGAATCGGTTGCGCGCGTGTTCATCAAGGCCGGCAGCGGCAAGATCGTCGTCAACGAAAAGCCGGTGGACGACTATTTCTCGCGTGAAACCGGCCGCATGATCGTGCGCCAGCCGCTGGTGCTGACCGACAACCTGAACACGTTCGACATCATGGTCAACGTGGCAGGCGGCGGTGAATCCGGCCAGGCCGGTGCAGTGCGCCACGGCATTACCCGCGCGCTGATCGAGTTCTCGCCCGAGATGAAGCCCGTGCTGAAAGCAGCTGGCCTGGTGACCCGCGATGCACGCGAAGTCGAACGGAAAAAAGTCGGCTTCCACAAGGCGCGTCGCCGCAAGCAGTTCTCCAAGCGCTAATCGCTTGTTGCAGAAAAAAGCCGTCCGTTACCGGGCGGCTTTTTTCATGGGCGCTTTCACAGCGGCCATTCCGGCGAAAGCCGGAATCCAGTCAAATCAAGCAACTGGATGCCTGATCAAGTCCGGCATGACGACTAGATTGAAGCGCCATGCGCCTGTCCTCGGGTGTGTCTTACAATAACGCCCATTCTTTGCAAGGAAATCCAGCATGATCAAAGTCGGTATCGTCGGCGGCACGGGTTACACCGGGGTCGAATTGCTGCGCCTGCTGGCGCGCCATCCGCAGGTGGAATTGAAGGCCATCACCTCGCGCAAGGAGGCCGGGATGCCGGTGGCGGAGATGTTCCCCAACCTGCGCGGACGGGTGAAGCTGGCGTTTTCCACCCCGGAAGAAGCTGGGCTGGAGAATTGCGACGTGGTGTTTTTCGCCACCCCCAACGGCGTGGCGATGCAGCAGACGCGCGCTTTGCTCGACGCCGGCGTCAAGGTGATCGATCTCGCGGCCGACTTCCGCATCAAGGACATTGGGGTGTGGGAGAAGTGGTACAAGATGGCGCATGCTTGCCCCGATCTGGTGGCCGAGGCGGTGTACGGCCTGCCCGAGATCAACCGTGCCGCCATCAAGGGTGCGCGCCTGATTGCCAACCCCGGCTGCTACCCGACGGCGGTGCAGCTGGGCTTTCTGCCGCTGCTGGAGTCCGGCGCGGTCGACACCGGTTTCCTTGTGGCGGACGCCAAGTCGGGCGTGTCGGGCGCCGGGCGCAAGCCGGAAACCCACATCCTGTTTGCCGAGGCAGCGGACAACTTCAAGGCCTATGCCGTGGGCGGCCATCGCCACTGGCCGGAAATCAAGCAGGGGCTGGACAGCTTCGCCGGCAAGCCGGTGGACTTCACCTTCGTGCCGCACCTGACGCCGCTGATTCGCGGTATCCACGCGACGCTGTACGCGAAAGTGAGCGCCGACATCGACCTGCAGGCGATCTTCGAAAAGCGCTACGCGGGCGAGGCCTTTGTCGACGTGATGCCCGCGGGCAGCCATCCGGAAACCCGTTCGGTGCGCGGCGCCAACGTCTGCCGCATCGCCGTGCACCGGCCGCAGGGCGGCGACACGGTGGTGGTGCTGTCGGTGATCGACAACCTGGTCAAGGGCGCAGCCGGGCAGGCGGTGCAGAACATGAATATCCTGTTCGATCTGCCAGAAGACACCGCGTTGAACGATGTGGGCATGCTGCCTTGATGCGGGCGGAACTCCGTAGCCAGATCAGGGTCTTTGCTTGACGCAAGGCGGGTGATGCGGATAATCACCCCACACGTTTTTTAAGGAGCATCACCATGAATGCAGCAACCGAAATGGAGTCCCCGCTGATCTTTTCCGATAGCGCGGCAAGCAAAGTCAAAAGCCTGATCGACGAGGAAGGCAATCCCGACCTGAAACTGCGCGTGTTCGTGTCGGGCGGCGGCTGCTCCGGCTTTCAGTACGGCTTCACCTTCGACGAAGCGCAGAATGCCGACGATACCGTGCTGGTGAAAAACGGCGTCACCCTGCTGGTCGATTCGATGAGCTTCCAGTATCTGGTGGGCGCCGAGATCGACTACTCGGAAGGCCTGGAAGGCGCGCAGTTCGTGATAAAGAACCCGAACGCCACCACCACCTGCGGTTGCGGCTCGTCGTTCTCGGCGTAAGCGCTTCCTCACCCCAACAAAAAAGCGGCCGAGGCCGCTTTTTCAATTAGGACATCGCGGCCGAGGCCGCTTTTTCAATTAGGACACCGCGGCTTCGGCTGCTTTTTTTGTTGGGGGTCTCGCAGGGCCACACCTTCAGGTAGGAGGGTCGCCCTCGGCCCGATGGGTCAGGCCGGGTAAATCGCCCCCAGGATGCGTTCGCCTCGTGCGCCGGTCACGGCCGGCAGGTTGCCCGGTTCATGATGCAGCGTCTGCCGCGCCAGCCAGGCAAAGGCAAGCGCTTCCATCCAGTCGGGATCGATGCCGAGCGCAGCAGTGGTTCCCACCCGGACGTTGGGCAGGCGTGCGCTGATGCGCCGCATCAGCGCGCCGTTGTGCGCGCCGCCGCCGCAGACATAGAGTTCCTGGACGCCGCCGCATTCGCGTTTCACCGCATCGGCGAGGCTGATGGCGGTGAATTCGAGCAGGGTGGCCTGCACGTCGGCCGGGTCGAGCGCTTCATCGAGCGTGCCGAGCGTCGCATCCAGCCAGCCCGGATTGAACTGCTCGCGCCCGGCGCTCTTGGGCGGATGGCTTTGCAGGTAGGGGTGATGCGTCAGCGCCGCCAGCAGGCCGGGATGGACGCTTCCGCTGGCCGCCCAGACGCCGTCGCGGTCGTAATTCGTGCCACGGTGCTGCTTGACCCAGGCATCCAGCAGCATGTTGCCGGGGCCGGTATCCCAGCCGCGAACCGTGCCGTCCTGCGGCAGATCGGTGATGTTGGCGATGCCGCCGATGTTGGCGATGACGCGGTGTATTCCGGGATGTCGCAGCGTGTGGGCGTGGAAGGCGGGCACCAGCGGCGCGCCCTGGCCGCCCGCGGCGATGTCGCGGCTGCGGAAGTCGGCGACGACCGTGATGCCGGTAAGTTCGGTCAGCAGGGCGGCATTGCCGATTTGCAGTGTGTAGCCGTCCGCGGGGCGATGGCGCAAGGTTTGGCCGTGACAGCCGATCGCGCGCACGCTGTCGGGGGCGATCCCGTCGAGCAACGCACTGACCGCCTCGGCATACAGGCGCGCCAGTTCATTGGCGGCTAGGGCGGCAAGATGGATTTCGTCGGTCTGCGGGCTGTGCAGCGACAGCAGCTGCGCGCGCAGGCTGTCCGGGTAGGGCAGGTAATGGGTTTTGAGGAGTTGGGGTTGGCCCGAGGGGCCTATTTCAGCAAGAACGGCGTCGATGCCGTCCAGGCTGGTGCCGGACATGAGACCGACGTAGCGCTCTGCTTGACGGGAGAGCGGGGTCTCATGCGCGGGGACTGCGCTCAATCGAGGGCGGCGAGATTGGTGCCGCGCAACAAGGCCAGCTTGTCGGACCAGTTTGAGGTCTGTCCCAGGAAGCGAGCACGCTGTGCCGCGGCCAGCGGGGGCGATCCCGGCAGCTTGATGGCCATGGGGTTCTGCGGCCGGCCGGCGATCCGCACCTCATAGTGCAGGTGCGGGCCGGTGGAGGCGCCGGTCGTGCCGACATAGGCGATGACCTGGCCCTGGGTGACCGCGCGGCCGGTGCGGATCCCGGATGCAAACGCGCTCAAGTGGGCGTAGTAGGTTTCGAATCCGTTGTGATGCCGCAGGATGACGAGGTTGCCATAGCCGCCTCTGCGCCCTGCGAAGACAACGGTGGCGTCGCCGGTGGCCTTGACCCGGGTGCCGGTGGGGGCGCCGAAGTCGACGCCGGTGTGGGCGCGGTGGAAGCCGTAAATGGGGTGCTTGCGCGAGTTGCTGAAGCTGGAGGTGACGCGGGAGAATTCGAGCGGGGAACGCAGAAATCCCTTTTTCAGCGACTCGCCTTCGGGCGTGTAATAGTCTTCGCGCCCGAAGGGGTCGCGGAAGAGGACAGCGCGGTAGGGCTTGCCGGCATTGACGTATTCGGCTGCCAGCAGCTTGCCGGCGGAAATCGGTTCGCCGTTGCGGTAATTGACCGTGTAAATGACCGAGAAGGTGTCGCCGCGGCGCAGGTCTTCACGGAAGTCCAGGCTGGTGGAGAAGGTTTCGGCCATCTTGTCGGCAATCTTGTCGGGAATGCCGGCGCTGTCGGTGGCACCGTACAGCGAAGAAAGGATGCGGCCGGAGCGCATCACCACGCGCGACTCCAGCAGTTCGCTGCTTTCCTCGGCGACAAAGCCCTCGCCTTGCCGGCGCACCGTCAGGGCGGGCGCATCGTTGCGCTCGAACTGGATGGTCAGCAACTGGCCATCCTGGGTGGTGGTGGCCTGGATACGCTTGCCCGCACGGATGCTGGACGCCAGTTGGCGCACTGCGTCGGTGGCCAGCAAACGCTGGATTTCCAGATCGTCGATCTTGAGTCGCGACAGCGCGTTGGCCAGCGTGTCGCCCGACTGAACCAGGGTTTCGCGTTCAAATGTGCCGACACTGCGGGTGCCGGTCAACGTCGGCAGGGCAATGGCCTCGGTAATGATTTCCGGGGTGATGTCGAGGGCGTTGGTGTCGGGTGCCAGGCCGAAAGCTGCAACGACGCCAAAAAGCGGCAGGCTGGAGATTGCAACCAGAGTGCGCAGACGAAAGCGGCGTTCCGCTCCGGTCATGCGATCGGTTAAGATTCTCAGTTTGGTGAGCGGCATGGACCGTTTCCCTTCCTTAATCGAGCCGGGAGTCTACCACAAATGGCTTCCCGGAGATTTTCCCAATCCGAACAGCTACTTGTGTGCTGCTGGATAAAGTGACATTCGTATGTAACGGCCGGTTTTGAGCGAACTTGATCCGTTGCAGAGAGGAATTTGATGCAGGACGCCTTATATGAAATCAAGCGTGGAGCCGACGAACTGCTGGTCGAGGCCGAACTGATCGAGAAGCTGAAGACGGGCCGTCCGTTGAGGATCAAGGCCGGGTTCGATCCGACGGCGCCGGATCTGCATCTGGGTCATACCGTGCTGCTGAACAAGCTGCGCCAGTTCCAGACGCTGGGACATCACGTCATCTTTCTGGTGGGCGACTTCACGGGCATGATCGGCGACCCCACCGGCAAGAACACCACCCGCCCGCCGCTGACCCCGGAGGCGGTGGCTGAAAACGCCAAGACCTATCAGGAACAGGTGTTCAAGATCCTCGACCCGGCCTTGACCGAGGTGCGCTTCAATTCGGAGTGGATGGAAAAGCTGGGCTCGGCCGGGATGATCCGGCTGGCGGCCACCCACACCGTGGCCCGCATGCTGGAGCGCGACGACTTCCACAAGCGCTACAGCAGCCAGCAGCCGATCGCGATCCATGAATTCCTGTACCCCCTGATCCAGGGATACGACTCGGTGGAACTGAAGGCGGACGTGGAACTGGGCGGCACCGACCAGAAGTTCAACCTGCTGATGGGGCGCGAACTGCAAAAGCATCATGGCCAGCCCCCGCAGTGCATCCTGACCATGCCGCTGCTGGAGGGCACGGACGGCATCAACAAGATGTCGAAGTCGCTCGGCAACTACATCGGCATCAACGAGCCGCCACAGGAGATTTTCGGCAAGCTGATGTCGATCTCGGACGATTTGATGTGGCGCTACATCCAGTTGCTGTCGTTCGAGTCGCTTGCGACCATCGAGGGCTGGAAGCGGCAGGTGGCCGAGGGCGCCAATCCGCGCAACATCAAGGTCGGCTTCGCCCAGGAGATCGTCACGCGCTTTCACAGCGCGGCCGCTGCGACCCTGGCGCTGGCCGAATTCGAGGCGCGCTTCCAGAAGGGTGTGTTGCCGGACGAGATGCCGGAAATCAGCCTGCCCGGCATCGAGGGCGCCTTGCTGGTGCCGCAGCTGTTGAAGCAGGCCGGTTTGGTGCCGAGCACCTCGGATGCCATCCGCCAGATCGCTGGCGGCGGCGTGCGGCTCGACGGCGAACGTGTGGCCGACAAAGGCGTGAGTGTCCCTGTTGGCGCGACTGTCGTGGCGCAAGTTGGCAAGCGCAAATTCGCGCGCGTCACAATTATTTAAAATTAATTTGCCGAAACGGTTGACGGATCATTTTGGCTCTGTAGAATGCGCACCTTCTCGAAACGCAGCGAGAACCGCAAAAAGCGGGTCAAGTTGCTAATCGATTGATCTTTAACAATTTACAGCCGATAGGTGTGGGTGTTGTTGCGGTAGTTGGACTGGTTTCGGCTGGTCTGACAACTAGCATAAATGCTCACACTTGAATTGAAGTTAATTCATTTTGAGTTGA
>JBAVWB010000191.1:0-28141 GCA_049697615.1 Thiobacillus sp. | reverse complement strand
GCGCCTGGCAGCTCGGGCTGGATGCGCAATATCTTCTGTATGACTTCGGCGGGCGCACGGCCCGCCGCGACGCTGCCGAGGCCTTGCTGGCCGCCGCGCGCGCCAGCCACGACGCCGGCGTGCGCGTGCTCTACCTGCAGACCGTCACCGCCTATTTCAGTCTGGCCACCGCCCAGGGCGCCGTGGTGGCTGCGCGCGAGACGGAAGCGTCCGCGCTCGAAGCCCTGAAAGCGGCGACGGCGCGGGTGGAGGCGGGCACGGGCATTCCGGTCGACCGGCTGCAGGCGAAAACGGTCTATACCCAGCGCGAGATCGAGCGCATTCGCGCCGAGGGCGAAGCCGCGCGGCTGAGAGGAGAGCTGGCGGCCTTGATGGGCGACGTCGGCCAGACGGCCTGGATGCTGGCGGAGGAGGAGGCCGCTTTCAGCCAGGCGCTCGATCCCGGCCGCGCGGTGGACGCGCTGATCGATGCCGCGCGCACCCGCCGGCCCGAGTTTCGTGCGGCCGAAGCCACATTGCTGGCGCGCGAAGCGGGGGTGCGCAGCGCCGAAGCAGCAGGCAAACCGCAGTTGTCTACATTCTTTTCCACCGGCCGGCAGGACAGCGGCATCCAGGTCGTCAACAGTTCCAGTGTGGGCGTGAACCTGACGATTCCGCTGTTTACCGGCTACCGCAGCACCTATGAGATTGCCGCCGCGCAAACCCAGGCCGAGCTGGCGCGGGTCGAGCGCGACCGCGTGGCCAATCAGGTGGCGCTCGAAGTGTGGCGCGCGTATTACCGCCTGCAGAGCGAGACCGAGGCGGATCGCCGCAGCGCCGATCTGGTGGAAAGCGCGGCGGCAGCGGAACGGCTGGCGCTCGGGCGCTACCAGGCGGGGCTCGGCATCCTGCTCGACGTGCTGACTGCACAGGCGAATCTGGCGCAGGCGCGCCAGTCCCAGCTGCAGACGCGCTTGGGGCTGCGGGTGGTGCGCGCCGAACTGGCGCAGGCGATTGGGGAATTGAGCTGGGACTGGATGGAACCGGCCCGGCAGGAAGGCATACGATGAAAAAAACAGGGATGGTGGCCGCGCTGGTCGTGGCGGTTGCGGCAGGCGGCTGGTGGTGGAGCAGCCGGGACAAGACGGCCGAGCCGCAATACCGGACCGAGGCGGTGGACCGCGGCGACATCAGCGCCCAGGTGTCGGCCAACGGCACGCTCAATCCGGTCACCCTGGTCAACGTCGGCACCCAGGTGTCGGGCACGGTGCGGCGCATCGAGGCGGATTTCAACCAGCAGGTGAAGGCCGGGCAGATTCTCGCCGAGCTCGATCCTGCGCTGTTCCAGGCGGCGCTGGCGCAAAGCAGCGCCAACCTGGCCAACGCGCAGGCGCAGTTGAGGCTGGCCGAGGCCAATGCCGCGCGCATGCAGACGCTGTTCAAGCAGGAATACGTGTCGCGCCAGGAACTGGACCAGGCGCAGGCGGCGCGCGAGCAGGCCATGGCGCAGGTGCGGGTGGCGCGCGCGCAGGTGACGCGCGACCAGACCAATCTGGGCTTCACGGTGATCCGTTCGCCGGTCGACGGCACCGTGATCAACCGTCAGGTCGACGTCGGCCAGACGGTGGCGGCGAGCTTCCAGACGCCGACGCTGTTCCAGATCGGCAAGGACCTGACGCAGATGCAAATCGATTCCACCGTGTCGGAGGCCGACATCGGCCAGATCAAGGTGGGTCAGCCGGTGAAGTTCCGTGTCGATGCCTTCCCCGACCTCGAATACAGCGGCGCGGTGCGGCAGGTGCGGCTGAACGCCACCACCGAGCAGAACGTCGTCACCTACAACGTGGTGGTCAACGTCGCCAACCCCGACCTCGCGCTGATGCCGGGCATGACCGCCAACCTGCGCGTGGAAGTCGAAACCCGTCCCGGCGTGCTGAGGGTGCCGACGGCGGCGCTGCGCTTCCGTCCGTCCGTCGATCCGGCTGCCGAACGGGGCAGCACGCCGCGCGGCGCGGCGGTGCACGTGCTGGGCGCCGACGGCAAGCCGGTGCGGGTGGCGGTCAAGACCGGCATCAGCGACAAGGCCTGGACCGAAATTGTCTCTGGCGAGCTGAAGCCGGGTGACGCCGTGATCCTGGCCGACCTGACAGTTAAAAAGGACAACGGCAGCATGCCGCGCGGGCGCCTGTTCTGATGGCAGAAACGGGCAAGCCGCTGATCGAGGTGGTCGGCCTCGAGAAGGACTATCCGACCGGCGCCGGCGTGTTCCAGGCGCTGCGCGGGGTGAGCCTGAGCATTGCCGCGGGCGAATTCGTCGCCATCATGGGCGCCTCGGGCTCGGGCAAGAGCACCTTCATGAACCTGCTCGGCTGCCTCGACCGCCCCACCCGCGGCAGCTATCACCTCGACGGGCAGGATGTCAGCAGCCTGTCGTCGGACCAGCTGGCTGCGCTGCGCAACCGCGAGATCGGCTTCGTGTTCCAGGGCTTCAACCTGCTGACCAAGCTGACGGCACTCGACAACGTCGCGCTGCCGCTGATGTACGCCGGCATGGGGCGCGTGGCGCGGCGCAAGCAGGCGCAGGCCACGCTCGACCGGGTGGGGCTGGGCGATCGCTCGCACCACACGCCGCTGCAGCTGTCGGGCGGTCAGCAGCAGCGGGTGGCGATTGCGCGCGCGCTGGCCGGCCGCCCTCGCATCATTTTTGCCGACGAGCCGACCGGCAACCTCGACAGCGAAACCAGCCGCCAGGTGATGGGGTTTTTCAGTGAGCTCAACCGTGAGGAAGGCATCACGCTGGTGCTGGTCACCCACGAAGCCGACATCGCGGCTTACGCGCGGCGGCGTATCCGCTTCCAGGACGGCCGCGTGATCGAGGATGTGGCGCAGGCGGAGACTGTCGCATGATATTCACCAGCCTGTTCGAAACGGCCTGGCACGCGCTTACCACGCACCGCATGCGCAGCTTTCTCACCATGCTCGGCATGGTGATCGGGGTGGCGGCAGTCATTCTCATGCTGGCGATCGGCCAGGGCGCGCAGGCCATGGTGCGCGGCGCGATCGAGTCGATGGGCAGCAATCTCTTCATCATCATGTCGGGCGCCACCACCACCGGTGGCGCGCGGGTGGCGATGGGCAGCGCGCCCACGCTGACCTTTGACGACGCCGACGCCATCCGCGATCTGAAGGACATCGCGGCGGCCTCGCCGGTGACGCCGGGCAGCGCCCAGCTGATCTACAGCGGCGTCAACTGGAGCACGTCGGTATTTGGCACCTCGCCGGATTACGCCATCGTGCGCGACTGGCCGATGTCATCGGGCGGTTTCTTCAGCGAGGCCGACGTGCGCAGCGGCGCGCGGGTGGCGGTGATCGGCCAGGTGGTGGCGCGCGAACTGTTCGGCGACGAGGACCCGATCGGCAAGGTCATCCGCATCCGGCAGGCGCCGTTCGAGGTGATCGGCGTGCTGGCCGCCAAGGGCCAGAGCCTGGACGGGCGCGACCAGGACGACCTGGTGATCGTGCCGATTTCCAGCGCGCAGCAGAAAATCTTCAGCAGCGGCCTGCGCAACCGCGCCCGCTTCATCATGGCGCAGGCGACTTCGGAAAAAGCCATGGACGCGGCCGAGTCCGCCATCAACGAACTGCTGCGCAACCGCCATCGCATCGGCGTGGGGCAGGAGGACGACTTCACCGTGCGCAACCTGACGGCGATCGCCGAGGCGGCGGCGTCGACCACCCGCATCATGAGCCTGCTGCTCGGCGCCATCGCCGCCATCTCGCTGGTGGTGGGCGGCATCGGCATCATGAACATCATGCTGGTGTCGGTGACCGAGCGCACCCGCGAAATCGGCATCCGCATGGCGATCGGCGCGCGCCGCCGCGACGTGCTGTGGCAGTTCCTGATCGAGGCGCTGACCCTGTCCCTGATCGGCTGCGGCATCGGTCTCGTGCTCGGCATCGGCGGCGCCGCGCTGGTCGAAAC
Organism: Thiobacillus sp.; assembly: GCA_049697615.1. GTDB lineage: Bacteria > Pseudomonadota > Gammaproteobacteria > Burkholderiales > Thiobacillaceae > Thiobacillus. Next base: position 24,180 of record JBAVWB010000191.1, on the reverse strand, counting down.
CCTTGCCGGGCTCCCCGTCGCGGTGACGCCCGCTTCGGTGCTGATGGCGGTCGGCGTATCCTTCCTGATCGGCGTATTTTTCGGGTTTTATCCGGCACGCCGCGCGGCCAGCCTGGATCCGATCGAGGCGTTGCGTTCGCAATAATCGACGCGCGGATGAACCTTACTTGCAGGCCGCCCTCGAAAGCTTAGAATCGTGGCAGGCATCCCCAAGGCACTCTACATGGCACACCTCAAAATCCTTCCTCTCTACGCAGCGCTGATACTCGCGGCCGCGTGCAGCCAGCCCGTCGTCAAGCCGTCGCAGCCGGTGGCGGTGCAAACGCAGCCGGCTGTCGCCGAACCGGCTATCGATCACGAGGCTGTGGCGGCTGAAAAGGCCCTGGCTGCCCTGCCCAAACAGCCGCTCACGCCGGACATCCTGTTCAAGTTTCTGGTGGCCGAGGTGGCCGGCCAGCGCGGGGCCGTCGGCATTGCGCAAACGACCTATCTCGATCTTGCGCGGCAGACACAGGATCCGCGCGTTGCGCGCCGGGCAACCGAGGTTTCGATGTTTGCACGTGACCCGGTCGGCGCGCTGGAGGCCGCCCGGCTGTGGGCGGCAGGTGAGCCGGATTCCGAACGCGCCCAGCAAACGCTGGCTGCGCTGTTGCTGAATGCGGGCAATCTCGCCGAGGCGGAGCCGATCCTGCGCAGCCTGCTGAAAGAGGACAGTGCCAACGGCTTTCTGCATTTGTCTACGCTCATGGGCAAGCTGCGCGACACCCGGGAGGCGCTGGAACTGGTCGAGCGCCTGGCGGCGGATTATCCGGCCTTGCCGGAAGCGCGCTTTGCGGTCGCCCAGGCCGCGTCCGGTGCCGGGCGTTTCGATATGGCGCTCGAGGCTCTGAAGCAGGCAGACACGCTGCGCCCCGGCTGGGAGCCCGCCGCGCTGTTGAGCGTGCAGATTCTCGGCAAAACGTCGCGTGCCGATGCCATGCGCTTCATGCGCGATTTTCTGACGACGTACCCCGACGCACGTGAGGTGCGTCTGGCCTATGCGCGCACCCTGGTCAACGCCAACCAGTTCACCGAGGCGCGCAATGAGTTCACCCGCCTGACCACCGATTTTCCAGGCAACGCCGAAGTCAGCTTTGCCGCCGGTCTGCTGTCCCTGCAGATGGGCGATGCGGATCTGGCGCACGATTTATTGACCAAAACCCTGGAATACAGTCCGCGCGATCCCGATACGGTGCATTACTACCTGGGCCAGACCGCCGAACAGATGAAGCAACCCGACGCCGCAGCCGCCCATTATCTTGAAGTCCGGTCGGGCAATTACCTGGTGTCGGCGCGGGCCCGCCAGGCCGCCATGCTGGCCCGTGCTGGCAAGCTGGCTGAGGCGCGCGCGCTGCTGGCCGCCACGCGCGGCGAGAACGACGCGCAGAATGTGCGTCTGCTCCAGGCACAGGCCGAACTGCTGCGCGACAGCAGGGAGCATGCGGCGGCCCTTGACGTGTTGTCGGAAGGCCTCAAGCGATTTCCCGATTCCGCGGACCTGCTGTACGACCGGGCCATGGTGGCGGAAAAGCTCGACAAGCTGGATGTGCTGGAGTCGGACCTGCGCCGCGTGATCGTGCTGCGCCCCGACGACGCCCAGGCCTACAACGCGCTCGGCTACACGCTGGCCGATCGCACGAACCGCCTGGCCGAGGCCGTCACCCTGCTCGACAAGGCCTTGTCGCTGGCGCCGGAAGATCCCTTCATTCTCGATAGCGTGGGCTGGGGGCAATACCGCTCGGGCAACCTGGAGCGTGCGAAGGAATACCTGGAGCGGGCCTACAAGGTTCGCCCCGACCCCGAAATTGCCGCCCATCTGGGCGAGGTTCTGTGGGCGCTGGGTCAGCGCGACGAAGCCGGAAAATTATGGCAGACCAGCCTGCAGACCCATCCGCAGAACGAATTGCTGCTGGAAACCCTGCACCGGCTCAAGCCTTGATGCGGCGCGGGATTGCGGCAGCCCTGCTGGCACTGATCCTGGGCGGCTGCGCGGCGATTCCGCCCACGCCCCCCGTTGCACCTGAACCATCCCATGAAGCCAACTGGACCCTGCAGGGACGCATCGGCGTGCAGAGCGGCGAGCAGAGCCTGTCCGGCCAGATTCACTGGCAGCATCGCGTGGAAAGCGACGAGGTGCTGATGACTTCACCCTTGGGGCAGGGCGTGGCGCGCATCGTGCGGGATGCTGAAGGCGTTGCGCTGGAGGTGCCGAACCAGCCCACGCGCCGCGCGCCCGATGCCGAATCCCTGACGCGCGAGGCGCTTGGCTACCCGTTGCCGGTGGCGGGCCTGACGTGGTGGGTGCAGGGCCGCCCCGATCCTGGCAGCGCCTTCGAGTCGACGCATGACGCCAGTGGACGCATCGCGCAGCTCAGACAGAATGGCTGGGTGATCGATTACCTGCAATACGCCGCCGACGCCCGCCCGCGCCGGATGGTGGTGGCCCGCGAGGGGCTGCAAATCCGCCTGGTGGCGGACAGTTGGCAATCCGAATGAGTCACGCCTACCCCGCTCCCGCCAAGCTCAACCTGTTCCTGCACGTCGTCGGCCGGCGCGCCGACGGCTATCACCTGCTGCAGAGCGTGTTTCGCCTGATCGACCGCGCAGACACCGTGCATATCGAGCTGCGCGATGACGGCCGGGTGGTGCGTGAGGGCGACCTGCCCGGGGTGCCGCAAGATCACGACCTGACCGTGCGCGCAGCGCGCCTGCTGCAGGCGCATGCGCCGGCCGGCGCCGGGGTAAACATCCGGCTCGACAAGGTGCTGCCGATGGGCGGCGGCCTCGGCGGCGGCAGTTCCGACGCCGCCACCGTGCTGCTGGTGTTGAACTGCCTGTGGCAGGTCAACCTGCCGCGCGAGGCCCTGCAAAAACTGGCCCTGCAGCTGGGGGCCGACGTGCCGGTGTTCGTGTTCGGCCAGACGGCGTTCGCAGAAGGGGTGGGCGAAATCCTGCACCCGGTGAGCGCGCCGCCGGCCTGGTACGTGGTGCTGATGCCGCCGGTGCAGGTGCCGACCGCCGCAATTTTTGCTGCGCCGGAATTGACACGCAACACGCCACCCCTCAAAATAGCGCCCTTTTCCGCAGGCATGGGTCGGAACGACCTGCAGCCCGTGGTCATCCACCGTTATCCTGAAGTCGCCCGTCATCTCGAATGGCTGGCGCAATTCGGTGAGGCGCGCATGACCGGTTCGGGCGCCTGTGTGTTTGCATCATTCGGAACGGAAGAGGCGGCGCGAAACGTGCTGCGGCAACTGCCCGAAACGATGCAGGGTTTTGTGGCGCAGGGTCTCGACAGGCATCCCTTGCATGACTTTTGCGCCTGAGTAGCACCCATTGGGGAGTCGCCAAGTGGTAAGGCATCGGATTTTGATTCCGACATTCGTAGGTTCGATCCCTACCTCCCCAGCCAGATAAGCGAACAGCCGCCGTGGCGGCTGTTTTTGTTGTTGTGTCGGTCCAGCCCGATCGCCGGAGACTCGTGTGTCCATAGACAACCTGATGGTGTTCAGCGGAAATGCCAACCCGCGTCTTGCCAGCGATGTGGTGCGCCATCTCAATATCCACCTCGGCCGCGCCACCGTGTCGCGCTTTTCCGATGGCGAGGTGATGGTCGAACTTCTCGAGAACGTGCGCGGCAAGGATGTGTTCGTGTTGCAGTCGACCTGCCAGCCGACCAACGACACCCTGATGGAAGTTATGGTGATGGTCGACGCGCTGAAGCGTGCCTCGGCCGGACGCATCACCGCGGCGATCCCGTATTACGGTTATGCGCGCCAGGACCGGCGCACCCGTTCGGCGCGGGTGGCGATCACCGCCAAGGTGGTGGCCAACATGCTGCAGGGTGTAGGGGTGGACCGGGTGCTGACGATGGACCTGCATTCCGACCAGATCCAGGGCTTTTTCGACATCCCGGTCGACAACATCTACTCCAGCCCGATCCTCCTGGGCGACATCTGGAAACGCAACCACCCGAACCTGATGGTGGTGTCGCCCGATGTGGGTGGCGTGGTGCGGGCGCGGGCGATTGCCAAGCGCCTCGAGTGCGAACTGGCGATCATCGACAAGCGCCGCCCGAAGCCGAACGTGGCGAAGGTGATGCACATCATCGGCGACGTCAAGGACCGCACCTGCATCATCATGGATGACATGGTCGATACCGCCAACACGCTGTGTGAGGCGGCCAACGCCTTGAAGGAGCATGGTGCGAAAAAGGTCATGGCCTACTGCACCCACGCCGTGCTGTCCGGCAGCGCGGTTGAGCGCGTGACGAATTCCGCGCTCGACGAACTGGTGGTGACCGACACCATCCCGCTGCGCGACGATGCGCGCGGCTGCACGAAAATCCGGCAATTGTCGGTGGCTGAACTGCTGGCGGAAACCATCCGTCGCATCAGCAACGAGGATTCTGTCAGCTCGCTGTTCATCGAATAGCGGGCTGGGAATGCCCCTGGTCGCGGGGGCTTTTTTGGGTAAATTGGAGAAATATTATGGAAATCGAAGTTATTGCTGCCAAGCGTGATTTGCAAGGTACGGGTGCGAGCCGCCGTCTGCGTCACGCAGGCAAGGTCCCCGGCATCGTCTACGGTGGCACCGCCGCCCCGGTGCAGATCGAACTGGATCACAATGCGCTGTACCACGCGCTGCGCAAGGAGTCCTTCCACGCTTCCGTGCTGACGCTGAATGTCGATGGGACCAAGGAGCCGGTGCTGCTGCGCGACACCCAATGGCATCCCTACAAGCAGCAGGTGCTGCACATCGACTTCCAGCGCGTCGACAAAACGCACAAGATCCACGTCAAGGTGCCGCTGCACTTCATGAACGAGGATACCGCGCCTGGCGTCAAGACCGGTGGCGGCAAGGTCAGCCATGTGTCGACTGAAATCGACGTGACCTGCCTGCCGGGTAATCTGCCCGAGTTCATCGCGGTGGACATGGGCGCGCTTGAAGTCGGCCATTCCATCCATGCGAACGACCTCACCCTGCCCGAAGGTGTGGAACTCGTTGCGCACATTCAGCACGAGAACCCCGCAGTAGCGACGATCACGCTGCCCAAGGGCATGAAGTCAGACGAGACTGCGTCCGAGACGCCTGCTGCGCCCGCAGCTTGATCATTCACGCAGCCCCTCTGTGGTTGCGTTGTGAGTCTTCATGACGGCACCCCGCCTGATCGTCGGCCTCGGTAACCCGGGGCGCGACTACGAAGAAACCCGGCACAATGCCGGGTTTTGGTTTTGCGCGCGCCTCGCGCAGGCTTGGGGCGTGCCGCTCGCGCACGAATCCCGCTTTCACGGCATCGTCGGGCGCAGCCCCAGGAATATCTGGATGCTGCTGCCGCAGACCTTCATGAACCGTTCCGGCCAGGCGGTCGGAGCGCTGGCCCGTTTTCACCGCATCGACCCGGCCGAGATCCTGGTGGTGCATGACGAACTCGACATCCCGCCCGGCCAGCTGCGCCTCAAGTTCGGCGGCGGCATGGGCGGTCACAATGGCCTGAAGGACATCACCTCGCATCTCGGCACGCAGGATTACTGGCGCCTGCGCATCGGCATCGGCCATCCGGGCGACCGCAACGAAGTCGTCAACTACGTGCTGAAACCGCCGCGCCGCGAGGAGCAGGCCGACATCGACAGCGCCATCGAGCGTGCGGTGGACCTGATGCCGCTGATCGAAAAAGGCGAGTGGAATGCCGCCACCCAGCGCGCCAACACCCAACCCGCGTCACCCCCATCCCAGGAAAAACCATGAGTCTCAAGTGCGGCATCGTTGGCCTGCCCAACGTCGGAAAATCCACTCTCTTCAACGCGCTGACCCAGGCGGGCATTGCGGCGGAGAATTACCCTTTCTGCACCATCGAGCCGAATACCGGCGTGGTCGAGGTGCCGGATCCGCGTCTGGCGCAGCTGGCCGAGATCATCAATCCGCAGCGCATCGTGCCGGCGATCGTCGAGTTCGTCGACATCGCCGGACTGGTCGCGGGGGCGTCGAAAGGCGAAGGCCTGGGCAACCAGTTTTTGGCTAACATCCGTGAAACGGACGCGATCTGTCACGTTGTGCGCTGCTTTCACGACGAAAACGTGATTCACGTGGCCGGCAAGATCGATCCGCTGTCGGACGTCGAAACCATCGCCACCGAGCTGGCGCTGGCTGATCTGGCAAGCGCCGAAAAAGCGTTGATCCGCTATGAAAAAGCAGCGCGCGGCGGCGATAAGGACGCGAAAGTCATCGCGGAAGCCTTGAAGCCGGTGCTGGCTGCGCTGAACGAAGGGCGTCCCGCACGTGCGGCCGGACTCGACGCGGAAGGGCTGGAGGCGATCAAGCCGCTGTGCCTGTTGACGGTCAAGCCCACGCTTTATGTTGCCAACGTTAGCGATGGCGGCTTCCACGACAACCCCATGCTCGATGCATTGAAAGCCTTTGCGGAAAAGGAAGGCGCCCCGGTCGTCCCGGTGTGCGCCGCGCTGGAGGCCGAACTGCAGGAACTGTCGCCGGAAGACCGCATGGAATACCTGAAGGAGCTGGGCTGGGACGAACCGGGCCTCAATCGCCTGATCCGTGCCGCCTACGATCTGCTCGGTCTGCAGACCTATTTCACCGCCGGGGTGAAGGAGGTGCGCGCGTGGACCATCCACAAGGGCGACACCGCGCCGCAGGCGGCCGGCGTCATCCACACCGACTTCGAGCGCGGCTTCATCCGGGCGCAGACCATCGCCTTTGACGATTTCATCGCCTGCAAGGGCGAGCAGGGGGCCAAGGAGGCGGGCAAGATGCGTGCCGAGGGCAAGGAGTACGTCGTCAAGGACGGCGATGTCCTGAATTTCCTGTTCAATGTGTGAAACCGCTCACTTCCCCGTCAGGATGTTTGACAGGGGATTCTGAAAGACCCTATAATCTCGCGCTTCGTTTGGGTGGGGTTCCCGAGCGGTCAAAGGGATCAGACTGTAAATCTGACGGCTCTGCCTTCGAAGGTTCGAATCCTTCCCCCACCACCAGTTTTTAGCAGTTCGAGCAGGGCGAAGCGGGTGTAGCTCAATGGTAGAGCTGAAGCCTTCCAAGCTTAAGACGAGGGTTCGATTCCCTTCACCCGCTCCAGTGTTTTATGGGCTTATTTGGTTGTAAGTCCCAAGGCCCATGTAGCTCAGTGGCAGAGCACTCCCTTGGTAAGGGAGAGGTCGGCAGTTCAATCCTGCCCATGGGCACCAGATTTTGGGTGCTGCTGCCTGAAGGTAGCGCGCCCGGTTTTGGGTGCTGCTGCTTAAGGGCGGCGCACCAGGTTTATTTAGCAGCTGTCAAAGTCGTCGCAACATTACTTACTTGTGCAAATTAAGGGGTACTTCAAATGGCTAAGGAAAAATTCGAGCGGACCAAACCGCACGTAAACGTTGGCACCATTGGACACGTTGACCACGGCAAGACCACCTTGACCGCGGCGATCACCACCATTCTGTCGAAGAAATATGGTGGTGCTGCCAAGAAGTACGACGAAATTGACAGCTCGCCCGAAGAGAAGGCGCGCGGCATCACCATCAACACCGCGCACGTCGAGTACGAGACCGCCAAGCGTCACTACGCGCACGTTGACTGCCCGGGCCACGCTGACTACGTCAAGAACATGATCACCGGTGCGGCCCAGATGGACGGCGCCGTCCTGGTCGTGTCCGCTGCTGACGGCCCCATGCCCCAGACCCGCGAGCACATCCTGCTGGCCCGTCAGGTTGGCGTGCCGTACATCATCGTCTACATGAACAAGGCCGACATGGTCGACGACGCCGAACTGCTCGAGCTCGTCGAAATGGAAATCCGTGAGCTGCTGTCCAAGTACGACTTCCCCGGCGACGACACCCCCATCATCATCGGATCCGCTCTGAAAGCCCTCGAAGGCGACCAGAGCGACATCGGCGAGCCCAGCATCATGAAGCTGGCTGATGCCCTGGACAACTACATCCCCGAGCCCGAGCGCGCCATTGACCGCCCGTTCCTGATGCCTGTTGAAGACGTCTTCTCCATCTCCGGTCGCGGCACCGTCGTCACCGGTCGTGTCGAGCGTGGCGTCGTCAAGGTTGGCGAAGAGATCGAGATCGTCGGCATCGTCCCCACCGTCAAGACCACCTGCACCGGCGTCGAGATGTTCCGTAAGCTGCTTGACCAGGGTCAGGCGGGCGACAACGTCGGCGTACTGTTGCGCGGCACCAAGCGTGAAGAAGTCCAGCGTGGCCAGGTTCTGGCCAAGCCCGGCTCCATCAAGCCGCACACCAAGTTCAGTGCCGAGATCTACGTGCTGTCGAAGGACGAAGGTGGTCGTCACACCCCGTTCTTCAACGGCTACCGTCCGCAGTTCTACTTCCGTACCACCGACGTGACTGGCAGCATTGAATTGCCGGCAGGCACCGAGATGGTGATGCCTGGCGACAACGTCAGCATCAAGGTGTCGCTGATTCAGCCGATCGCCATGGACGAAGGTCTGCGTTTCGCCATCCGCGAAGGCGGCCGCACCGTCGGTGCCGGCGTCGTGGCCAAGATTGAAGAATAAGGCGGGCGCTTGAAAGCAAGGCCGGGTTCGGCGCGTAAGATGCGCGCCGGATGCCGACCTTTAAGAATACAGGCCAATAGCTCAATTGGTAGAGCGTCGGTCTCCAAAACCGAAGGTTGGGGGTTCGAGACCCTCTTGGCCTGCCACAGGATAAGCCGCAAGGCACACAGCATTCATGGCTGACAAACTCAAGCTGCTGGTAGCAGTGTTGCTGGTCATCGCAGGGGTGGCCGGCTTTTATTATTTGGCTGACGCGCCGACCGTGGTGCGTGTGCTGTCGGTGATCGTGGGCGTCGTGCTGGCGGGTGTCGTTGCCGGCATGTCGGGCCCCGGCAAGCAATTTTTCGGATTCGCGCTCGATGCGCGTGACGAGGCCAAAAAGGTTGTCTGGCCGACGCGCAAGGAGACCATCCAGATGACTGGCGTGGTCATGCTGTTCGTGATCGTGATGGCACTGTTTATGTGGGCGGTCGACAGTATTTTGTTGTGGCTGGTCAAGTTGGCCATGGGACAGGGGAGTTGAGTATGCGGTGGTATGTGGTTCATGCCTACTCCGGCTTCGAGAAAAGCGTGATGCGCAATTTGATTGAGCGCATCGAACGTGCGGGCATGAAGGATCGCTTCGGCGAAATCCTGGTGCCGGTGGAAGAAGTGGTGGAAATGAAGGGCGGTCAGAAGAAGACTGCCGAACGCAAGTTCTTCCCCGGTTACGTCCTGGTGCAGATGGAAATGGACGACGACACCTGGCACCTGGTGAAAAGCACGCCCAAGGTCACCGGATTCGTCGGTGGCACGGCCACCAAGCCGGCGCCGATTTCCGAGAAGGAAGTCCAGTCCATCATGGACCAGATGCGCGAGGGTGTGGAAAAGCCCAAGCCCAAGGTGCTGTTCGAAGTGGGCGAGTCGGTGCGTGTTATCGACGGGCCGTTCACCGACTTCAACGGCAACGTGGAAGAAGTGAATTACGACAAGAGCAAATTGCGCGTGTCGGTGATGATTTTTGGCCGGGCGACACCCGTCGAGCTGGGTTTCGGTCAGGTCGAGAAAAGCTAAGCCAGGCCACGGCTTGGCTGGTAAAAGCTGTTCCGGCGTCAGGCTGGAAACGGCATCCGGGTTTTCCGGAGAGGAGCGCGAGTAGGGCAACCCAAAGCGCGCTGGTACTCACATTAAGGAGCCATCATGGCAAAGAAGATAGTCGGCTATATCAAGCTGCAAGTGCCGGCGGGTAAAGCCAACCCGTCGCCCCCCATCGGTCCCGCACTCGGTCAGCGCGGCCTGAACATCATGGAATTCTGCAAGGCGTTCAACGCCAAGACCCAGGGCATGGAGCCCGGTCTGCCGATTCCGGTCGTGATCACTGCGTTCGCGGACAAGAGCTTCACCTTCATCATGAAGACGCCGCCCGCAACGGTGCTGATCAAGAAGGCGATCAAGCTCGACAAGGGCAGCGCCAGGCCGCACCTCGACAAGGTGGGCACGATTACCCGCGCCCAGCTGGAAGAGATTGCCAAGGCCAAAGAGCCCGACCTGACCGCGTCCGACATGGATGCGGCAGTGCGCACCATTGCAGGCACAGCCCGTTCCATGGGCATCATCGTGGAGGGAGTCTGAGATGGCTAACGTATCCAAGCGCTTGCGCGCACTCAAGGAAAAAATCGACCGTAACCGCAATTACCCGGTGATCGACGCCCTGCAGCTGGTCAAGGAGTCGGCTACGGCCAAGTTCGACGAATCGGTCGACATCGCGGTGAACCTCGGCGTTGACGCCCGTAAATCCGACCAGATGGTGCGGGGTGCGGTGGTGCTGCCGAAGGGAATCGGCAAAACCGTTCGCGTGGCCGTGTTCGCCCAGGGCGACAACGTGCAAAAGGCCAAGGATGCCGGCGCCGATATCGTCGGCTTCGACGACCTGGCGGCCGAAATCAAGGCCGGCAAGATGGACTTCGACGTGGTGATCGCCACGCCGGATGCCATGCGCGTCGTGGGCCAGCTGGGCCAGATTCTGGGCCCGCGCGGCCTGATGCCGAACCCCAAGGTGGGAACGGTGTCGGCTGACGTGGCGGGTGCCGTTAAAAATGCCAAGGCCGGCCAGGTGCAGTACCGCACCGACAAGGGCGGCATTGTGCACTGCACCATCGGTCGCGCCTCGTTCAGCGTCGAAGACCTGAAAGAAAACCTGGCTGCCCTGCTGGATGCGCTTCAGCGCGCCAAGCCGGCGAGTTCCAAGGGTGTCTATTTCAAGCGCCTGTCGGTGTCCAGCACCATGGGCGTGGGCGTGCGCGTTGACCAGGCCAGTGTCAGCGCCTAAATTTTTGATCATGGGCATCTCTGAAAAGAGTGCCTGAATGAACTTTGGGCCGTCGCCGGAGCATTGGCTGACGGGTTGTCAAAGACCGTAGGCATCCGCAAGGATTTAATCGCCGGTGGATGGCAGATGGGTGACGGAATGCTGTCCTCTGTTTGCCGGCGCCGGACCCTACGCAGATGGCGTTCCCCAGCAGGATTTTCCTGTCAAGGTCGCCAGCCGGAGCGCCCCGTGGGCACAAGCGGGCAGTGCTCCGTAACTGAGAAGGAGGTAAGACCTTGAGTCTGAATCTTGAAGAAAAGAAAGCCGTCGTTGCTGAGGTTTCCGCTGAATTTGCGGGCGCCCAGACGGTTGTTGTAGCCGAATACCGTGGCATCACGGTGGAGAACATGACCCAGTTGCGCGCGCAAGCCCGCAAGGAAGGCGTCTATCTGCGCGTGTTGAAAAACACGCTGGTGCGCCGCGCGGTTGCGGATACGCCGTTTGCAGGCATTGCCGACCAGCTGGTCGGCCCGCTTGCCTATGGCATTTCCAAAGACCCGGTGGCTGCCGCCAAAGTGATGCACGGGTTCGCCAAGACCAACGACAAGTTCGTCATCAAGGCCGGTGCCATGCCCAACTTCATCATGTCCGCCAAGGATGTGGGGAATCTGGCCAGCATGCCCAGCCGTGATGAACTGTTGTCCAAGCTCTTGGGCACCATGCAGGCCCCGATCGCGCAATTCGTTCGTACGCTCAACGAAGTGCCGACCAAGTTCGTTCGCGGACTGGCTGCGGTGCGTGACAAGCAGGCTGCTTGAGCGGTCTGCCGACATCCGATTCGACGATATCGTTTTTATAATCTGAAGCACATTGACAGGAGTATTACAAATGGCTGTTTCTAAAGCTGAAATTCTCGACGCGATCGCTGGCATGACAGTGCTGGATCTGTCCGAGCTGATCAAAGAGATGGAAGAAAAGTTTGGCGTTTCCGCCGCTGCCGCTGCGGTTGCCGTGGCAGCTCCCGCCGCCGGCGCCGCCGCCGCTGCTGAAGAGCAGACCGAGTTCACCGTGATGCTGAACTCCTGTGGCGAGAAGAAAGTGGAAGTCATCAAGGTGGTGCGTGCTGCAACCGGCCTGGGCCTGAAAGAAGCCAAGGATCTGGTCGACGGCGCACCGAAGGCTGTTAAAGAAGGCGTGACCAAGGCTGATGCCGACGCGCTGAAAAAGCAGTTGGAAGAAGCTGGCGCATCCGTCGAAGTCAAGTAAGTCCACGGATCCCTGGCGGTGCGTGCAAGCGCGCCGCCTCATTCCGGTGACGAATTTTATTCGACCGTGTGTTGCGGGGAAGCCCGCGGCAGACGCAAGCAGCAAATACCCGGAACCCGGAATCGGCTTCCGGGTCGTTTGCTTTTTGCGTGTGCCCCCTAAAGGGACTCCGACTTTCTATGGGCTGAAGCCCATGAAAGGTCGTATGCCCCGCAAGGGGACTCCGGCTTTCTACGGGCTCAAGCCCGTGAAAGGTCGTATGCCCCACAAAGCGCTGGCCGTAGCCCACGTGCCCGCTTGCCCCTGATCGTCAAGGAGATCCCATGGCTTATACCTTTACCGAGAAAAAACGTCTGCGCAAGAGCTTTGCCAGCCGTACCAACACCCTTCCGGTGCCGTTTCTTCTGGCGACCCAGCTTGAGTCCTATCGGGCCTTCCTGCAGGAGGGTCGTACGCGCGAGGAGCGACTGAACGAAGGCCTGCAAGCCGCGTTCACCTCGATTTTCCCGATCGAAAGCCACTCCAAGAACGCGCGGCTGGAATATGTCAGCTACAACCTCGGCGAGCCGGTGTTCGACATCAAGGAATGCCAGCAGCGCGGCCTGACCTTCTGCGCCCCGCTGCGCGCCAAGGTGCGCCTGGTGATCATGGACAAGGAAGCGTCCAAGCCGACGATCAAGGAAGTCAAGGAACAGGAGGTCTACATGGGCGAAATCCCGCTGATGACCCCGACCGGCTCCTTCGTCATCAACGGCACCGAGCGCGTGATCGTGTCTCAGCTGCACCGTTCCCCGGGCGTGTTCTTCGAGCATGACCGCGGCAAGACCCACAGCTCTGGCAAGCTCCTGTTCTCGGCCCGCGTGATTCCCTACCGTGGCTCGTGGCTGGACTTCGAATTCGACGCCAAGGACATCCTGTTTTTCCGCGTCGACCGTCGCCGCAAGATGCCGGTCACCATCCTGCTGAAGGCGCTGGGCTATACCCCCGCCACCATCCTGGAAGATTTCTTCGCCAAGGACACCTTCTACGTCAACAGCCAGGGCGTGCAGTTCGAACTGGTGCCCGAGCGCCTGCGCGGCGAACTGGCCCGCTTCGACATCTGCGGCAAGGACGGTCACGTCATCGTCGCCAAGGACAAGCGCATCACCGCCAAGCACATACGCGAGCTGGACGCCGCTGGCGTCAAGAAATGGGCGGTTCCGGCCGAGTTCGTGGTGGGCCGCGTGCTGTCGCACGATGTGGTCGACACCACCACCGGCGAACTGGTGGCGCGCGCCAACGACGAAATCACCGAAGAGCTGCTGGTCGCGCTGGCTGCTGCCAAGGTCGAGAAGTTCAACACGCTTTATACCAACGACCTCGATCATGGCGCCTTCATTTCGCAGACGCTGCGCGCCGACGATGCCGCCGATGAATACGCCGCCAAGGTGGCGATCTACCGCATGATGCGCCCGGGCGAGCCGCCCACCGAAGACGCGGTGAATGCCCTGTTCGGCAACCTGTTCTTCAGCGAAGACCGCTACGACCTGTCGGCTGTGGGTCGCATGAAGTTCAACCGCCGCATCGGCCGCGACGAACTGACCGGAACCGGTACGCTGTCGACCGAGGACATCGTCGCCGTGATCAAGATCCTGGTCGAGCTGCGCAATGGCCGCGGCGAGATCGACGACATCGACCACCTGGGCAACCGTCGCGTGCGTTCGGTCGGCGAACTGGCGGAGAACCAGTTCCGCGCCGGTCTGGTGCGGGTCGAGCGCGCAGTGCGCGAGCGCCTGTCGCAGGCCGAGTCCGACAACCTGATGCCGCATGACCTGATCAACGCCAAGCCGGTGTCGGCCGCGATCAAGGAATTCTTCGGTTCCAGCCAGCTGTCGCAGTTCATGGACCAGACCAACCCGCTATCCGAGATTACCCACAAGCGCCGTGTTTCGGCCCTGGGCCCGGGCGGTCTGACCCGCGAGCGCGCCGGCTTCGAGGTGCGCGACGTGCACCCGACCCACTACGGCCGCGTCTGCCCGATCGAAACGCCGGAAGGCCCGAACATCGGCCTGATCAACTCGCTGGCCCTGTTCGCGCGCACCAACTGGTATGGCTTCATCGAAACGCCATACCGGAAAGTGATCAACCACAAGGTCACCGACGAAATCGAATACCTGTCGGCGATCGAGGAAAGCAAATACGTGATCGCGCAGGCCAACGCCGATCTCGATGCCAAGGGCAAGTTCAAGGACGACCTGGTGTCGTGCCGCTTCAAGAATGAATTCACGCTGTCGGCCCCCGACAAGATCGAATACATGGACGTGGCGCCGGCGCAGATCGTGTCGGTGGCGGCGTCCCTGATTCCGTTCCTCGAGCACGACGACGCCAACCGCGCGCTGATGGGCTCCAACATGCAGCGCCAGGCCGTGCCCTGTCTGCGTCCCGAGAAGCCCTTCGTCGGCACAGGCATCGAGCGCACCGCTGCGGTCGATTCCGGCACGGTGGTGACCGCGCATCGCGGCGGCATCGTCGACTACATCGACGCCGGCCGTATCGTGATCCGCGTGCACGACGAGGAAGCGCGTGCGGGCGAAGTCGGCGTGGACATCTACTCGCTGATCAAGTACACGCGTTCCAACCAGAACACCAACATCAACCAGCGTCCGCTGGTGAAGGTGGGCGACGTGATCGCCCGCGGCGACGTGATCGCCGATGGCGCCTCGACCGACATGGGCGAGCTGGCGCTGGGCCAGAACATGCTGGTCGCCTTCATGCCGTGGAACGGCTTCAACTTCGAAGACTCGATCCTGATCAACGAAAAAGTCGTCGCCGAAGACCGCTACACCTCGATCCACATCGAGGAACTGTCGGTGGTGGCGCGTGACACCAAGCTCGGTCCTGAGGAAATCACCCGCGACATCTCCAATCTGGCCGAACGCCAGCTGGGACGTCTGGACGATTCCGGCATCATCGCGATCGGCGCGGAAGTCGAAGCCGGCGACGTGCTGGTCGGCAAGGTCACGCCGAAGGGCGAAACCCAGCTGACGCCGGAAGAGAAGCTCTTGCGCGCGATCTTCGGCGAGAAGGCCTCCGACGTGAAGGACACTTCGCTGAAAGTGCCGTCCGGCATGTCGGGCGTGGTGATCGACGTGCAGGTGTTCACCCGCGAAGGCATCGAGCGCGACAAGCGCGCGCAGTCGATCATCGACACCCAGCTGGCCGAGTACCGCAAGGACATGACCGACCGCATGCGGATCGTCGAAGACGACACCTTTGCGCGTCTGGAAAAGTTGCTGCACCTGAAAGTCGCCAACGGCGGCCCGAAGAAGCTGGCCAAGGGCAGCAAGGTCACCCGTGACTATCTGGAGTCGGTGAACCGTCACGACTGGTTCGACATCCGTCTGGCCGATGACGAAGCCAGCCGCCAGGTCGAATCGCTGAAGGACAGCCTGACGCAGAAGCGCATCGAGTTCGATGCGATGTTCGAAGAGAAGAAGAAAAAGCTCACCGCCGGCGACGAACTGCCGCCCGGCGTGCAGAAGATGGTCAAGGTCTATCTGGCGGTCAAACGCCGCCTGCAGCCCGGCGACAAGATGGCCGGCCGTCACGGTAACAAGGGTGTGGTGTCGAAGATCGCTCCGGTCGAGGACATGCCCTTCATGGCTGACGGCCGCCCGGTCGACATCGTGCTGAACCCGCTCGGCGTGCCGTCGCGGATGAACATCGGCCAGATTCTGGAGACCCACCTCGGCTGGGCTGCCAAGGGTCTGGGCGAGCGCATCGGCGAAATGCTGGCGGCGCAGACCAAGACGCTGGTGAAGGATCTGCGCAATTTCCTGAAGCAGATCTACAACCAGTCGGGCAAGGTGGAAGACCTCGACAGCTTCACCGACGATGAAGTGATCGAACTGGGGCGCAACCTGGTGAAGGGCGTGCCGTTTGCTTCACCGGTGTTCGATGGCGCGTCGGAAGACGAAATCCGCCAGATGCTGAAGCTGGCCGGACTGCCGGAAGGCGGTCAGGTCACGCTGTACGACGGCCGCACCGGCGAAGCCTTTGATCGCCAGGTGACCGTAGGCTACAAGCACGTGCTGAAGCTGCACCACCTGGTCGACGACAAGATGCACGCGCGTTCGACCGGCCCGTACTCGCTGGTGACCCAGCAGCCGCTTGGCGGCAAGGCGCAGTTCGGTGGCCAGCGCTTCGGCGAAATGGAAGTGTGGGCGCTGGAAGCCTATGGCGCGTCCTACGTGCTGCAGGAAATGCTGACGGTGAAGTCGGACGATGTGAACGGCCGTACCAAGGTGTACGAGAACATCGTCAAGGGCGACCACAAGATCGAGGCGGGTATGCCGGAATCATTCAACGTGCTGGTGAAGGAAATCCGTTCGCTCGGCATCGACATCGATCTGGAACGTTATTAATTTAGGGGTGAGGACACAGCCATGAAAGCATTGTTAGATCTTTTCAAGCAGGCCACCCACGAGGAAGAGTTCGACGCCATCAAGATTGGCCTGGCGTCGCCGGAGAAAATCCGTTCCTGGTCGTACGGCGAAGTGAAGAAGCCGGAGACCATCAACTACCGCACCTTCAAGCCGGAACGTGACGGCCTCTTTTGCGCCAAGATCTTCGGTCCGGTGAAGGACTACGAATGTCTGTGCGGCAAGTACAAGCGCCTCAAGCATCGCGGCGTGATCTGCGAAAAGTGCGGCGTCGAAGTCACGCTGTCCAAGGTGCGCCGCGAGCGCATGGGCCACATCGAACTGGCCTCTCCGGTTGCGCACATCTGGTTCCTGAAGTCGCTGCCGAGCCGTCTGGGCATGGTGCTCGACATGACGCTGCGCGACATCGAACGTGTGCTCTATTTCGAAGGCTTCGTGGTGGTCGAACCCGGCATGACGCCGCTCAACCGCGGCCAGTTGCTGACCGAGGAAGACTACCTCGCCAAGCTGGAAGAATACGGCGATGAATTCAAGGCGCTGATGGGCGCGGAAGCGGTGCGCGAACTGCTGCGTTCGCTCAACCTGCACAGCGTGGTCGAAGGGCTGCATTCGGAAATCAGCAAGACCGGTTCCGACACCAAGCTGAAGAAGCTGTCCAAGCGCCTGAAAATCCTCGAGGGTTTCCAGAAGTCCGGCATCAAGCCCGAGTGGATGATCCTCGAAGTGCTGCCGGTGCTGCCGCCCGAACTGCGTCCGCTGGTGCCGCTGGACGGTGGCCGTTTCGCCACTTCCGATCTGAACGACCTGTACCGTCGCGTCATCAACCGCAACAACCGCCTGAAGCGGCTGCTGGAGCTGAAGGCGCCTGAAATCATCGTGCGCAACGAAAAGCGCATGCTGCAGGAAGCGGTCGATTCGCTGCTCGATAACGGCCGTCGCGGCAAGGCGATGACCGGTGCAAACAAGCGTCCGCTGAAGTCGCTGGCCGACATGATCAAGGGCAAGAGCGGACGCTTCCGCCAGAACCTCTTGGGCAAGCGCGTCGACTATTCTGGCCGTTCCGTCATCGTGGTGGGCCCGGCCCTGAAGCTGCACCAGTGCGGCCTGCCGAAGAAGATGGCGCTGGAATTGTTCAAACCCTTCATTTTTCACCGCCTCGAAGTGCTGGGGCTGGCGACCACGATCAAGGCCGCCAAGAAGATGGTGGAAGACGAAGAACCGATCGTGTGGGACCTGCTGGAAGAGGTCATCCGCGAGCATCCGGTGATGCTGAACCGCGCGCCGACGCTGCACCGCCTGGGCATCCAGGCGTTCGAGCCGGTGCTGATCGAAGGCAAGGCGATCCAGCTGCACCCGCTGGTGTGTGCGGCGTTCAACGCCGACTTCGACGGCGACCAGATGGCCGTCCACGTGCCGCTGTCGCTGGAAGCGCAGACCGAAGCCCGCACCCTGATGCTGGCGTCGAACAACGTGCTGTCGCCCGCCAACGGCGAGCCCATCATCGTGCCGTCGCAGGACATCGTGCTGGGCCTGTATTACATGACGCGCGAAAAGATCAACGCCAAGGGCGAAGGCATGCTGTTTGCCGACGTCACCGAAGCGCGCCGCGCCTATGACAACCGCGAAGCGGAGCTGCATGCCCGCGTCACGGTGCGCATCAAGGAAGTGACGCTGGACGAGAACAAGAACCGCGTCGAGACCATCAAGCGGGTGGAAACCACGCTGGGCCGCGCGCTGCTGTCCGAGATCCTGCCGCCGGGGCTGCCGTTCAGCTTCGTCGACAAGGCGCTGAAGAAGAAGGAAATCTCCAAGCTGATCAACGCCAGCTTCCGCCGCTGCGGACTGCGTGAGACGGTGATTTTCGCCGACAAGCTGATGTACACCGGCTTCACCTTCGCCACCCGCGCGGGCATGTCGATTGCCATCAAGGACATGCTGATCCCGAAGGAAAAGGGTCAGATCCTGGCCGCCGCCGAAGCCGAAGTGAAAGAGATCGAATCGCAGTACACCTCGGGTCTGGTGACCCAGGGCGAGCGCTACAACAAGGTGGTCGACATCTGGGGCCGCGCCGGCGACGCCGTCGCCAAGGCCATGATGGGCCAGCTGGGCGGCGAGAAGGTCATCGACCGCCACGGCAAGGAAGTCACCCAGGAGTCGTTCAACTCGATTTACATGATGGCCGACTCGGGCGCGCGCGGCTCCGCAGCGCAGATTCGCCAGCTGGCCGGCATGCGCGGCCTGATGGCAAAACCGGACGGTTCCATCATCGAGACGCCGATCACGGCGAACTTCCGCGAAGGCCTGAACATGCTTCAGTACTTCATCTCGACCCACGGCGCCCGTAAGGGCCTGGCCGACACCGCGCTGAAGACCGCGAACTCCGGCTACCTGACGCGCCGACTGGTCGACGTGACCCAGGATCTGGTGGTGGTCGAGGACGATTGCGGCACCAAGAATGGCCTGGTGGTGAAAGCGCTGGTCGAAGGCGGTGAAGTGGTCGAGGCGCTGCGCGAGCGGATTCTCGGCCGCGTGGCGGCCAGCGACATCATTCATCCCGAAACCCAGGAAACCCTGTTCGAAGCCGGCACGTTGCTGGTGGAGGACGTGGTCGAAACCATCGAGTCGCTCGGCATCGACGAAGTCAAGGTGCGCACCCCGCTGACCTGCGAAACGCGCTATGGCCTGTGCGGCAAGTGCTACGGCCGCGACCTCGGCCGCGGCTACATGGTCAACGTCGGCGAAGCCGTCGGCGTGATCGCTGCGCAGTCGATCGGCGAGCCGGGCACCCAGCTCACCATGCGGACCTTCCACATCGGCGGTGCCGCATCGCGTGCGGCCGCTGCGAGCCAGCTCGAAGCCAAGTCGAACGGCACGGTGCAGTACACCGCCACCATGCGTTACGTGACCAACGCCCGCAAGGAGCTGGTGGCGATTTCGCGCAGCGGCGAGATCATCATTGCGGACGATGCCGGGCGCGAGCGCGAGCGTCACAAGGTGCCGTACGGCGCGACCCTGATGGTGACCGACGCTGCCAAGATCAAGGCCGGCGCCGTGCTGGCGACCTGGGATCCGCACACCCGCCCCATCATCACCGAGTACGCCGGACGCATCCGCTTCGAGAACATCGAGGAAGGCGTCACCGTGGCCAAGCAGCTCGACGACGTCACCGGTCTGTCCACGCTGGTGGTGATCGATCCCAAGCGCAAAGCCAGCAGCGCAGGCAAAGGCCTGCGTCCGCAGGTGAAACTGCTGGACGAAGCCGGCAATGAACTCAAGCTGGCGGGAACCGAAACCCTGGTCAACATCACCTTCCAGATCGGCTCAATCATCACCGTGAAGGATGGGCAGGACGTGGCGGTGGGCGATGTGATCGCACGTATCCCGCAGGAAACGTCGAAGACGCGTGACATTACCGGTGGTCTGCCGCGCGTTGCCGAGCTGTTCGAGGCACGTTCCCCGAAAGATGCCGGCGTGTTGGCGGAAGTTACGGGCACAGTCTCCTTCGGCAAGGACACCAAGGGCAAACAGCGTCTGGTCATTACCGATCTGGACGGTGTGGCGCACGAGTACCTGATCACGAAGGAAAAGCACGTGACTGCGCACGACGGCCAGATCGTCCAGAAGGGCGAAGTGATCGTCGACGGTCCGGTCGATCCGCACGACATCCTGAAGCTGCGTGGCGTGGAAGCGCTGGCGCGATACATCACCGACGAAGTGCAGGACGTGTACCGCCTGCAGGGCGTGAAGATCAACGACAAGCACATTGAGGTCATCGTGCGCCAGATGCTGCGTCGTGTCACCGTGGTGGATCCGGGTGACACCGGCCTCATCCCCGGCGAAGGGGTCGAGCGTTCGGAAGTGCTGCAGATCAACGACGACATGGTGGCGGCCGGCAAGGAACCTGCGGTCTACGACCCGATTCTGCTCGGCATCACCAAGGCGTCGCTGTCGACCGATTCCTTCATCTCGGCGGCTTCCTTCCAGGAAACCACGCGCGTGCTGACCGAAGCGGCCATCATGGGCAAGCGGGACGAGCTGCGCGGCCTGAAGGAAAACGTGATTGTCGGACGCCTGATTCCGGCCGGCACTGGTCTAGCCTACCACAATACCCGTCGCCGACAGGCGGCCGGGGAGGATCTGGGGGCCGGGCATCTGATCGAAGGCGGGGACGTGAGTCCTGCCGAGAATCAGGAAGTGGCTTGACATGGGGGTGGCTCTCACCTAGAATCACGCGTCTTTTTCCGGCCATAAGTTCGCCTGGAAGCGCAGGACTGTAGCCCGGGACGGCGTATAGCCGTCCCGCTTGTTTTAGAAACGATACGCTCACCTTAATTTTTCGGAATTTTTGACATGCCAACGATTAACCAGCTGATCCGCAAGCCGCGCCAGGCGCCGGTGGAAAAGAGCAAGGTTCCGGCCTTGAAAGCCTGCCCGCAACGCCGCGGCGTGTGCACTCGCGTGTACACCACGACGCCCAAGAAACCGAACTCCGCCTTGCGTAAGGTCTGCAAGGTCAAGCTCACCAGCGGCTTCGAGGTCATCAGCTACATCGGTGGCGAAGGCCACAACCTGCAGGAGCACTCGGTGGTGCTGGTGCGCGGCGGCCGGGTCAAGGACTTGCCGGGTGTGCGTTACCACACCGTTCGCGGCAGCCTGGATACGGCTGGCGTGAAAGACCGGAAGCAGTCGCGTTCGAAGTACGGCGCCAAGCGTCCGAAAAAAGCTTAACTAGATAGAGAGACAGGAATATGCCCCGTCGTCGCGAAGTCCCCAAACGTGAAATCCTGCCTGATCCGAAATTCGGCAATCAGGAAGTTTCGAAATTCATGAACGTCGTCATGTCCAGCGGCAAAAAGTCCGTCGCTGAGCGCATCGTCTATGGCGCGTTCGAGCAGATCGTCCAGAAATCCGGCAAGGATCCCCTGGAAGTGTTCGGCGTTGCGCTGAACAACGCCCGGCCGCTGGTCGAGGTGAAGAGCCGCCGCGTCGGTGGCGCCAACTACCAGGTGCCGGTCGAAGTGCGCTCGAGTCGTCGTACCGCGCTGGCCATGCGCTGGCTGAAGGATGCGGCGCGCAAGCGCGGCGAGAAGTCCATGGGTGCCCGTCTGGCGGGCGAACTGCTGGATGCGGCCGAAGGCCGTGGCGGCGCAGTGAAGAAACGTGAAGAAGTGCACCGTATGGCCGAAGCCAACAAGGCCTTCTCGCATTTCCGCTTCTAAACCCAACGAATTGATTGGCAGGTAATTAACGTGGCACGCAATACTCCTATCGAGCGCTATCGCAATATCGGCATTTCGGCCCATATTGACGCTGGCAAAACCACCACCACCGAGCGCGTCCTGTTTTACACGGGCGTGTCGCACAAGATCGGCGAAGTCCATGATGGCGCGGCCACCATGGACTGGATGGAGCAGGAGCAGGAGCGTGGCATTACGATTACATCGGCCGCGACCACGTGTTTCTGGAAGGGGATGGACGGCAAATTCCCCGAGCATCGCATCAACATTATTGACACTCCGGGTCACGTCGATTTCACCATTGAAGTGGAGCGTTCCATGCGTGTGCTGGATGGCGCCTGCATGGTGTACTGCGCGGTGGGTGGTGTTCAGCCGCAGTCGGAAACCGTGTGGCGTCAGGCCAACAAATACGGCGTGCCGCGCCTGGCTTTCGTCAACAAGATGGACCGCTCCGGCGCCGACTTCTTCAAGGTCTACGATCAGATGCGCCTGCGCCTGAAGGCCAATCCGGTTCCGATCCAGGTGCCGATCGGTGCAGAGGAAAAGTTCGAAGGCGTGGTCGACCTGGTCAAGATGAAGGCGATTTATTGGGATGAAGCCAGTCAGGGCATGAAGTTCGACCTGCGCGAAATTCCCGCGGAGTTGGTCGAGGTCAGCAAAAAATGGCGTGAAGCCATGCTGGAAGCGGCTGCGGAATCGTCTGAAGAGATGATGAACAAGTACCTGGAAGAGGGTGACCTCTCCGAGGAAGATGTGATCAAGGGCCTGCGTACGCGTACCATCGCCAGCGAAATCGTTCCGATGATGTGCGGTAGCGCGTTCAAGAACAAGGGCGTGCAGGCCATGCTCGACAAGGTGGTCGAGCTGATGCCGGCACCGACCGATATCCCCCCGGTCAAGGGTGAGTTGGACGATGGCAGCGAAGGTACCCGCCAGCCTTCCGATGAAGAGAAATTCTCCGCCCTGGCGTTCAAGGTCGCGACCGACCCCTATGTGGGCCAGCTGATTTTCTTCCGCGTCTATTCCGGCGTCGTCAAATCGGGCGACACGATTTACAACCCGGTCAAGGGTCGCAAAGAACGCCTGGGCCGTATTCTGCAGATGCACGCCAACCAGCGTGAAGAGATCAAGGAAGTGCGCGCGGGCGACATCGCTGCGGCAGTCGGTCTGAAGGATGTCACCACCGGCGATACGCTGTGCGATGTGGCTTCCCCGATCACGCTTGAGCGGATGATTTTCCCCGAGCCGGTGATTCACGTGGCGGTCGAGCCGAAGACCAAGGCCGACCAGGAAAAGATGGGTATTGCCCTGGGCCGTCTGGCGCAGGAAGACCCGTCATTCCGCGTTCGTACGGATGAAGAAAGCGGCCAGACGATCATGTCCGGCATGGGTGAGTTGCACCTCGAGATTCTGGTGGACCGGATGCGCCGCGAGTTCGGCGTCGAGGCCAACGTGGGTGCGCCGCAAGTGGCCTACCGCGAAGCGATCAAGAAGGAAGTTGAGCAGGAAGGCAAGCACGCCAAGCAGTCGGGCGGTAAGGGTCAGTACGGCCACGTCTGGATCAAGATGGGTCCGAACGAGCCGGGCAAGGGCTTTGAGTTCATCGATGCCATCAAGGGCGGTACCGTGCCGCGCGAATATATTCCGGCAGTCGAGAAGGGCTTGAAGGAAGCCCTGACCAATGGCGTGCTGGCAGGCTTTCCGGTGGTCGACGTCAAGGTCACCCTGTTTGACGGCTCCTACCACGATGTCGACTCGTCCGAATTGGCGTTCAAACTGGCAGCCATCCTGGCATTCAAGGACGGTATGCGCAAAGCCAGCCCGATTCTGCTTGAGCCGATGATGGCGGTCGAAGTCGAGACGCCGGAAGACTACATGGGCGATGTGATGGGCGACCTGAACCGTCGTCGCGGCATCATTCAGGGCATGGAAGATGCGGCCGGGGTCAAGCTGGTGAAGGCCGAAGTGCCGTTGGCCGAGATGTTCGGCTACTCGACCGATCTGCGTTCCATGTCGCAGGGCCGCGCCACTTACTCGATGGAATTCAAGCACTACACCGAAGCGCCGAAGAGCGTTGCTGAAGCTGTTATTGCCAAGAAGTAATTGAGCTGCGAACGCTTTCAACAGATTAATTGATTGATTTAAGGGTACAAAGAAATGGCTAAGGAAAAATTCGAGCGGACCAAACCGCACGTAAACGTTGGCACCATTGGACACGTTGACCACGGCAAGACCACCTTGACCGCGGCGATCACCACCATTTTGTCGAAGAAATATGGTGGCGCTGCCAAGAAGTACGACGAAATTGACAGCTCGCCCGAAGAGAAGGCGCGCGGCATCACCATCAACACCGCGCACGTCGAGTACGAGACCGCCAAGCGTCACTACGCGCACGTTGAC
>JBAVWB010000190.1:0-20141 GCA_049697615.1 Thiobacillus sp. | reverse complement strand
GTATTTGCTTTCGCTGACGGCCGAGATGGCGTACATCACCACGAAGAAGGCGAACAGCAGGGTAATGAAGTCGGCATAGGAAATCAGCCAGCGATCGTGGTTTTCGTGGTCGGAGGCGATGCGGCGGCGACGGCGCATGATCCTAGGAACCGTGGTTGGACGCACCCGATGGTGCGTCTGGGCAGGTGGCTGCCGCGAAATGAGGAGGCAGCAGGCCATTGCCTGCAACGACGAGTGACAAAGGCAGGCGCGTGACCAGGCGTGCCAGCGGGTGCGTAGCGAAGTCACCCTTATCGTTAGCGCGACCCAAGGTGAAGAAAATAGTATTCAAGCGGTACGCCATGAGCTTATAAGCGGTCAACCACGGTTTCTAGGATCAGAGATAACCCTTGAGGCGTGCCTCGATGATGCGCGGGTTGTCGCCATGGGCAATGCCGACGAGGCCGTCGCAGATGATTTCGTGCTCGGCCACCCGGCGCGCGATGGAAAACTTGAGCTTGTTGGCGATCGGCAGAAATACCAGGTTGGCCAGGCCGACGCCGTAGATGGTGGCGACGAAGGCAACCGCAATGCCCGCGCCCAGCTTGCTGGGATCCGCCAGGTTCTCCATGACGTGGATCAGGCCGATGACTGCGCCCAGGATGCCGAGCGTGGGCGCGTAGCCGCCCGCGGCTTCCCATACCCGTGCAGCCTGGCGTTCGGCCGTTTCAAAACTGACGATCTGCACGTCGAGCGTATCGCGCAGTTTGTCCGCATCGGCACCGTCGATCAGCAATTGCAGCCCGGATTTCTGGAACGGGTCACGCGTCATGTTGACGTATTTTTCCAGCGCCAGCGCACCGTCCTGGCGCGCCGTATGCGACCACTGGATGACGCGGCGGATGATCGCATCCGCCTCAGACTCGGGTGGGCGGAAAGCCCATTTGGCCATCCGCACCCCCTTCATGAAAACGGCAAACGGGTGGTGCAGCAGCACCGCGGCCAGGGTGCCGAATACCACGATGACAAAGGCTGCCGGCTGCAGAAACATGCCGAGATGCCCGCCTTCCAGCGCCTGGCCGCCGAGGATGGCGACCAAGGCCAGCACAAGTCCGATCAGACTGCCGCGATCCATGCGTCTTCCTTGAGTTTGGTGCGCATCCGCGCAATGGCCTGGCCGTGAAGCTGGCAGATGCGGGATTCGCTGACGCCGAATACTTCGCTGATTTCGCGCAGGTTGAGTTCCTGCTCGTAATACAGCGACATCAGCAGCTGTTCACGCTCGGGCAGGTTTTCGATTGCGGCAATGATGCAGGCGCGCAGGTTGGCATCGAGCAATTGCGGCAAGGGCATGCTGGCCTCGTCCGCCGACTGCTTGTCGAGAAAGGAGTCGTCCTCGCCGGATTCGCCGAAATCCTCGAAATACAGCAACTGGTGGCCGCGCGCGTCGCCCAGCATGGCCTGGTATTCGGCCAGCGGAATTTTCATGAACCCGGCAATTTCGGTTTCGCTGGGTTGTCGCCCCAACTGATGCTGCAGGGCACCGATCGCCTGTTCGATCTTGCGCATCGACTGACGCGCGCTGCGCGGCAGCCAGTCGGACTGGCGCAGTTCGTCGATCATCGAGCCGCGGATGCGCTGGATGGCATAGGCTTCGAACTGAGCGCTCTGCGCCTCATCGTAGCGGCTGATCGCATCGAGCAGGCCGATCATGCCGGCCTGTACCAGATCGTCCTCCTCCACGCTGGGCGGAAGCCGTCCCATCATGTGATGGGCCAGGCGCTTCACCATGGGCATGTATTGCGCCAGCAGATCGTTTTTTTCGCTTTTTTCGCTTTTGCCGGTTGCGGTGTACATGGTTTCTAGGATTACCCCCTTCTATAGGATTCCACCAGGCGCCCACCCTGAATCACGCGCTGCATGAACCCGCCAACGCTGCCCAGGCTGGACGGCTGCGGCCAGCGCAGCAGACCGTCGGCCAGTTTGCGAAACTGCGACGTCGACTGCGCCACCGGGAAGGCCTCCACCACCGAGGTTCGCATGTCGCCCGCACGGGTCAGCCGCTCGTCCATCGGAATATACCCCAGGTAATCGATCGACACCCCCAGATATCGCTCGGCCGTGTAGGCGAAATTATGCGCCACGGCCTGTGCCTCCTCCGGCGAGGTCATGCGGTTGAGCAGCAGGCGGAAGCGGCGCTTGCCGAAATTGTGCACCAGCCGTTTGACCAGCGTGTAGCCCTGGGTGATCGCCGCATTGCCGGGCGGCAGCACCACCATGATCTCGGAAGCGGCCAGACCCAGCGGCAGGGCATCGGGATCGGTGGCCTCTTCCATGTCGACCAGCACCACATCGACCCCGCATTGCAGGCTGTTGAAACTCTGCGCCAGCCATTCCTGATCGCGCTCGGACAGGCGCCCCAGACGATTGAAGCCGCCGCCGATCGGCAGCACCTGCACGTTGTCGGGACCATTGAGAATCAGCGCTTCCAGGGTGCAGCGACCTTCGAGCACATCCGACACTTCGAAACGCGGCGTCAGCCCCAGCGCAGCGCAGGCGCCCCGGCCGTGGCGGTCCTGATCGATGATGAGCACGTCGCGCCCGGAGCGCGCCAGGGCGACCGCCAGATTGACGGTCGCGGCGGTCTTGCCCGCGCCCTGCTGGCCCGACATCACGGTGATGACCTGGAATCCGGTCTGCCCAAGCAAACGGCGCAGTCCGGCGGCCTGGTCGCCGACGAATTTATCCATGCGCCACCGCGCTTTCACGCTGAATGGCTTGAATGCCGGAGAGGGCGAATGCCAGCTCGCTGTCGTCCAGCTGCCACGGCGAGGCCTGGATGCGCGACTTGAAGGCACGGTGTATCAGGTACTGGCGATTGGCCAGGTGCAGGTCTTCGGGCACGCGCTGGCCGGTGGCCAGATAGTGCACGTTCAGCTGATGGCGGATCGCGCAATCGAGCGCGGGGCCGAGGCTGGCCGCCTCGTCGATTTTCGTCAGGATGCAGCCGTCGAGCCCGCGCGTCTGATAGGCCTGCACCACTTCGTCCAGGGTGTCGCCGTGGCTGGTGGCGTTCAGCATCAAGAGCCGCTTGATCGGCTTGCCGGCCTGGCACAGCATTTCGACCTGCTCGGAAACGGCACGGTCTCGCTGGCTCATGCCCACGGTGTCGATCAGCACGGTGTGCTTGTTGCGCAGTTCGGACAGCGCCAGGCGCAAGTCGGCGGCGTCGCGCACCGCATGCACCGTCACCCCCAGGATCTTGCCGTAGATGCGCAGCTGCTCATGGCCGCCGATCCGGTAGCTGTCGGTGGTGAGGAGCGCCAGCTTGTCGGCGCCGTGGCGCACCACGAAGCGGGCGGCCAGCTTGGCGGTGGTGGTGGTCTTGCCGGCGCCGGTCGGTCCCATCAGGGCGAACACGCCGCCGGATTCGAGCAGTTCGTTTTCGCTCTGGATCACCTGCAGGCGTTTCATCAGTGTGTTGCGCATCCAGGCCCGAACCTGCTCTTCCTCGCCTTTCGGCTGGTTTTCCAGCAGTTCGCGCGCCAGGGTGGCGGAAAAGCCTGCCGCCAGCATGTCGCGCATCACGGTGGCGCCCGCAGGGTCACGTCCCGGCAGGTCGCGCCAGGTCAGATCGGCGAGCTGGCTTTCCAGCCGCATGTGCAGGGTCTTGATTTCGCTGATCACGCTTTGCGCCAGATGGCTGCCGTCCTGGCTGGGCACGGCGATGCGTTCGATCAGGCGGCGCTTGAAGCTGACCGCAGGCTCGGGCTCGGGCCGATACTGCGCCCTGGGTTCCGGGGCCCTGGCCGGCGAAACTGCCGCGGGCGCCTCCATCACCGGCGGTGCCATCGCGGCGATGTCTTCGGCCGGCATGGCCAGCACTTCGACCCCGCCGTCCACGGCGCGATTGGAGAGGATGACAGCATCGGGCCCGAGCTCCTCGCGCAACTGGCGCATGGCCTCCCGGGATGTTTTGGCGACGATTCGTTTCACGTTCATGCTGCTCCTCCTACCAGTGAAGTCACTTTGATCTGTTTGCCTTCGGGTACTTCAGCGTGCGAAAGCACCTTGAGTTGCGGCACCGTGCGCCGCAGGAAACGTGCAAGTAGCGGACGCAGCACGGCCGGCGTCAGCAATACGGGGGGATGACCCAGCGCTTCCTGGCGCTGCGTCGAGGTCTGGGTGCGCTCCAGCAGGGTGTCGGCCAGGCCCGGCTCCAGGCCCACGGCGTCCTGGCCTGCCTGCAGGGTCTGCATCAGCAGGCGTTCCAGCCCCTGATCCAGCGCGATGACCGGCAATTCACTGGCCGATCCGTAAATCTGCTGCACGATCGAGCGGCCCAGCGCCACCCGAATCAGCGCGGTGAGTTCGTGCGGATCCTGGACGCGCGCAGCGTTCTCCAGCAGGGTGTCGATGATGGTCCGCATGTCGCGGATGGCCACGCCCTCGATCAGCAGGTTCTGCAACACCTTCTGCACGGTGGACAGGGGCAGCATCTTCGGCACCAGGTCTTCCACCAGTTTGGGCGCGCTCTTGCCCAGGTGGTCGAGCAGCGCCTGCGCTTCCTGGCGCCCCAGCAGTTCGGCGGCGTGCAGGGTCACCAGGTGGTTCAGATGGGTGGCGACCACGGTGCCGGGATCGACCACGGTGTAGCCCATGGCCTGCGCCTGCTCGCGCATGCCGGAATCGATCCATACCGCCGGCAGGCCGAATGCGGGATCGCGTGTGGCCACGCCCGGCAGGCTGGCGGTGATGTTGCCCGGGTCGATGGCGAGGAACAGCCCGGTGCGCACTTCGCCGCTGCCGATTTCCACGCCTTTCAGGGTGATGCGGTAGCTGTTCGGGTTGATCTCGAGGTTGTCGCGGATGTGCACGGCGGGCGGCAGGAAACCGATCTCGCGTGCGAATTTCTTGCGGATGCCCTTGATGCGGCGAACCAACTCGCCGTCGGCGGCGGCGTCAACCAGCGGGATCAGGCGATAGCCGACTTCCAGCCCCAGGGTGTCGATGGGCGCGACGTCTTCCCAGCTGGCTTCCTGGCTTTCGACCGGGGCGACAGGCGCCGTCTCCGGCACTTCCAGCTGGACTTCCTGCTGCCGCTTGCTGCTCTTCCGGGCCAGCCAGACCATGCCGCCGGCCAGCAGCAGGAAGGCGAAGTTCGGCATGCCGGGAATCAAGCCCATCAGGCCGATGATCGCGGCCGTGATGTACATCGCCTGCGTCTTGTTGAAAACGTTGGACATCATCTGGCCCGCGATGTCCTCTTCCGTGCTGACGCGGCTGACGATGATGCCGGCAGCAATCGAAATGACCAGTGCCGGAATCTGTGCCACCAGGCCGTCCCCGATCGCCAGCAGGGTGTAGTTGCGGGCGGCGTCGGCCAGCGACATATCGTGCTGCATCAGGCCGATGAGCAGACCACCGATGATGTTGATCACCAGAATCAGGATGCCGGCGATAGCGTCGCCGCGCACGAACTTCGAGGCACCGTCCATCGAGCCGTAGAAGTCGGCTTCCTGGGCGATTTCGGCGCGCCGGCGGCGCGCCTCGTTTTCGTCGACCAGACCGGCGTTGAGGTCGGCATCGATCGCCATCTGCTTGCCCGGCATGGCATCGAGGGTGAAGCGCGCGCTGACCTCGGCGATGCGGCCGGCGCCCTTGGTGATCACGATGAAGTTGATCACCACCAGAATGACGAAAACGATGATGCCGACCGTGTAGTCGCCGCCGACCAGGAAATGGCCGAAGGCCTCGATCACCTTGCCCGCGGCATCCGGGCCGGTATGGCCTTCCAGCAGCACCACCCGGGTCGATGCCACGTTGAGCGACAGGCGCAGCAGGGTGGACAGCAGCAGCACCGTGGGGAAGGCCGCGAATTCGAGCGCCTTCTTGGTCGACAGGCTGACCAGCAAGACCATGATCGAAAGCGCGATGTTGAAAGTGAACAGCATGTCCAGCGCAATTGGCGGCAGCGGCAGCACCAGCATCGCCAGAATGAGGACGATGAAGATCGGCGCGGCCAACGCCCGCGCATTGGCGCCGTTGAAGAAGCTTGAAAAACTCAGGGTGCCGTTCATGCGCTGGCCTGCAGCGGGTCAAGCTCGGGCGGAACCGGCAAGGCGGTCGGTGCGTCCGGGTAAATTCCGCCCACCTGCTGGTAGTGGCGCAACTGGAATACGTAGGCCAGCACTTCGGCCACCGCTGCGTAGAGCTTGGCCGGGATTTCATCGCCGAGTTCGGTGTGGCGGAACAGCGCGCGCGCCAGCGGCGGCGCTTCCAGCAGCGGCACCTTGTGCTCGGCGGCCAGTTCGCGGATGCGGGCGGCGACGGCGTCGGCGCCCTTGGCCACCACGCGCGGGGCGCGCATCTTGCCTTCGCTGTACTTGAGGGCGACGGCGTAGTGGGTCGGGTTGGTCACCACCACGTCGGCAGTGGGGATCTCGGACATCATGCGGCGGCGCGCCACTTCGCGCTGCTGGGCGCGAATGTGCGCCTTGAGATGCGGGTCGCCTTCCGATTCCTTGGCTTCCCGGCGCAGTTCCTCCTTGCTCATCCGGAGCTTCTTGAAGTGGCTCCAGAGCTGGTAAGGCAGGTCGATCGCGACGATGAAAATCATCGCGCCCGAAACCAGCAGGAAAATCCTGCCGATGATGTCGCCCATGTGCTGGATCGCAAGGGGCGACGGCTCCATGCTGAGCGAAAATATCGAGCCGACATTGCTCCAGATCAGCCAGGCCGCGACCCCTCCCAGCAAGCCCACCTTGGCCAGCGACTTGACCAGCTCGATCAGGCCCTGGCTGGAAAACATGCGCTTGATGCCCGAGAACGGGTTCAGGCGATTGAATTTCGGGGCAAGGGCCTTGGTGCTGAACAACCAGCCGCGCAACAGCAGCGGAGACGCCAGGGCCGCAACCACCACCAGCAGGAAAAAAGGCGCCAATGCCAGCGCGGCCTCAAAGAACTGGCTCGACAGCTGCGCCATCACGTGAGCGCTGTCGCGGGCGATACCCGGTTCGAACTGCAGCCCCCCGCGCACGATGTTCGACAGGGTCTGGCCCAGGTTGCCGGCCATCGTCCACAGGGTTGCACCACTGGTCATCAGGACGACAAAGGTCGCCAGCTCGCGCGACTGCGCGACCTGGCCTTCTTCGCGCGCCTTCTCCAGCCTTTGTGGCGAGGCTGGTTCTGTCTTTTCCTGATCGCTTTCTTCAGCCATCCCTGAATTCACCTGTCGTGGAGACCGCCGCTTCAGACGGTCTTTCTTCAGGCTGAATTATTGGCCATGCCCGGCGCGGGCAATCAGGGGAATAAGGGTGGATTTGGCCTGCTATTTCGCGCCTTGCGGCACGGGGGTCAAGGCGCGCTGCCGGCTTCCCCGGCTTCGCTTCCCGCCTCGGTCTCGTCGGGGATTTGGACCCCGGAGGCTTCCTTGGTGACGGCGTCTTCGGTGCGCTTGTTCATCACGATGATGCTGATGCGGCGGTTGACAGGGTCAGTGGGGCCGGCGTTGTTGAACGGCACCGAGGAGGCCAGGCCGACCACCCGCAGCATTTTGGCATCGTCCATGCCGCCGGCGATCAGTTCGCGGCGCGACGCGTTGGCGCGGTCCGCCGACAACTCCCAGTTGCTGTAGCCGCGCCCGGCATTGGCGTATTGAATGGCGTCGGTATGACCCGACAGGCTGAGACGGTTGTTCACGTCGTTGAGCATGAGGCCGATCTCGCGCAGGATGATCTTGGTGTAGGGCTGCAACTCGGCGCTGGCAAGGTTGAACATGGGCCGGTTCTGTTCGTCGACGATCTGGATGCGCAGGCCTTCGCTGGTGATGTCGATCAAAAGTTGCCGCTTGAACTGTCGCAGGGTGGGGTTGGTGTCGATCGCCGCTTCCAGGCGCTTTTTCAGATGCTTGAGATTCTCTGCCTCGATGCGTTCAAGCTCGGCTTGGGCAGCCTTCAGGTTGTAGGATTTTTTATCGGCCTCGGTCTCGCCTTTTTTCACCTGCCCCGCCTTGCGCGTGAGGTCAGTGCCGCCCCCCTTGATCACGCTGGAACTGTCGCCGCTGCCGGAACCGCCCTGCATGGCGACCTTGAGCGGCGTCTTGAAATAGTCCGCGATGCCATCCAGGTCGCCCCGGGTGGTCGAGCCCAGCAGCCACATCAGCAGGAAGAAGGCCATCATCGCCGTCACGAAGTCGGCATAGGCGATCTTCCACGCGCCGCCATGGTGGCCGCCCGCAACCTTCTTGATGCGCTTGACGATGATGGGCGGTTTTTGATCGCTCATGGCGGCTTATCGGGTTGACGTGAAGAGGTCCGGGCTGTCCGACACCGTGATCAGCGCGACTTCGCGCCCTTGACGTGTTCTTCCAGTTCGCTGAAGGAAGGACGCTCGGTCGAGAACAGCACCTTGCGCCCGAACTCGACCGCAATCGCCGGCGCATAGCCATTGATGCTGGCCAGCAGGGTGACCTTGATGCACTGGAACATCTTGGTCGACTCGTGAACCTTTTGCTCAAGCAGGCTGGAAAGCGGGCCCACAAAACCGTAGGCCAGCAAGATACCGAGGAAGGTGCCGACCAGCGCATGCGCAATCAGGATGCCCAGTTCCGCCGGAGGGATGCCGACCGATTCCATGGTGTGCACCACCCCCATCACCGCCGCCACAATGCCGAAGGCAGGCAGGCCGTCGCCGAGCTTGGCCATGACATGCGCGGGAACCTCGCCCTCGTGGTGATGGGTCTCGATTTCATTGTCCATCAGGTTCTCGATCTCGAAGGCATTCATGCTGCCGCTGACCATCAGGCGCAGATAGTCTGTGAGGAATTCGACGATGTGGTGATCGGCCATGATCGTCGGGTATTTCATGAACAGTGGGCTGTTTTCGGGTGAATCGACATCGGCTTCGACCGACATCAGGCCTTCCTTGCGGATCTTGGTGAGCAGTTCATACAGCAGCGCCATCATGTCCATGTACAGCGCACGGGTGTATTTCGATCCCTTGAAAACAGTGGGCAACGCCTTCATGGTGGCCTTGATGGCCTTGCCGTTGTTGCCGACGAAGAACGCACCGAGCGCCCCGCCAGCAATCATCAGGATTTCCACCGGCTGCCACAACGCCGCCAGATGCCCCCCCGCCAGCGCGAAACCGCCGAACACGCTCAGGGCCACCACAATATATCCAACGATGACTAACACAACCGTCTATTCCTTTTGATTGATTCACCAGGCGGAAACGGCCCCTGCTCCACCCGGTTTTTTGATACTCGAAGCCCAGCCCTTCAGGGTTAGGATTCGACCAAACCGGGGGAAACTTGATGGCAGCGCGCGAGTATTTCCACCTGCTGCGGCTTTACATGCGCCACATATACAGCGTGTGACGCGCGCCTTCGGCCAGCGCCACCACCTGGTCCGGCTGCCGCCCATCCACCGTGAACGAAAGACTGATGAACAGGCTGCCGCTGCGCATCTGGGCCTGCGCCTGCTGCCACAGGCCGGGCATGGCCGCGGGCGACAGAAAGGCAAACACGACGTCGTAATCGGCCAGGTCAAGCGCCGCATAATCGCGCCGCATGAAACCCACCCGGCTGCGTTTGAGCCAGGCGCGCACACGGCTGATCAGCCAGGGCGCCGGTGCAATCTCAGTGCCGTAAAAGCGGCCGTGCGAAAAACGGGATTCCAGGTGGAAAGGCACGTCACCCAAGCCGCTGCCCAGGTCGATGAAGCTGAAAGCCTGCGTCTCGGGCAACAGGGATTCGACGGCCCGCCATGCCTTGCGGTCCGACAGATACAAGGGTACCCGGGTGCGAAAGGTGCTCCAGTAGAACAGCACCAGCAGCAGGAATGCGGCGAGATAGACCCAGGCGGGCGCATCGAGCTCATGGGTCAGGAGAATGGCCGGGAAAAAACCGAAATGCAGGGGCGGCCACCAGGCAGGCTGTCTACAGGCAAGGCTGAATACGGCAGCGATTCCCCCCTGGATGAGGACGAGTTGCCACAGGGAAGGTTGAAACGAAACAGGGGTTTGCAGCAGACGGTACAGCAGAAGTACCAGCAACCAGGCAGCGCACTGGATGGCGAGTGACTGGAGGCCTACCGGCAGGCGGGTGATCACCGGATCGCCGGGGTCAGTGTGTCAGGCAGCGGCAGTCAGTTCAGCCTGGGCATCGGCCTTGGCCTTGGCCTTGGCCTTGCGGGTTTTTCCAGCGCGCGCCGGCATGTTGCACAGGCCGCACACGTATTTGCCATGCAGGTCGTCCGGATGCACCACAAAGTGCCCCCCGCAGCCGCAACAGGTGGCAGTATCAAGCATGCGGCTTTCGAAGAATCGGTTCAGGGTCCAGGCACGGGTGAAGCTCAGCACGGCTTCGATCTGATTGGTGTGCAGATATTCCTGATACAGGCGATAGCTTTTGAGCACGGCTTCGATGCCGCTGCAATCGCTGTTTTTGGTGATGTAGCGGTGAATGTTGATGAACATCGAGGAATGGATGTTCGGCAGCCAGGTCAGGAACCAGTCGGTCGAAAACGGCAGCATGCCCTTGGGCGGCGAGACGCCTTTGACTTCCTTGTACAGCTTGAGCAGGCGTTCGCGCGACAGCGTGGTTTCGGATTCCAGAACCTGAGGGCGGGCGCCGAGTTCGATCAGTTCGATGGCCAGTTGGGTGTCGCGCATTTCGGTCAGCAGACTTTTCTTGCTCATTTCGACAATCCCTTGTTTTATCTTGATTTATACAGGCGGTGCGGGTCGGCAGGTTCAGGCAAAGGCCTCCACCGCCTGGCCCGCCATCAGGATGGCGGCGTGGGATTGCGCCAGGGTGCGATCCCTGGTGTAGCTGGTCAGCATGTTCAACACCAGGCCGTCATCGAAACGGAAGCGCGACACCAGCATGCCGGAACCGGCCAGCTTGAGAATCTGTGCAGGGGTCAGGGCCTCGATCAGGTCGGCAACGTCCTGGCTGATGCCCAGACGAAAGACGGCGGTGGCCTTGTCGTGTTGGATCATGTTTTGCGCCAGCATCAGATAGTTCAGATTGACGTCGCGCATCTCGTCCAGCATTTCGTCCATTTTCATTGGCCTGTCCTTCTTCGTTGAATTTTTTTCGAATTCACACTTAAGTCTGCGTGGTGAATTCGTTTTCGGACGGCACAGGGGAAAGTTAATGTGGAGTAGCGCTGTATCGGTGGTCAGATATACGTGATATTACGCGTGAGTGTTTGTCTTACAAGGTGAGTCTGAACACCTGACCGAACGCCGGCTGGCAACAGGGCGTGTAAGTTTATGGATTCAATAACAAGCGGTTACACGGAGTATTGAACGTGCAGTCGTGCTGCGGGAATTTCACCCGCTGCACGGACCGCAGACTTAGCTGCGCTGGTAGATATCCTCGAAGCGAACGATATCGTCCTCGCCCAGATAGGTGCCCGACTGCACCTCGATCATGTGCAGGTCGATCTTGCCGGGATTTTCAAGACGGTGGGTGGTGCCCAGCGGGATGTAGGTGGACTGGTTCTCGGTCAGCAGCAGGACTTCGTCGCCGCAGATGACGCTGGCGGTGCCGGACACCACGATCCAGTGCTCGGCACGGTGGTGGTGCATCTGCAGGCTCAGTTTTTCGCCCGGCTTGACCATGATGCGCTTGACCTGGAAGCGCTCGCCCTCGTCGATGCCCTCGTACCAGCCCCAGGGCCGGTAGACCTGCTTGTGGACCAGGTGCTCGCAGCGCTGCTCGGCTTTCAGGCGGTCGACCAGCTTCTTCACGTCCTGCACCTGGTCCTTGTGCGCCACCAGCACCACGTCGGCGGTTTCCACCACCACCAGGTCGGATACGCCGAGCATCGCCACCATGCGGTTCTCGGCGCGGACGAAGTTGTTGCGGGCGTTTTCCAGCATGACGTCGCCGCGAACGGCATTGCCTGCTTCATCCTTCTGCGCCACATCCCACAAGGCCGTCCAGGCGCCGATGTCGTTCCACCCGATGTCGGTCGGCACCACGGCAGCGCGGCGGGTGTGTTCCATCACCGCGTAATCGACCGAGTCCGATGGACAGGCTTCGAATGCGGCGGGATCCAGCCGCACGAAATCGAGATCCAGCGTGGCGGCGTCGAGCGCCGCGCGGCAGGCATCGAGAATGTCGGGGCGCAAGGCCTGCAACTCGTCGAGGAAATCCGACGCACGGAACAGGAACATGCCGCTGTTCCAGAAATACTCGCCGGAATCCACATACTGCTGCGCTGTGGCCAGGTCGGGCTTTTCGACGAAGGCGGCCACCTGATGTACGCCTGCGCTATCGGCCAGCGGCGCGCCCTTCCTGATGTAGCCGTAGCCGGTTTCGGGGGTGGCCGCGACGATGCCGAAAGTGGCGAGGTGACCCTTCTCCGCCGCCTGCGCTGCGATGCGGATTGCCGCATGAAAGGCCTCGACTTCGCCGATCAGGTGGTCGGCCGGCAGCACCAGCATCAGCGCGTCGGGGTCGTCGCGCGACAGCATCAGTGCGGCCACGGCAATCGCCGGCGCGGTGTTGCGCCCCACCGGCTCCAGCACGATGGCGCGCGGCTGCGTTTCGATCTGGCGCATCTGCTCGGCGATCATGAAGCGGTGCTCGACGTTGCACACCATCAGCGGTGCGGCCATTTCAGGCATGTCGGCCAGGCGGCTGACCGTGTCCTGCAACAGGCTGCGGTCGCTGGCGAGCGGCAGCAGCTGCTTGGGCAGGGCCGCGCGGGACAGGGGCCACAGGCGGGTGCCGGAACCACCGGACAGGATGACAGGATGAATAGTGGTCATATCAAGTGCTCTGCTAATCAGTTGTTTCGACTATTACGGCAAATCCGGGTCCAGGCACAGGCCCAGCGCGTTTTCCCAATCCGGCAGCCGGACGCCGAACGTCGCCGCCAGCTTGCCGCAGTTCAGCTGCGAGTTGGCCGGCCGGGCCGCCGGGGTAGGATAGCCCGACGTCGGAATCGCGCTTAATTTCGCCAGCTTCGTATCTGTCTGCGCCAGGTGCTCCAGAATGGCCGCGGTGAAGCCATGCCAGCTGGTGCGTCCGTCACAGCTTAGATGATATAGCCCTGATGTTGCAGTTTGATCGGTCCGCTCCAGCCAGCGCGCAATCGTCAAAGCCGTCGCCTCGGCAATCAGGCGCGACCAGGTCGGCGCGCCGAACTGGTCGTCGACCACGGAGAGGCTTTCGCGTTCGCGCGCCAGCCGCTGCATGGTCAGCAGAAAATTGCGCCCGCGCAGACCGTAGACCCAGCTGGTACGCAGAATCAGGTGCGGAATGCCCGCGCGCGCAACCGCCTGTTCCCCGGCCAGCTTGCTCGCGCCATAGACTCCCAGCGGGTTCGGCGTGTCGTCTTCCGTATACGCGCCGGCCTTGCGTCCGTCGAACACGTAGTCGGTGGAAAAATGCACCAGCGGGATGCCACAGGCGGCCAGTTCGCCCGGTGCGTCGGCGTTGATGGCGTGCGCCAGTTCGGGCTCGGATTCGGCCTTGTCGACCGCCGTATAGGCGGCCGGGTTGACGATGAGGTCCGGCGCGATCGCGGCCACGCAGCGGCGGATGCCTGCCGTGTCCGCAAGGTCGAGCACGCTGCGGTCTGCGGCGATCACCTCGCCCAGCGGCGCCAGCGTGCGCTGCAGTTCCCATCCCACCTGGCCATTGACGCCGGTGAGCAGGATTCTCAAGCGAACACCTCGCACTGATCGAGCGACAGGCCGGCCTGGTCCTTGGTGGACAGCAGCGGCGCGCCGTCCAGCGGCCAGGCGATGGCCAGCGACGGATCGTCCCAGCGCAGACAGCGATCGAACTGCGGCGCGTAGTAATCGGTGGTCTTGTAAAGGAATTCGGCGTAGTCGGACAGCACCAGAAACCCGTGCGCGAAGCCGGGGGGAATCCACGCCATGTCGTGTGAATCCGCCGACAGATTGAAGGTGGCGACGCGGCCGAAATTCGGCGAACTGCGGCGCAGGTCCACCGCCACGTCAAACACCTCGCCCGCCGCCACGCGCACCAGCTTGCCCTGCGGCTGGCTGATCTGGTAGTGCAGACCGCGCAGCACGCCTTTTGCGGAGCGCGAATGGTTGTCCTGCATGAACTCGGCGTCGATGCCGAGTTCGGCGAAGGCCTTGCGGTTGTAGCTCTCGAAAAAGAAGCCGCGCGCATCGCCGAACACCTTGGGACGCAGCAGCAGCACGTCGGGATGCTGGGTGGCGATCACCTGCATCAGAACACCCGGTCGTTCAATACGTCCATCAGGTACTGCCCGTAGCCGTTCTTCATCAGCGGCTTGGCCAGCATCTGCAGCTGGGCGGCGTCGATGAAGCCCTGGCGGTAGGCGATCTCCTCCGGACAGGCGATCTTCAGGCCCTGGCGCTTCTCGATCGTCTGGATGTAGAGCGCCGCCTCGATCAGCGAATCGTGGGTGCCGGTGTCGAGCCAGGCCTGGCCGCGTCCCATCACCTGGACGTCGAGCTCGCCCCAGTCGAGATACTGGCGGTTGACATCGGTGATTTCCAGCTCGCCCCGCGGCGACGGCTTCAAGGCCCGCGCGACGTCGATCACCCGGTTGTCGTAGAAATACAGACCGGTGACGGCGTAGCGCGACTTGGGCTTGGCGGGCTTTTCCTCCAGGCTGACCGCATGCCCGGCGGCGTCGAATTCGACCACGCCGTAGCGCTCTGGATCGTGCACCGGGTAGGCGAACACGGTGGCGCCGTGCGCGCGCTTCCCGGCTGTCAGCAAATCCTGGCCCAGCTCGTGGCCGTAGAAAATGTTGTCGCCCAGCACCAGGGCGCAGGGGTCGTTGCCGATGAAATCGCTGCCGATGAGGAAGGCCTGCGCCAGCCCTTCGGGCGCGGCCTGAACGGCATACTGGATGTTGAGCCCCCACTGCGCGCCGTTGCCCAGCAACTGCTCGAAGCGCGGCGTGTCCTGCGGGGTGGAGATCAGGAGGATGTCGCGGATCCCCGCCAGCATCAGCGTGGTCAGCGGGTAGTACACCATGGGCTTGTCGTACACCGGCAGCAGCTGCTTGGAAACGGCCTGGGTGATGGGATACAGGCGGGTGCCGGAGCCCCCGGCGAGGATGATGCCCTTGCGTGTGCTCATGCGGGAGTGTCGGCGTAGTTTTTGGATACCCAGTGGCGGTATTCGCCGCTGGTCACGTGGTGCACCCAGTCCTGGTTGTCCAGATACCAGGCCACCGTCTTGCGGATGCCGGTCTCGAAGGTCTCGGCGGGTGTCCAGCCGAGTTCGCGCTCGATCTTGCGGGCGTCGATCGCATAGCGCTGGTCGTGGCCCAGGCGATCCTTGACGAAGGTGATGAGGCTGGCGTGCGGCGTCACCGGCGAGCCCGGATGCAGATCGTCGAGGATGGCGCACAGCGTCTTCACCACGTCGAGATTGGTTTTTTCGTTGCAGCCGCCGATGTTGTAGGTCTCCCCTACCCGCCCGTCCTCCAGCACGCGGCGTATGGCGCTGCAATGGTCGCTGACGAAGAGCCAGTCGCGGACATTGCTGCCGTCGCCGTAGATCGGCAGCGGCTTGCCCGCCAGCGCGTTGTGGATGACCAGCGGGATGAGCTTTTCGGGAAACTGCAGCGGTCCGTAGTTGTTCGAGCAGTTGGTCGTCAGCACCGGCAGGCCGTAGGTGTGATGGTAGGCGCGAACCAGATGGTCCGACGCGGCCTTCGATGCCGAATACGGACTGTTCGGGGCATACGGGGTGGTTTCGGAGAACGCGGGATCGGTCGGACCGAGCGAGCCATACACCTCGTCGGTCGAAACGTGCAGGAAGCGGAACGCCGCCTGCTCGCCCGCGGGCAGTTGCGACCACCAGGCGCGCACCGATTCCAGCAGGTTGAAGGTGCCCACCACGTTGGTCTCGATGAACTCGGCGGGGCCGTGGATGGAGCGGTCGACGTGGCTTTCGGCCGCGAAATTGATCACCGCGCGGGGACGGTGCTGCTGCAGCAAGGCATCGACCGTGGCACGGTCGCCGATGTCGCCCTGCACGAACACATGCCGCGCGTCGCCGCGCAAGGACCTCAGGTTCTCGAGGTTGCCCGCATAAGTCAGCTTGTCGAGGTTGACGACGGCTTCATCACTTGCCGCCAGCCAGTCCAGAACAAAATTGGCGCCGATAAATCCGGCGCCCCCCGTCACCAGAATCATAGAGGCGCTCAGTTGGCTGGTTTTTCGTCGACTTTTTCGCTGTCGGCTTTCTCTTCCGGGGCTTTTGCCTCGGCAGCCGGCGCGTAACCGCTGTTGTATTCGATCTTGGCCGCTTCACGCAGCTTTTTCAGATCCGCTTCCATCAATTCATTGCGCTTCTGGACCGTCAGGGCTCGCTCGATGGCGCCCTGCGACTGTTCCAGCGAGACCGGCTGCATCTGGCTTTCCAGCAGTTGCTGGATCACCACATGGCCAGGCCGCCCCGGTAAAATCGCAACCTGGCCGTCCTTCATCTGGCTCAGGCGGGCCAGCAAGGGGGTCGGGATCTGTTCAGCCGGCTTGACGACCACCGCGGACTTGCCCTCAATGCCCTGTTCCTTGACCCAGTTGACGAAGTCGCCAATGGAATGGCTGCTCTTGAGTTTCTCCTCGACTTCGGCCAGACGCGACGGATCGACCGTCAAATCAAGTTCCTGAATGCGGTAAATCCTGCGCTGGGAGAAGAGTTCGGGATGCTGGCTGAAGTACTCGGCGATTTCCATATCCGAGGGTTTTGCAACATCCTTGAAGTTGCGCTCGGCATAGGCTTCCGCCAGCACCTGACGGCCCGCATGCGCCACCGCGATCTCCACCGCGGGTTCCTTGTCGAGCCCCGCTTTTATGGCGGCTTGGGCAACCAGCCGCTGGTCGATCAAGGCCTGCAGCAACTTGCTTTTCGCTTCGGCGGTCTGCGCCTCGCTGAGTTCGCCCAAACGGGAGACGGCCAGGTTCAATTCGGCTGCGCTGATCTTGTCGCCGGCAACGGTCGCCACGGTTTCGCTTTTGGCTGAACCGGCGGGTTTTTCACAGCCCGACAGCAGCACCACAAGCGCAGTCAGGGCGATAAATGATGCGTGGTGGGATTTCATGGGCACTCCAGTTATCAAGACGCGGCACGTATGGTGAGGGATTAGGCCGCATTCAGCAAGTTTGGGTAAGGCCGGATTGGATGCCCCCAGGCAGAAATGACGATGAGCCGCGTCGATTTCACTGGATGGACAGAAATGTTACGCGGACGCTGAAGGCGTTATAGGGTCGATATTCAGCGCGTATCAACGCCCCACGAGCATCTCGATGTGCGCGCCCATTTCGCCATGGCACCGGCAGCGCCATGAGTCCGCTTTGCTTTGTTCGGGAGAGTAAGGCGGGGGCGGAATGCCATGGCGCGCGAACCTGTCATCCTGACAGACGCAATCCAGCCATCACCGCCCCCGATAGGGATGGGGGACGCTTGTGAGAGGCATGTTGACAGGACTGGCGGGCAGGCCTGGAAGCTTCCAGGCCGTTATATCCCGCTGGCGTCACGCCATCATTCCATCGCTTTGGGGCCACTCAATTGGCGGGCCGCCGCCAGTGCCCTGGCCGCTCTTTCCTTCTTGCTTTCCGCGGAGGAATCACCCCCCATCGCGCTTGGACCGACCGACTTGCGAGCCGCCGCCAGTGCTTTGGCTGCCCGCTCCCGGGCTGCCTGCTCATCCTTCACCCGCTGATTCGCCAAGGCAATTTGACGCTCGCGTTCTGCCTTTTCCGCCTTCAGCGCAGCTTCCTTGCGGGCTTGCGCCTGCGCAGCTTCCAGCGCTTGCTGTCGTTTGGCCTCCTGGATCGCAGCCTTCTCGGCTGCTTCCCTGGCTGCCTGCTGCCGCGCCCGCTCGGCCTCACGCTTGCGCTCTGCTTCCTCACGTGCCTTCTTCGCTTCAAAACGCTCCCGCGCTTCCTTGAGATCGGCGCGAATCTGATCGCCCGTCTGACGGATGCGCTCGCCAACAACGGCCAGATCATCAGTAGCCGGCTTGTCGGCGGCTGCGTACGTGCCTACAGGCAGCAAGCTGGCCAGCGCCACCGCCAAAACACTCAATACTTGGTGGGTTTTCATGGTTGTTCCCCCTTCTAGATGATTGATCCACAGGCACCGCCATTCCCGGGCATTCCACAGGTTTCGTCAGCAATGAAACCGGAAACACCTGGGGGAACAGCGAACTGACCTGTCTCTAGAACGGTTTACGACCGTGCATGCAAAATCTTTATGGGGCGCACCAATGATGCGCAATTTCAATGATGCGACATCACGCCGGTACGGCTTCCTCGAATTCCAGGCAGACCTTTCCGCTGGTATCGACATCGATGGTCACCCGCCCGCCGTGCGCCAGCTTGCCGAACAGCAGTTCGTCGGCCAGCGCCTTGCGGATGGTGTCCTGGATCAGGCGCGCCATCGGGCGGGCGCCCATCAGCGGGTCGAAACCATTCTTGGCGAGATAGGCCTTGAGCGCATCGGTAAACACCGCCTCGACCTTCTTCTCGTGCAGCTGCTCTTCCAGCTGCATCAGGAACTTGTCCACCACCTGCAGGATGACCGGCTCGGTCAGCGCCGCGAACGGGATGATCGCATCCAGGCGGTTGCGGAATTCCGGCGTGAACATGCGCTTGATCTCGGCCATTTCGTCGCCGCTCTCGCGCGAATTGGAGAAGCCGATGCTCGCCTTGTTGAGCATTTCCGCGCCTGCGTTGGTGGTCATGATCAGCACCACATTGCGGAAATCCGCCTTGCGCCCGTTGGTGTCGGTCAGCGTGCCGTGGTCCATCACCTGCAGCAGCACGTTGAAAATGTCCGGATGCGCCTTCTCGACTTCATCAAGCAAAACAACGGAATAGGGTTGTTTATTGACAGCTTCCGTTAACAACCCGCCCTGGTCGAATCCAACATAGCCGGGCGGCGCGCCGATCAGGCGCGACACGGCATGGCGCTCCATGTATTCCGACATGTCGAAGCGGATCAGCTCGACGCCCAGCACATAGGCCAGCTGACGCGCGACCTCGGTCTTGCCGACGCCGGTGGGCCCGGAGAACAGGAAGTTGCCGATCGGTTTTTGCGGATTGCCGAGCCCGCTGCGCGACATCTTGATCGCTGTGGCGAGCGCATCGATCGCCGCATCCTGGCCGTACACCACGGACTTCAGGTCGCGGTCCAGTGTCTTCAGCGAGTTTTTGTCGTCGGACGACACTGTCTTCGGCGGAATCCGCGCGATCTTGGCGATGATGTCCTCGATCTCACGCGGGGTAATCGTCCGCTTCTGCTTGGACTTCGGCAGGATGCGCTGCGCCGCGCCCGCCTCGTCGATGACGTCGATCGCCTTGTCCGGCAGATGACGGTCATTGATATAGCGCGCCGACAGCTGCGCCGCCGTGGTCAGCGCGGCCGCCGTGTATTTGACCCCATGGTGATCCTCGAAACGCGACTTCAGGCCACGCAGGATCGCCACGGTTTCGTTGACCGAGGGCTCCGGCACGTCGATTTTCTGGAATCGCCGGGATAAAGCGTGATCCTTCTCGAAAATGCCGCGATATTCGGTGTACGTGGTGGCGCCGATGCAGCGCAGATTTCCCGACGACAGCGCCGGCTTCAGCAGGTTTGACGCGTCGAGCGTGCCGCCCGATGCCGCCCCGGCGCCGATCAGCGTGTGTATCTCGTCGATGAACAGGATCGCCTTCGAGTTGTCGGCGAGCTGCTTCAGCACGCCCTTCAGGCGCTGCTCGAAGTCGCCGCGGTATTTGGTTCCAGCGAGCAGCGCCCCCATGTCCAGGGCATAAACGGTGCTTTGCGCCAGGATATCGGGCACCCCACCTTCGATGATGCGGCGCGCCAGGCCTTCGGCAATGGCGGTCTTGCCCACGCCGGCCTCGCCCACCAGCAGCGGGTTGTTCTTGCGGCGGCGGCACAGGGTCTGGATCACGCGTTCAAGCTCCTGGTCGCGCCCGATCAGCGGATCGATCTTGCCGGCCAGCGCCTGCGTATTCAGATTCTGCGCAAAGCTGTCGAGCGGCGAGGCGGTGGGCGCATCGGGGCCCGCTTCGGTCGGCTCGTCCGAGCGCGGCGCAGGCTCGCTCTGCGGCGTCTTGGTGATGCCATGGGAGATGAAATTGACGATGTCGAGCCGCGTCACGCCCTGCTGGGT
>JBAVWB010000189.1:0-2102 GCA_049697615.1 Thiobacillus sp. | reverse complement strand
GCTATCCGGACACCACGGGCTTGTCGGCCATCGATTACATTTTGGGCGACCCGCGGATGTTTCCCCCGGGCGAAGAAACCCTGTATGTCGAGAAACCCTGGTGCCTGCCTGATACCTCACTCTGCTTTACCCCGCCCGATCTGCCGGTCGAGGTCGGCCCCCTGCCTGCCGCGCAAAATGGCTTCATCACCTTTGGCTGCCTCAACAAGACCGAAAAGGCCAACAACGATGCGGTGATCGAAACCTGGGCCAACATTCTGCATGCCGTGCCAAGCAGCCGGCTGCTGCTGCAAAACAAGCCCTATGGCGATGCGGGCATTGCCGCGCACGTGCGCAGCCGCTTCGCGGAACGGGGCA
Organism: Thiobacillus sp.; assembly: GCA_049697615.1. Classification (GTDB taxonomy): domain Bacteria; phylum Pseudomonadota; class Gammaproteobacteria; order Burkholderiales; family Thiobacillaceae; genus Thiobacillus. The sequence continues at coordinate 1,745 of JBAVWB010000189.1, read as the reverse complement.
TCGAGGGCGATCGTCTGGAATTGATCGGCAAGCTCTCGTGGCACGAGCATATGGAAACCTACAACCGGGTGGATATTGCGCTCGACCCGTTTCCATACAACGGCACCACCACCAGCGTTGAGGGTCTGTGGATGGGGGTTCCGCTGCTGGCCCTGAAAGGCGACCGGCTCGTTGCGCACATGGGCGAGAGCATCCTGCACACCATGGGGATGCCGGAATGGATTGCCTCGGACGAGGCGGATTATGTTGCAAAGGCGGTCGCCTTGGCCGGCGACCTGTCTGCGCTCACAGCGATGCGCGTCGGCCTGCGCGAGCGCCTGCTGGCCTCGCCCATTTGCGATGCGCCGCGCTTCGCCCGCAACCTCGAAGAAGCCTTTAGGGGAATGTGGCGGGCGTGGTGCAAAGGCTGACATGAGTCGTCCTTGTCGGCATCCGCTCTGATGCGTTAAGGCATAATCGATTTATTTTGCGCGCCATGTCCCTACCGCCCTCCATGCTTGCCCAGGCAATCCAGTTGATCCGCCGTGGCGATTACCCGCAGGCAATCGGCTTGTTGCAGAATACCGTGGCTGCACAGCCGTCGCATTTCGAATCGCGCTTGCAGCTTGCCAAGGCTTACCTCGACTGGGTCAATATACGGGTGCAGATGCCGCTGACGGATATCCGACCCGACATGATGAGCGAGGACGTCGCCCATTTTTTGAAACTGGCGGAAAGCCAGTTGATTGAACTGGTAAGGATGCGGCCGTCATCCCCGCATGCGCAGGGTTTGCTTGCTGTGGTGCACCTGATTTGCAAGCGCCCCACCGAGGCCATGGCCTGCCTGAAAAAGGCCCTGGCCAAGGATCCGCTCAACCAGGACCTGCTCTATAACCTGGGGTTTTCCCTGATGGAACTGAAGCGGTTCGCTGAGGCGGCGAAGCAGTTTGCCCGCTTGACTGCTCTCCTGCCCGGCCACGGCATGGGCTGGCACATGCTGGGTGAGGCCACCCGTCAGGGCGGCGACCCGGAAGCAGCGTTGGTTGCGTATCGTCAGGCAATCAAGCTGTTACCGGACTTGCCTCAGCCTTACGGCGGAATGGCTTTGGCTTTAATCATGCTTGGGCGGCATGCCGAAGGACTCGCTTACCAGAAACAAATTCTTGTGCTATTGCCGTCGACAGACATGAGCGCGTCGGCGCTTTTCAACCTGCATTACATTCCTGGCCTGGCTGCCACAGAGGTCGCGAGCTGGCATCGCGCCTTTGGCGAACGCTTCGAGACGCCACTGAAATCGGCTTGGCAACCGCATACCAATGCCACCGACCCTGAACGGCCTTTGCGCGTTGGGTTCGTCTCGGGCGATTTTCGGCGCCATTCGGTCGGTTATTTCATGACCGACCTGCTTCCTGGTTTGAAGGCCTGTGGCCTTGAACTCTATGCCTATGCCAACCAGTGGGAAAACGACGATCTCACCGACCGCATCAAGCCGCAGTTCGCTGCCTGGCGCGAGTGCAAGTCGATGAATGACGATGCCCTGGCTGCGCAGATCCGTGCCGACGGCATCGACGTCCTGGTCGATCTATCCGGACACACGAATGACGATCGTCTGCTGGCATTCGCCCGCAAGCCTGCGCCGGTGCAGGTGACCTACCTGGGCTATCCGGACACCACGGGCTTGTCGGCCATCGATTACATTTTGGGCGACCCGCGGATGTTTCCCCCGGGCGAAGAAACCCTGTATGTCGAGAAACCCTGGTGCCTGC
>JBAVWB010000188.1:0-5600 GCA_049697615.1 Thiobacillus sp. | reverse complement strand
ATGCGGCCTACCCGGTGCTGATCGTCGGCCATCAACCCACGCTGGGGCAGGTGGCCATGCAGCTGCTGGCCGGGCAGGCGGGCGACCTGACAGTAAAAAAAGGCGGCATCTGGTGGTTCCAGGGCCGCGAGCGGGCAGGGGAAATGCAGGTGGTGTTGCGCGCTGTGGCCGCGCCTGACTGGTTGTGATCCCGGATATTCATCAGGCGGCTCTTCGAGCCTGTGCGAGCCCTGGCGGCGGCTTTGCGGTCATTTTTGACGCTTGCTCGGCGTCCAGGGAACGACCATGGACTTCTCACAAGCGCCAAAACTGCCTCGCAAATCCGCTCGCCATCATCTCGCACCCCGATGAATAATCCGGGATAATCGCCAGGTGACTATTCAACCTAATCAGCAAAAAGCGATCCAGCCGAACCGGACAACGCAGACGAGGTGCGACCCGTGCCGGGTTGGCTGAGCAGTCTGCGCGAACTGATCGTGGAAGCGAGCCCCCTGCGCCGCTTCACGCTTGCCCTGCTGGTGCTGCTGCCGCTGGCCGCACTGGCCGCCGCCTATATCTGGTTCAACCCGCCGCTCTATCGCGTGCTCTACACGCAGCTGTCCGACCGCTCGGGCGGCGAAGTCATCACCGCGCTCGAACAACTCGACATTCCCTACCGCCTGTCCGCCGCCGACGGCAGCATCGAAGTGCCGGCCAAGCAATTGCACGTGGCGCGCTACCGCCTGGCTGCACGCGGCCTGCCCAAATCCGATGCCGATGCAGAGGATGAAGCCGATCGCGCGCCCCGCTTCGGCGCCTCCTCGCTGCAGGAGCAGCAGCGTTATCAGCGCATGCTCGAAATCGACCTGGCGCGCTCGATCCAGGCACTGGAAGCGGTCGAACTCGCGCGCGTCCATCTTGCCCTGCCCAAGGTTTCCCCTTTCCTGCGCGATGCGCCGTCCGCCACCGCTGCGGTGCTGGTGAGATTGCGCCCGGGCGCGCAGTTGTCGGCGGAGCAGGTGACGACGATCCAGACCCTGGTGGCCGCCAGCGTGCCGCGCATGAAGCGCGCCGAGGTTCAGGTGCTCGACCCGAGCGGCGTCCTGCTCGGCGGCGCGGCGCCGGAGCCTTCGCAGTCGCAGCGCCTGGCGCTGGAGCAGGATCTGGCGAGGCGGGCACTGGCGGTGCTGACGCCCTGGCTGGGCGAAGACCGTGTCAGCGTGCAGGTGACCGCCCTGCTGGAAGACAGCGAAACCCGGCAGACCGTCGAGCGGGTGCGCAATGTCGTGGTGGCCGGGGAAGCGCGTCCGCTGGAAAAAACCGTGCGCACCACGCGCGTGCCGGAAGGCCGCATCCAGCGCATCCATGCCATCGTGGTGCTGGGGTTCGATGCCAGCGCCGACGAAATCGGCCGCGCCCGGCACATGGCGCATCAGGCGCTCGGCCTGCAGCCGGAACGCGGCGACAGGCTGAGCGTGTATGCGCTGCCGGCGGCGGCGCCCAGGCCGCAGGCAGCGCCGCCCAGCGAAGCCCCCCGGGTGCAGGCGCCTGTAAGCATCCCCCGGGTGGAACCGGTCAACCCGCTGCCGGGCAAAGCCAGTCCCTTTGCGTTTCAGCCCTGGATGCTGGCGGTGGCGGCAGCGATCCTGATCCTGCTTGTCGCGATCGGCAGGCCGCGCGCCCGTCCGTCGCCCGCGGCCGAAATCCAGGTGGAGGATTTCGACGCTTCGCTCGAAGCCGTGCGCAACCAGGTGCTGGCCGATCCGCGCGTGACGGCCGATGTCATCAAGCTCTGGATGCGCGCATGAGCAGCCGCATGAGTCAAGCCAGGATGCGCGCATGAGCCAGGCTGGAATCGATAAATCCGCAGCGCTCCTGCTCGCCCTGGGCGAGGAGGCGACGGCCGCGGTGTTCCGCTACCTGAGCCCGCTGGAGGTGAGCCGGCTGGGCAGCGCCATGCGCGGACTGGAAGTGCTGCCGCGCGAACGCGTGCGCGCCATCCTGCACGATTACGCCGCCGAAGCCGCCGAACAGACCGGGTTTGCGGCGGACACCGGACGTTTTCTCGACCAGACGCTCAAGCTTGCCCTCAGCCCGGAACGTGCGCAGGCGATGCTGCAGCGCCTGGGCGCCGCGGGCGCGCAGGCGGTGGAGAAACTGGCGTGGCGCGAGCCGGCGGAGATTGCCGGCCTGCTGGAGACGCAGCCGCCGCAACTGATTGCCGCGGTGATTTCGCAACTGCCGCGCGACGTCGCTGCCGCGGTGCTCGACGTGCTGCCCGGCACAACGCGTGCGGATACCTTGCTGAGCCTAGCGCACAGCGACGCGCCCAGCCCCGACATGCTGCGCGACCTGGACGACTGGCTGGCCAGCCTCGAACCCGCCGCGCAACCGCAGGGCGAAGCCGCGGTCGCCAGTCTGCTGGGGCAGATGAGCGAGGGCAGCGCCGCTGCGGCGCTCGTCCAGCTCGACCAGAACGACGCGGATCTGGCCGCGCGCCTGCGCGTGCGCAACCTGGTGTTCGAGGACCTGGCGCGCCTGCCCGAGGCCAGCCGCAAGACCTTTCTGCGCAACATCGGCGCGCGCACCCTGCTGCATGCACTGAAGGGCAGCGACGGACAGGTGCTCGACGCGCTGACTGCGGTGATGAGCCCGACCGCGGCGAAGCGCATGCGCGATGATCTCGATATCCTGGGTGCATTGCCGGTGACCGCGATCCAGGCCGCCCAGGACGATGCCGGCGCCACCTTGCGGCGGCTCGCGGCAGAGGGGGCAATCCTGTTCCCGGAAGAGGAGACGGCATGAGCACAGACGACAACACCACTGCGTTTGAACACTGGGAAGTGGTGGAGCTGGCTGCGTCCGCAGGCGAGGCCGCAACGCCCGAGGAGAATGCCGAGGCCGAACTGGCGAGGCTGCGCGATGCGGCGCGTGCCGAGGGCTACGCAGAAGGGGTGGCCGCCGGCCGGCTGGAAGCGGAGCGGTCCTGCGGGCGCATGAAGCAGCTGGCCGAAAGCTTCGGCAACACCCTCGACAACCTCGATTTCCGCCTCGCCGACATGGTGCTGGCGCTGGCGCTCGATGTGGCGCGTCAGGTGGTCGCGGGCGAACTCACGGTGCGCCCGGAACGCGTTCTCGACGTGGTCAACCTAGCGCTGAAACAGATGGCGGAAACCAGCCGCGAGGCGCGCCTGCTGCTGAACCCGGAAGACGCCGTGCTGGTGCGCCCACACCTGGAGCAAGTGCTGGACAAGAACCGCCTGCGCATTGTCGAGGACATCCGCATCGTGCGCGGCGGCTGCCTGATCGAAACCGCTCAGGGCGACCTCGACGCCACGCTGCCCGCGCGCTGGCGCCAGGTGGTGCAGGTGCTCGGCAGCAACCAGAACTGGATCGAATAATCCTTGGAACCCCGGTCGACCACTCTCGCCATGCAATCGTTATTATCATTTTTGCGTAATCACAGCCGGGACATTTCATTGCCAGCAAAAATCGCTACGCATCCGATTGCACGGCTGTCGAGCCCTCTGGCGGCGTTGCGCCTCGTTGCATGGAATGGCCATGCCGCCACGTTGCGCCTTGCCAGTTGGCTCGACAGCCGCACACTCGAACGCGTCCAACCGGGGTTCCAAGGATAAATGGACCGCATCGTCCGCCTGCGCGAATATCTGGCCAACTGCCGCCGCGCGGTGAGCTGGGCGACGCCGATCGCAGCCAGCGGCCGCCTCACCCGGGTGTCCGGGCTGGTGATGGAAGCGGTGGGGCTGCGGCTGCCGGTGGGCAGCCAGTGTCATGTGCAGGTGCCCGGCGGCCAGAGCATCGAAGCCGAGGTGGCCGGGTTTTCCGGGGACTGCCTGTTCGTCATGCCGGCCACCGACATCCATGGCGTGATGCCCGGCGCGCGGGTGATTCCGGAGGATCCGATGGCGGTGCAGCCGCCGCGCCTGGGGATGCGCTACGTGCCGCGCCGCCGCGCGCAGGACCGGGTGCGCCAGGTGCCGGTCGGCGAGCGCCTGCTGGGGCGCGTGCTCGATGGCGCCGGGCGGCCGCTGGACGGGATGGGGCCGCTGTCGCTGGAGCGCCGGGTGCCGCTGTACAGCCGCCCGATCAATCCGCTGGAGCGGGCGCCGATCCGGGAGACGCTGGATGTCGGCGTGCGCGCGATCAACGGCCTGTTGACGGTGGGGCGCGGCCAGCGGCTCGGCCTGTTCGCCGGCAGCGGCGTCGGCAAGAGCGTGCTGCTCGGCATGATGGCGCGCTTCACCGATGCCGACGTGGTGGTGGTGGGCCTGATCGGAGAACGCGGCCGCGAGGTCAAGGAATTCATCGACCGCATCCTGGGCGAAGAGGGCATGGCGCGCGCGGTGGTGGTGGCCGCGCCCGCCGACCATCCGCCGCTGATGCGGCTGAACGGCGCAGCGTATGCGATGTCGATCGCCGAGTATTTCCGCGACCAGGGCAAGCACGTGCTGCTCATCATGGATTCGCTCACCCGCTATGCGATGGCGCAGCGCGAGGTGGCGCTGGCGATCGGCGAGCCGCCCGCCACCAAGGGCTATCCGCCGTCGGTGTTCGCCAAGTTGCCGCAACTGGCCGAACGCGCCGGCAACGGCCGCAGCGGCAGCGGATCGATCACGGCATTCTTCACCGTGCTGATGGAAGGCGACGACCAGCAGGATCCGATCGCCGACGCGGCGCGCGCGATCCTCGACGGCCACATCGTGCTATCGCGCGACCTGGCCGATGCCGGGCATTACCCGGCGATCGACATCGAAGCCTCGATCAGCCGCGTCCAGCCCGACCTGCTCTCCGAGGACGCGCTGGAGCGCACCCGCCGCTTCAAGTATCTCTATTCGCGCTACATGCGCAGCCGTGACCTGCTCGCCGTCGGCGCCTATGTGCCGGGCGCCGATCTGGTGCTGGACGAAGGCGTGCGGCTGTATCCCCGGATGCAGGGTTATCTGATGCAGGGCATGCGCGAACGCGCCACGCTGGAGTCTGCACGCAGCGGGCTGGATGAGGTGCTCGGGTGAAACCGTTTTCCCTGGCGAGGGTGCTGCAACTGACAGAACGGCGTAGCGAGACGCTGGCGCGCACGGTCAAGTTCGCGCACGGCAACTGGCTGCGCGCGCGCGGGCGGCAGGTGCAGCTGACCACCTTGCGGGATGCCCACATCGCGCAGCTGGCGGGCGAATTGCGTGGCGGCGTGAGCGCGGCCCAGTTGCTGGAGATGAATCGCCTGCAGCATGCGCAGGCCGACGAAATGCAGGCCGCCCAGGCCGCCATCGATGAGGCGCATCGGGAGTGGCAGGCACGGCTGGCCGAATGGATGCAAGTCGAGCAGCGGGTCAAGGCGCTGCGCCTGCTGGAGCAGCGCCACCTGGCGCAGGCCGCCATCCAGCAACGGCGCATCGAACAGCGCGAGCACGACGAACTGGTCGAACTGACGCACCGCATGGATGCGGTGCATCGGGGGCGCTAGTGTCGTGAATCAGAAATATCGAAACATGAAACGGCGTCTTTTTCCGCATGGCGGCGTTGCTCGTCGTTGCCATAGTCCGGGCTATGTCGCCTCCTCGCGCCTTGCCCTGCGAAAAAATCCATCCGTTTCATTTTGTTCC
>JBAVWB010000187.1:0-24778 GCA_049697615.1 Thiobacillus sp. | reverse complement strand
GGGCTCGCCAAGACGCGAATGTCCGGCGGCAGCCGCGGGTTGAGCCAGTCGGCCATGCGCGACGCCTGCTTGCGGCCCTTGTCGGTCAGTTCGCGGTCGAGATCGGGCACGCCGTCTTCCGCCTCGGCGTGTCGCCACAATATGAGATCCATCCGTCTTGCCTCGCAAAAAAATCGTTCGTTGATCCGTTCAGCTCAGGCCAGCATAACCCGGCACAGGCATACGGCGACCTTACCCGTCGCGCTTCAGTTTCAGAATATCCCGCACCGCACCGGCGCTTTCGCCATTCGCGGTTTCCGCCAGCTTCGCCGCCAGCCAGCCGAGCACGAATTGCCCCATCGGCCCGGCGTCGACCTGCACCTCTGTCAACAGACCCCACGCCACATGCGCATCGTTGGCGCGTCCCAAGCTGTCCTGCGCGTCTCGCAGCACAGCTTGGTAGCGCGCGTGCCGCCGCCCCGGAAACAGGGTCTGGAAAAACTCGGCTGCATAGCGCTGGCGCTTGATGGCAATGCGCAGGGCGTGGCGCTGCGCCGCTGCCAGCTTGCCGAAATCGCGCGCGCCGCGAGCGATGGGGCGATGCCCCTTCTGCAGCGCACGGCGTGCCCATGCGTCGAGCGGAGACAACTGGAGCAAGCGCTGTTCCTGCGCAACGGCCCGCCAGCCGTGCTGCAGCAGCCAGCGCTGGAACGCCAGCAGCCAGGCGCCCGGATGCGCCTGCGTCAGCGCGTCCTGCATGGCCAAACGCACCTCGGCGCGATGCGCCTCCAGTGTCACCAGGCCGCGCTGCCAGGCCTCGGCATCCGGGAAATGCGGCGCAATCGCCGGCAGGGTTTCCGCGCACAGCACATCCCAGTCGCGCGCCGGGCCGAACGCGGCGGCCAGCATGCGCAGGCCATCCAGCAATTCATCCGGCAGCACGCACACCCGTCGAAACAGCCGCAGCGCAGCGCGCAGGCGCCGCAGCGCCACCCGCGCCTGATGCACGTATTCGATGTCGTCAATCGGTTTGGGCCCAGCCTTTGCTCCCTCCCCCGCCCCGGGGGGAGGGTTGGGGAGAGGGGAAAGCACGCCCGGCAGATTGGCCTGGAACTGCGCGAGACAGGCCTGGCAGATCGCGGCAAAGCCGTCTTCCACCCCCATGGCGCCGTCCAGCGCCAGCGGCACCGACTTGACCGGCGCATCCGCCGTGCCGTGCGCCAGCCGCACGCCGCGCTCGGCCTTGCTGATGTCGAACGGCAGGCAGTCGAACGCAGCGGCCCACGCCAGCGCCAGGTCGAACAGCGCATCAGGCTGGCCGGCTTTCAGTTCGAGCTCGATCTCGCAGATCGGCTGGCTCGCCTCGCCGGCGCGCACCTCGCCCACATCCAGCGCCACCTCGATCCGGGCGCCGCGCTTGCCGGCGATCTGCCAAGCGGTGCGGTGAAAGCGCGTTTCGAACACCGGCACCAGCTGGTCGCGCAGTGCCTCCGGCACATACGCCAGCGCCTCGGGCGGAAACCGGCCCCAGTCCGGCACGCCCTGCCTGACCGCCATTTCGAATTCGACGCGGCGCGACAGCCCGCCGGCCCGCTCGCCTTCGGTCTTCAGGGTCTGCAGCCAGCGCCGGCCCACCCGCCGCACCCGCAGCGCCACGCCCTGCGCGCTCAGGGCGAAGTCCGGCGTGTCGAAATAAAGGGTGTGTAATGCCTGCTGCAGCGGCTCGATGCGCCGGCGCGCCATCCGCTTGAGGAAGGCGTCGACCTGTTGCGGCGGCAAGGCAAGCTTGAGTTCGATTTCAAGCGGAGGCGGGATTGTCATATAACTGTCATGTCAGGATTAAAGCGGGCCCTTATCATTGAAACATGCTACCCCTCGCCAAATTATGAATCTCCCCAGCCCCGATACCCTGATCAACCGCGAACTCGGCATCCTCGAATTCCAGCGCCGCGTGCTGGCGCAGGCCGACGACCCTTCCATGCCGCTGCTGGAACGGCTGAAGTTCCTGTGCATCGTGTCCAGCAACCTGGACGAATTCTTCGAGGTGCGGGTGGCCGGCCTGAAGGAGCAGATCCGCGCCAACTCCACCCAGCGCTCGCCCGACGGCATGACGCCGCGCCAGCAGTTTCGCGCGGTATCGGGCATGGCGCATGCGCTGGTGGCCCGGCAGTACGAGCTTTTCAACGACGACATCATTCCCGCACTGGCCGAGAACGGCGTCCATTTCTTCCGCCGCACGCAATGGAACGAAACCCAGGCCGCGTGGATCCGCGACTATTTCTTCCGCGAACTGATGCCGGTGCTGACCCCGGTGGGGCTCGACCCCTCGCACCCCTTCCCGCGCGTGCTCAACAAGAGCCTCAACTTCGCAGTCGAGCTGTCAGGCCGCGATGCCTTCGGCCGCAACTCCGGCGCCGCCGTGGTGCAGGCACCGCGCTCCCTGCCGCGCGTGATCCGCCTGCCGGAAGAAATCGCCGGCTGCGAATACGGCTTTGTCTTCCTGTCGTCGATCCTGCACGCCCACGTCGGCGAACTGTTCGCCGGCATGAAGGTGGAAGGCTGCTACCAGTTCCGCGTCACCCGCAACTCCGATTTGTTCGTCGACGACGAGGAAACCAAGAACCTGCGCCAGGCCCTGCAGGGCGAACTGCCGCAGCGTCACTTCGGCGCCGCGGTGCGGCTGGAAGTGGCCGACAACTGCTCGGGATCGATGGCAGCCTTCCTCCTGGAACAGTTCGAACTCGATGCCGACGACCTCTACCAGGAACACGGCCCGGTGAACCTGGTACGCCTGATGCAGGTGCCCGACTGGGTCGACCGTCCCGAACTCAAGTTCGCCCCCTTCGTCCCTGCCCTGCCCCCACGGCTGGCCAAGGACGAGGACATCTTCGCGCAGATCAGGAAGGGCGACATCCTGCTGCACCACCCCTTCGAATCCTTTCAGCCGGTGATCGACTTCATCGAGCAGGCCGCCGCCGACCCCCACGTCGTCGCTATGCGGCAGACGGTCTACCGCACCGGCACCGATTCCAAGCTGATGCAGGCGCTGATCCGCGCCGCGCAGTCGGGCAAGGAAGTCACCGTGGTGGTCGAACTGATGGCGCGCTTCGACGAGGAAGCCAACATCAACTGGGCCGCCAAGCTGGAAGAAGTCGGCGCCCATGTCGTCTATGGCGTGGTCGGCCACAAGACCCACGCCAAGCTCGCGCTCGTCATCCGCCGCGAAGAGGGCGAACTGCGCCGCTACGCCCACCTGGGCACCGGCAACTACCACGCCCGCACCGCGCGCCTGTACACCGACTTCGGTCTGCTGACCGCTGACGAAACCATCACCGCCGACGTCGGCAGCCTGTTCACCCAGATCACTGGGCTGGGCAAGGCCGGCAAGCTGAAGCGCCTGTGGCAGGCACCCTTCACCCTGCACAGCGAAGTCGTCGCCGCGATCAATCGCGAAGCCGAACTGGCCGCTGCCGGCAAGCCCGCCGCCATCGTCGCCAAGATGAACGCGCTGCTGGAGCCGCAGGTCATCGCCGCGCTGTATGCCGCCAGCCAGGCCGGGGTGAAGATCGACCTCATCATCCGCGGCGTGTGCGCCTTGCGCCCCGGCATCGCCGGCCTGTCGGAAAACATCCGGGTGCGCTCGGTGGTCGGCCGCTTCCTCGAGCACTCGCGGATTTTCTATTTCAGGAACGGCGGCGACGAGCGGGTGTTCCTGTCGTCGGCCGACTGGATGGACCGCAATTTCTTCCGCCGCATCGAAACCGGCTTCCCCGTGCTCAACCCCAAGCTGAAAAGGCGCGTGATTGCGGAGGGGCTGAAACCCTACCTGCGCGACAACGTGCAGGCCTGGGAGATGCAGCCCGACGGCAGCTACCGCCGCCGCAAGGCGCGCCGCGCCAATCACTACAGCGCCCAGGACGTGCTGCTGGAACTGTTCGCACGCTAAGCCCGTCGTCACCCCGCGCATTCAGGTGAAGCGTCAACAAAGCTTCACCTGAATGCCACGCCGGCGTCACATGAGCGTGGCTTGATGGCGGCATGTTGAATCGCGTCACGAATCTGCTCCGCGCGCGTCCAGATAGCCCACTCTGGCAGCCAGCCGACGACGCCCTCCTGCCCTCCCGACTGACCGGGCACCCGACCGCCGACTCACCCTCAACTGACGCTCGCCCGCCCCGCCACCACCGCACCCTGTGGATTTCCGACATCCACCTCGGCACAGCCGGCTGCCAGGCCCGCTATCTGCTCGATTTCCTGAAGCACAACGAATCCGACACGCTCTATCTGGTCGGCGACATCATCGACGGCTGGCAATTGCGGCGCGGCTGGTACTGGCCGCGCTCGCACAACGACGTGGTGCAAAAGCTGCTGCGCAAGGCACGCAAGGGCACCCGGGTGATCTACGTACCCGGTAACCACGACTCGATGGCGCGGCAATTCATGGGGCTGGCGTTTGGCGATATCGAAGTGGCGGACGAGGTGATCCACGTCACCGCCGACGGCAGGCGTTTTCTGGTCACCCACGGCGACCTCTTCGACGGCGTGATGCAGCACGCGCGCTGGCTGGCCTATCTGGGCGACACCGGCTACACCCTGATCCTGGCGCTGAACCGCTGGTTCAACGGCTTGCGCACGCGCATGGGCTACCCCTACTGGTCGCTGTCGCAATACATCAAGCACAAGGTCAAGAACGCGGTCAGCTTCATCACCGCGTTCGAGAAAGTGATGACCGACGAAGCGCGGCGGCGCGATTGCGACGGCGTCATCTGCGGCCACATCCACAAGGCCGAGATCCGCGATCTCGACGGCTTGCTGTACTGCAACGACGGCGACTGGGTGGAAAGCCTGACCGCGCTCGCCGAAACCGCAGACGGCACGCTCGAAATCATCCACTGGACCCACTGCCTGGACGCATCCAGTTCCCCCCGCAAGGCAACCGTACCGGAGCCCCTATGAAAGTCATGATCGTGACCGATGCCTGGTCACCGCAGGTCAACGGCGTGGTGCGCACGCTCACCACCACCCGCCGCGAAATGGAGGCCATGGGCCATGAGGTGGATATCCTCTCGCCGCTGGAATTCCGCACCCTGCCCTGCCCCACCTACCCGGACATCCGCCTGTCCGTGCTGGCCGGCAATGCGGCCCGCAAACGCATCCGCGACTACGCCCCCCACGCGCTGCACATCGCCACCGAAGGGCCGCTGGGGCTGGTTGCACGCCGCTATGCGCTGGACAACAAGCTGCCCTTCACCACTGCCTACCACACCCGCTTCCCCGAGTACGTCAAAGCCCGTACCGGCATTCCGCTCGCCTGGACCTACCGCTTTTTGCGCTGGTTTCACGGCCCCGCCCGCGCGGTGATGGCCCCCACGCCCGCGGTCAAGACCGACCTCGAAGCCTTCGGCTTCGACAACGTGGTGCTGTGGTCGCGCGGGGTGGACCTCGACGTGTTCAGGATGCAGGAATCGCATCGCCTGGACACCGAGCACCCGATCTTCCTGTACGTCGGCCGGGTCGCGGTCGAGAAAAACGTCGAGGCCTTCCTGAAGCTCGACCTGCCCGGCTCCAAATGGGTGGTGGGCGACGGCCCGGCGATAGCCGGCCTGCGCGCCCAGTATCCCGATGCCCATTACCTGGGCGTGATGAAGCAGCCGGAACTGGCCGAGGTCTATGCCGCCGCCGACGTCTTCGTCTTCCCCAGCAAGACCGACACCTTCGGCCTGGTGCTGCTGGAAGCCATGGCCTGCGGCCTGCCGGTGGCCGCCTACCCGGTCACCGGCCCGATCGACGTGCTGGGCGACTCACCCGCCGGCGTCATGCACGAAGACCTGCGCGAGGCGTGCATGGCCGCCCTCGACATCGACCGCCGCACCGCACGCGCCCACGCGGAAAAATTCTCCTGGCGCGCCGCCACCGAGCAGTTCGTCGGCCATCTGCATCCCGCCATGCAAGGCAAGCCCGCCACGCTCGATCCAGCCGCCGTCTAGGCAAGATCAGCCCCAACCCCGTCATTCCGGCGAACGCCGGAATCCAGCCGATTGAAATGCCCCCGCGCAAGCGGGACCCAATTTGTCCGCTTCGCGGTTCTAGCCTGACTGGATTTCGGCCTTCGCCGGAATGACGGTCCCCGGGGCTTGAAACCCGCTCCCCCCGCCCCCACCTCCCCTCCACCTTGTTTGTACGTTACGGGAGATAAAGGCATGTCCGCCACCAAAGAAACCCTCGGCTTCCAGGCCGAAGTCAAACAGCTGCTGCAGCTGATGATCCATTCCTTGTATTCCAACAAGGACATTTTCCTGCGCGAACTGATTTCCAACGCCTCCGACGCCGCCGACAAGCTGCGCTTCGAGGGCCTGTCCGATTCCGCGCTTTATGAAAACGACCCCGACCTCAAGATCCGCATCGCCTTCGACCGCGAAGCGCGCACGCTGACGATTTCTGACAACGGCATCGGCATGAGCCGGCAGGAAGTCATCGAGCACATCGGCACCATCGCCAAGTCCGGTACCCGCGAGTTCTTCAGCCAGCTGTCCGGCGACCAGAAGAAGGACGCCGCGCTGATCGGCCAGTTCGGCGTCGGCTTCTATTCCGCCTTCATCGTCGCCGACCGCGTCACCCTCACCACCCGCCGCGCCGGCCTCACGTCCGAGCACGGCGTGCGCTGGGAATCCGAGGGCGCCGGCGACTACACGCTGGAGACCGTCGACAAGCCCCAACGCGGCACCGAGATCGTGCTGCATCTTCGTGAAAATGAAGACGAGTTCCTCTCCGACTACAAGGTCAAGTCGGTCATCCGCACCTATTCCGACCACATCACCCTGCCCATCGTGATGAAGAAGACCGAATGGAAGGACGGCGTGGAAACCCCCACCGACGAGGACGAAACCGTCAACCGCGCCTCCGCCCTGTGGGCGCGCGCCAAGAAGGACGTCAGCGAAGAGGAATACAACGAGTTCTACAAGCACGTCGCCCACGACTTCGAGCCGCCGCTCGCGTGGTCGCACAACCGCGTCGAGGGCAAGCAGGAATACATCTCGCTGCTCTACGTGCCGTCGCACGCGCCGTTCGACCTCTACGACCGCGACCGCCGCCACGGCATCAAGCTCTACGTCCGCCGCGTCTTCATCATGGACGACGCCGAGCAGCTGATGCCGGCCTACTTGCGCTTCGTGCGCGGCGTCATCGACTCGGCCGACCTGCCGCTCAACGTCTCGCGCGAAATCCTGCAGTCCAGCCGCGACATCGACGCCATCAAGGCCGGCTCGGTGAAGAAGGTGCTGGGCCTGCTGGAAGACCTGGCAGAAAACCAGCCGGAGAAATACGTCGAATTCTGGAACGCCTTCGGCAAGGTGCTGAAGGAAGGCCCGGGCGAGGACTTTGCGAACAAGGAGCGCATCGCCGCCCTGCTCCGCTTCGCCTCCACGCATACGGATACGGATGCGCAGGTCGTCTCGCTGAAGGACTACATCGGCCGCATGAAGGAAGGCCAGAGCGCGATCTACACCATCACCGCCGACAGCTTCGCCGCCGCCCAGCACAGCCCGCACCTCGAAATCTTCCGCAAGAAAGGCATCGAAGTGCTGCTGCTGTCCGACCGCGTCGACGAATGGCTGACGGGCAACCTGCACGAGTTCGACGGCAAGCCGATCAAGTCCGTCGCCAAGGGCGGGCTGGATCTGGGCGCGCTGGAAGACGAAGCCGAGAAGACCGCGCAGAAGGAAGCCGAAGACGCCATGAAGCCCTTGGTCGAGCGCATCAAGACCACCCTCGGCGACCGCGTGAAGGACGTCCGCGTCACCCACCGCCTCACCGACTCGCCCGCCTGCCTTGTCACCGGCGAAGGCGACATGAGCGCCAACCTCGAACGCCTGCTCAAGGCCGCCGGCCAGGCTGCGCCCACCGTGAAGCCGACGCTGGAGATCAACCCGACCCACGCCCTGGTCACGCGGCTGAACAGCGAATCCGACGAAGCCCGCTTCGCCGACTGGGCCAACCTGCTGTTCGAGCAGGCCCTGCTGGCGGAAGGCGGCCAGTTGGATGATCCGGCGAGCTTCGTGCGGCGCTTGAATGGGTTGTTGGCGATGTTGCCGGGTTGATTGAATGGGCGCCTGTATCGAAGCACAGGCGGCCTTAAGCTGTTGTGATTCCCGGCGTGACTGAGCAATCAGTCGCGCTTTTTCATGCCTGCCCCGAATAATCGGTTGCAATCAGGTATCCGATTGGATACATTAAGGCATGTACACCTTTCTGCGCTCGGAAGAATTCGATACTTGGCTTTCGGCCCTAAAGGACAAATTGGGCCGCGCCCGGATCATCCACCGCATCCGATCCGCCGAGCATGGCAACTTTGGTGACTGCGAAGCCGTTGGCGAGGGTGTCTCCGAAATGCGCATCCACTTCGGACCGGGCTATCGGGTCTACTACACCCGGCGCGGTGAAGTGATCTATCTGCTTCTGCTGGGTGGCGACAAGCGCTCGCAGAAGCGCGACATCAAACACGCCATCGAAATGGCGCGTGCACTGAACAAGGAGTAAACCATGGAAAAATTTTCCACCTTCGACGCCGCCGACTACCTCGACAACGAGGAAACCATCGCGGAATACATCACCGCCGCACTGGAAGACCCCAACCCCGATGTCTTCCTGACCGCCGTGCGTGACGTCGCCCGTGCCCGCGGCATGGCCCAGCTCGCCAAGGATGCCGGGCTGGGACGTGAGAGTCTGTACAAGGCGCTGACGCCCGGCGCCAAACCCCGCTACGACACCATGCTCAAGCTGTTGCACGCGCTGGGCGTCAAACTGTCGGCTACACCGGTTCACTCATAAATCCGACTGTGACCACGAGCTTTTATTCGAGGCCCCTTTAGCCCCGTCTCTTTGAATCTTTATGAGCACCTCAAGTACTGGTGATGCCTTAGAAAAGCGCATACGCGATCTCTTTCAGACAGAGATCGATGCGGATCGATTTTGGGCGAAGAAGGCAAATTGCAAAGTCTTCTGGAAAAAAGGTTATCACTCGAAGGACAGAAATTCAGACATCGTTTTTGACGTCTCAATAGAGATATATCTCCCAGGTGCGAAGGAGTTTTCGGCACTCATACTGATCGAATGCAAGAATTACACGCATTCGGTCCCTGTTGATGACGCCGAAGAATTTTTCTCGAAGGTTCAGCAAGTTGCCGCCGCGAACGCAAAAGCAGTTATTGCAAGCACGGCGTCCTTTCAATCTGGGACCCGCACATTCGCCAAGTCCAAGGGAATTGGGCTGATGCGGTACTTCGATGCAGCCAATTTCAAATGGGAATTAAAAAGATCCCCCTCAGCCACCGCTCGATCCACTTCGGCTGACGAGACATTCCTTGTAGGAGACGGCCTTGCCCGCCAAGACTTTCGTAGCCTCGCATTTGATCTGTACTTGCAATCGCCTACACGCGAGACAAACTCACTTTGGGATTTCGTGGAAGACCTGGTGCTTGATATCGCACTAACTTCTGATCAAGCAAAACAAATCGCGAACCCTAGAAGTAAGCTGACGAACCAAGTGCCTTTCTACGAGAAAGAGGATCTCGAAAGTCGTGGCACAGAAATTCTGTCAGAAATTGGATATGTCAGTGGCGAGGTCACGTTGGATGATATTTGCGCTCGCGAGAAAGAGCGCGCCAATTTGGTTGTCAGAACCGGCGTTAAGCCGACGGGCACAAAATCAGATACACAGGCTCTTGGTCGTATCGTCTTTAATCCACTAACAATTGAAGTGTATGCACAGGAGTCCCCCAATCGTGGTCGTGAACGTTTTACGTTGGCGCACGAACTAGCGCACCACTTGCTGTGCCACGGGCAGTATCTAGTAAGGGAGTCTTGCGACGACTCTGATTTCGTATTAGATCGAAGAAATGTCGTGGACGGAAGTGACGTGTCCCGCATGGAGTTTCAAGCAAATTTCTTGGCTGCCTGCCTGCTCATGCCTCGGAGTAACATCATTGAGGACATCCGGCAATTGATACGAGTACTCGGCATCGCCGACAAAGGCTTCGGGCCACTGTACGTTGATGACCAACCCTGTAACCTCCAGAACTTCGACTTCGTGACCGGAAGAATGATGCAAAAGTATGGTGTGTCCCACACTGCAGCAAAGATTCGGCTGCAGTCGCTCGGTTTACTACGTGATGCCCGCCGCCAAACTGGTCCTTATACAGTGCAGGGCATCTTGTCCACGCAATACGAACGCTGAGTTCTTAACGGGATTATCTCAAGACTTGGAATGCCCACTGGTCATCATGCACCAATGAAAAACACTGTCTTCTTCAGAATTAAAGGGGTCAGTGTGAGCTGATGACTCTCACTAGCTGAATAGCCAAACCGAATGCCCCGCCGCCTCCACCTCACCCGCTCCCACGCCATCCTGCGCATCAAGCGACGCCTCGAACAGGACAGCTTTCCGCGCATCCAGATGAGTCTGATCGTCGGCCTCACCGGCGCGGCGGGCCTGCTGTTTTCCTTCGTCATGCTGGAGCTGGGCGTGACCAGCATGGCGCTGCGTTATCCGCTGGCGCTGCTGATGGCCTATGGCGTGTTCCTCGTGCTGCTGTGGCTGTGGCTGCGCACCAAAGCGGAGGATTACGTGGACATTCCCGATCTGTCCGGGCTGGTGCCGAGCGGGTCGGGTGGCTGCGCCCCTGCATTCGAGGGCGGCGGCGGCAACTTCGGCGGGGGCGGCGCCAGCGGGTCGTTCGACGGGCCGGCGTCGTTTGCGCCGGTCGAATCCGATTCGTCGCCGCTTGCCGAGGCGACCAGCGCGGTGGGGGATGCCGACGAGCTCGCGATTCCCCTCCTCGCCATCATCTTCGCGCTCGGCCTCGCGCTGGCTTCGGTGTATGTGGTCTACGCTGCACCGATGCTGTTTGCCGAACTCCTCGTCGACGGCGCGCTGTCCTACGCGCTCTACCGCCGGATCAAGGCCGCCGACTCCCCTCACTGGCTGGAATCCGCCGTGCGCCGCACCGCCCTGCCCTTCGTGCTGACCGGCGTGTTCGTGTCGGCCACTGGCGCAGCGATGGCGGCGTATGCGCCGGGCGCGCATTCGATCGGGCAGGTCATCCAGCACACTCCAACCCAACGGTAACGCCGCTTATGCGCATCGAAGGCTCGCTGACAAAATGGAACGATGATCGCGGCTTTGGCTTCATCACGCCCACTCAGGGCGGGCCGGAGGTATTCGCCCACATCACCGCCTTCCCCAGAGACGGTCAGCGACCCCGGCTCGGTGAGCGTCTCACGTTCGAGATTGGAACCGGGAAGGACGAGAAGCAGCAGGCAAAGAACATTGTGTGTCCCACCCGCCCGGCCGAAAAACCTTATCGCCTGAGCGAACCCGCTCAACACCCCCACAAACCCGGACTGCTGGGGTGTCTCATTCCGCTTGCGTTTGTAGTCGCCCTGGGTGCCTACGGTTATAACGAGTACATCCACCGCGCAACGCCACAAACAGCATACGAAGCACCATCCAACGATACGGCAGCCCCCGGTCCTTTCCATTGCGACGGTCGAACCCATTGCTCGCAAATGACATCCTGTGCCGAGGCGGAGTTTTTCCTGAGAAATTGCCCCAACGTCAAAATGGATGGGGACATAGGTGGGCTCGGAGATGGCGTCCCGTGCGAGGAACAGTGGTGCAATTAAATGAATCACATATGCAACTCACGCAGATATCGCGCCATCGCCTTGGCTCGCACCCCGGGCTCTCAGGACAATAGCCAATGAGCCTCCATGTAAACGGCAGTAGCATGAAAACGCTTTTTTCCCTGATCGAATCCCCCTTCCACCCCGATTTCAGTGCCTTGTATCAGAACCTGTGCATTGTGGCGGAGCGTTTCGACACGGCCCGCAATCTTCACCGGGCGCTGCAGAAGCAGCCGCCGGATTTTTTCGTCGGGGAGTTCATTTACGGCTGGGGCAACAACTACGCGGGCGCAAACGTCTCCAATCTAGACGTCACGATCAGGACCCTGCAACGCTTTGCGCCACAGGCGAAGATGATTGTGTTCATGCATCCCCGTGAAAAAGACCATATCGGCAAGTTGCTGGATCTGTTTCCCATCCATGCCGTGTTGACCTACCCGGTGAGCGAGCAAGCGATGCAGGCCGCATTACAGGCCGCGACTTAAATCCGTTGGCCGCTGGAAAACATCGAGGAGGGATCCATGAATCCAAAGGCCGTTATCAGGTGCGAGACAGCCGCTGATGTTGACGCGATAGGTGATGTGACCGTCTCTGCATTTGAGACCCTGGAAATCAGCAGTCACACCGAGCAGTTCATCATCGCGGCACTACGCGCCGCTAACGCCCTGACGATATCGCTGGTCGCAGAAGTTGATGGCCGGGTTGTAGGACACATCGCCTTTTCACCGGTAACCCTTTCGGACGAGACGAAAAACTGGTACGGGCTCGGACCCGTGTCGGTGTTGCCGGAGTACCAGCGGCGGGGTATAGGCAAAGCGTTGGTCGAGGAGGGCTTGTTGCGGCTGAAAGGCATGAATGCTCGGGGCGTGTGTCTTGTGGGGCATCCGGACTACTACAAGAAATTCGGGTTCAGGAACGTTCCCGGACTTGTGCATGAGGGCGTGCCGCCGGAGGTCTTCTTTGCTCTGTCTTTTGATGGACATATTCCGCAGGGGACCGTCACGTTCCATGAAGCATTCAAAGCGGACGGCCAGCACGAGGGGGCGGGCGACGCTTAAGAGCGGGCCTGGCCCTCGCGTTGGAGAAAGGTACCGGGATCAGCGCTTGCATTGATGCAATCGAAGCGACCCGACGGGGAACGTTTCGCGGCGTCAGCCCGGCACACTGCTTAACTGGAAGCGCGCATATACACTGTATTGACATCGGTCCTGCCATGATGGCTTCATGAAATCGACGAACGCCCCGCCAGTGGAACTGCACGCCTCGCGCCTTCGCACAGAAGACCTGCGACATCGCATCTGGTACTACGCAGGCGCCGTGCTGGCCTGCCTGTTCACCGCCGCCATTGCCAAGCTGCTGGTGCCCTGGGTGGACCCGGCCAATATCGTCATGCTCTTCCTGCTGGCGGTGTTTCTGGTCGCCTGGCGGCTGGGCCGGGGCCCGGCGCTGCTGGCGGCTTTTCTCGCCGTCGCCCTGTTCGACTTCTTCTTTGTCCTGCCCCACTTTTCCTTGGCGGTGGCCGACGCCCAGCACCTCATCACCTTTGCGGTGATGCTGGCCGTGGCGCTCGTCACTGGCCAGCTCGCCGCGGTGGCGCGCGAGCGGCTGCGCTATGTGGAGATGGTTCAGGAAACCCGCATGCAGGCCGAGGCGGAACGGCTGCGCCATTCGATCCTCGCCAGCCTGTCGCACGATCTGCGCACGCCGCTCGCCGCGCTGGTGGGGCTGGCCGACACGCTCGTCCTGGCCAGCCCCAAACTGCCGCCGCCGCATGACGAAACGGCGCGCGTGCTGCGCGACCAGGCCCAGTCGCTGGCCGAGATGGTAAACAATCTGCTGGAACTGGCGCGGCTGACGCAGGGCAGGCAGCCACTCAATCTGGAATGGCAGCCGCTGGAGGAAATCGTGGGCGCCGCCATCCAGCGGCTGGGGCCGGGGCTCGACGCGCATCCGGTGTCGGTCGACCTGGATCCCGGCCTGCCGCTGCTGGAATTCGACGCCGTGCTGCTGGAACGCGTGCTAGGCAACCTGCTGGACAATGCCGCCAAACATACCCCGCCGGGCACCCCGATTTTTGTGGAGGCGCGCGTTCGGGGCAACGTGGCCGAGGTGAGCGTGCGGGACAGCGGCCCGGGATTCCCGCCCGATTTTGGCGCCAATGCGCCTGCGCATTACGGCCTGGGGCTGTCCATCTGCCAGGCCATCGTCGCCGCCCACGACGGCAAGCTGGCGCTGGAGAACGGGCCGGATGGCGGCGCCCGCGTGTCCTTCACCCTGCCCCTGGGCGCGCCGCCGGCCATCGGCGAGGAGCCGGAGGCCGCATGACCCGGGTGCTCATCGTCGAGGACGATCCGCAAATCCGCCGCTTCCTGCGGCTGGCGCTGGAAAGCGAAGGCTGCACGGTGCAGGAAGCCGGCCGGCTCGACGTCGGCGTGGCGGCTTCGCGCCTCGGTCCCGATCTGGTCCTGCTCGACCTGGGCCTGCCGGACGGCGACGGCCTCGACTTCATCGGACCGTTCCGGGCACGCTCGAAGGCACCGGTCATCATCCTGTCCGCACGCGGGCAGGAGCCGGACAAGGTGGCCGCGCTCGATGCCGGCGCCGACGATTACCTGGTCAAGCCGTTCGGCATGGCGGAGCTGCTGGCCCGGGTGCGCGCCCAGTTGCGGCGCCGGGCTGGCGAGGGCGCGGCGGAAGCCCCTGAATTCAACTTCGGCGACGTGGTGGTCGATCTCGACCGGCGCTCGGTCAGCCGGGCGGGCGATCCGGTGCACCTGACGCCGATCGAATACCGCCTGCTGACTTTTCTGATCGCCCACGCCGGCCGGGTGCTCACCCACCGCCAGATCCTGCGCGAGGTGTGGGGCCCCGGCTACGGCGAAAGCGGCCACACCCTGCGGGTGTACGTGGGCCGGCTGCGCCACAAGCTGGAGTCCGACCCCGCCCGGCCGCAGCATTTTCTGACCGAAACCGGCGTCGGCTACCGCATGGAAATCTGAGCGGGCCAGCACCCAACACCACCCCGGTACGCAACACCCCGCGCGCATTTACACCGTTTTTATACGCGCCATGCCAGCATGGCCACTCCTGCCTAACCGGATCGCGCCATGACTTCATCTGCCGACAACACACGCCTCCCCGTCCTGACCGTGGCTGCCCTGGGCGTGGTGTACGGCGACATCGGCACCAGCCCGCTGTATGCCATCAAGGAAGTGTTCGGCGGGGCCCATCATCCGGTGCCCATCACGCCGGACAACATCCTCGGCATCCTCTCCCTGATCTTCTGGACGCTGGTGCTGGTGGTGTCGGTGAAATATGCCGCCTTCATCATGCGCGCCAACAACAAGGGAGAAGGCGGGATCATGGCCCTGATCGCGCTGGTGCAACGCAACACGCACAATGCCAAACAGGCGCGCGTGCTGGTGCTGCTGGGGCTGTTCGGCGCGGCGCTGTTCTACGGCGACGGCATCATCACGCCGGCCATCTCGGTGCTGTCCGCCATCGAAGGACTGGAGGTGGCGACGCCCGCCTTCAAGCCTTGGGTGATCCCGCTTACCCTGGGCATCCTGTTCGGCCTGTTCTGGGTACAGCGCCACGGTACCGGCCGCGTGGGCAGCCTGTTCGGCCCCATTACCACGCTCTGGTTCGTGGTACTGGCGATACTCGGCATCGCCAATATCTGGCACAGCCCGGGCGTGCTGGCGGCGCTGTCGCCGCATCATGCCTTCGCCTTCTTCTTCGCCCAGCCGAGCGTGGCCTTCCTCTCGCTGGGCGCGGTGTTTCTGGCGGTGACCGGCGCCGAGACGCTCTACGCCGACATGGGCCACTTCGGCTCCAAGCCCATACGGCTGGCCTGGCTGGGCCTGGTGCTGCCGGCGCTGACATTGAACTACTTCGGCCAGGGTGCGCTGCTGCTCGTCGAGCCGGAGGCCATCGCCCATCCCTTCTATCACATGGTGCCGGGCTGGGCGCTGTATCCCATGGTGATCCTGGCGGGCGCGGCCACGGTCATCGCGTCGCAGGCGGTGATTTCCGGCGTCTATTCCATCACCCACCAGGCCATCCAGCTGGGCTACACGCCGCGCATGCTGGTGCAGCACACGTCGAGTGAAGTCAGCGGCCAGATCTACCTGCCGGGTGTGAACTGGGCGCTGTTCCTCGCGGTGGTGGCGCTGGTGCTGGGTTTCGGCTCGTCGTCGAGCCTGGCCTCGGCCTACGGCATTTCGGTGTCCGGCACCATGATCATCACCACGCTGCTGGTCTATGTGGTGGCGCGCCGGGTCTGGGGCTGGAGTCGCTTGCGCGGCCTGCTGATCCTGGGCGCCTTCCTGGCCGTGGACCTGAGTTTCTTCGGCGCCAACCTGACCAAGATCGCCGACGGCGGCTGGTTTCCCCTCGCCTTTGCCGGCGGCCTGTTCCTCCTGATGACGACCTGGAAACAGGGACGCGCCCTGCTCAAGGCGCGCCGCGACCGCGATGCCATGCCCCTGGATGCGTTTGTGCAGAGCATGAGCGGCGCCGAGGTTCCCACCGTCCCGGGAACGGCCGTGTTCCTGACCCCGAATCCGGATCAGGTACCCCATTCCCTGCTGCACAGTCTCAAGCATTACAAGAGCCTGCACGAGCGGGTGGTGATCCTGAACGTGAACTTCACCGACGAACCCTTCGTGCCTGATGAACAGCGCGTGAAGGTGGCGCACCTGGGCGAGCGCTATCACCGGGTGGAGGTGTTCTTCGGCTTCATGGACCGGCCCGACCTGACTGGTGCCCTGCATCGCTGCACGGACGTGGGCATGCCGTGCGATCTGGAAAACACGACCTTCTTCCTCGGCCGCGAAACCATGATCCCCAAGAAAGGATCGGAAATGGCCTGGTGGCGGGAGAAGCTGTTCATCACCATGTCCCGCAATGCAGGAACGGTGGCGGATTATTTCGGGTTGCCGCCCAACCGGGTGGTGGAACTGGGCGCCCAGGTCGTGCTGTGATCAGCGCACAAATGGGGCAAAACTGAGCCTGATTTATTTCCCTGAAAAATTAATCGCTACGCTGGTTTAGCCCTCGGGGTCAGGTCGTGCACTGGAATACGGCAATGCAAAACCTGACGGCGATTTGCGCGCGGCTTGGATCAACCGCTATTGCACAGAGGAGTAGCCAACAGTGCTGACCACCATCATTGCGGTGTTTGCCTTCTGCTTCGTTCTTGAGCGAGTCGTTCCAGGATGGTCGCTGCCGAAGGTACGTACCTGGCCGCTGCGGGTGCTCCTGGTCAACGGCGTCCAACTCGGCGTCATTCTGCTCGCAGGCTTATCCTGGGAACGCTGGTTGTCCGCAGCGTCGGTCTTTCATCTTTCGGCGCATGTGTCACCCGCAGTCGGTGGGCTGACCGCTTACTTCATCGCCACGTTTGTCTTCTATTGGTGGCACCGTTGGCGTCATGAGTACAGCTTTCTGTGGCGTGGCTTCCACCAGATCCACCACAGCCCGCAGCGGCTTGAAGTCATTACGTCCTTCTACAAGCACCCGGGCGAAATGGTCGTCAACTCGATCATTGGCAGTCTGCTAGTCTACGCATTGCTCGGGCTGTCACTTGAAGCAGGCGCCATCTACACGCTTTGCACTGCACTGGGCGAGTTCTTCTATCACACCAATATCAAGACGCCGCGCTGGGTCGGGTTCTTCTTTCAGCGCCCCGAGATGCATCGCATCCATCACCAGTACAACCGCCACAAGAACAACTACGGCGACATCACCTGGTAGGACATGCTGTTCGGGACCTACGAGAACCCCAAGGAGTGGGTTCACACCTGCGGCTTTGAGGATGCGAAGGAACAGCAGCTGATTCGGATGCTCGCGTACAAGGATGTCAACGATGGGGCGTGACGCCATGCGCAAGTTGCCCCGCCGCCTCCACCTCACCCGCTCCCACGCCATCCTGCGCATCAAGCGGCGGCTCGAACAGGACAGCTTCCCGCGCGTCCAGATGAGTCTGATCGTCGGCCTCACCGGGGCGGCGGGCCTGCTGTTTTCTTTTCTGATGCTCGATGCGGGCATGACCAGCATGGCGCTGCGCTATCCGCTGGCGCTGCTGGCGGCGTATGGCGTTTTCCTCTTGCTGCTGTGGCTGCGGCTAAACAATCAAAGGGACCAGGCTCGAATAATTTCCAGGGCGAAAATCAATTCGAGCCTGAACTGCCCCCAGTTTTATGGTTCACCATTTAGCGGTTAGCTCATGCCCTATTACGTGTGAACTTGTCTGCCGAATCTGAAGCAATTTACAGATCACCTTATGCAAAGCATGGATTGCTTGACCAGTTCCGTCAGATTAGCTGCGTACATCCTGAACATGATCTGGTTGCGGTGGGTTTCAACGGTGCGGTAACTGATACCCAGCCGCCGGGCGATTTCCTTGTTCGACAGCCCTGCCACCACCTGCGCCATCACCTCACGCTGGCGAGTACTCAGACTCGCATAGCGTTTGCGTATGGCTGTTTCCTCGCCGCTGGACCTCTGTTCCTCGTAATGGTTCAGCTGTACCTGCCGTAGCTGTTCCAACAGCAAGCCAGGATCAAAGGGTTTTAACAGGAAATCCACCGCCCCGGCTTTGGTTGTCTTGACCGCCATGGGGACATCCCCGTGGCCGGTAAGAAAGATGACCGGGATTTTCAGGCCCTGCGCATTCAGCGCGGACTGCACCTCCAGCCCGCTCATGCCAGGCATAGTGACATCCAGCAGCACGCAACCGGGGCGATCCTTTGTATAGTCCGTCAGAAAGGAGGGGCCATCGGCGTAGCTTTCCACGCCCCAGCCCGCGCTTTTCAGTAGCACGCGCAAAGCATCCCGGATGTCGGCATCGTCGTCGACCACAAAACCGGTAAAGATAGGTAGTCTCATGAGGCAATTTTCACTAAAGGCAAGACAAAATGAAAGACGCCCCCTGGAGAATGGGCTTCAACCCAGAGGCGGCCGCCCTCTTGCGCCTCGATCAGGCTCCGACTAATGCGCAGCCCCACGCCAAGGCCATCGACCTTGGTGCTCTCCAGCTGCCCGAACAGCCTGGCCGCCAGGTTGGCGTCGATCCCCGGGCCGGTATCGCATACGCTGACCTGAGCCATGTTCTGGACTAGGCTGGAAGTCACGGTCACCGTCCCATCATGCATGCCGGCTTCATCGATGGCCTCGATGCCATTGCGCACGAGGTTGAGCAGGACCTGCTCGACATGCACCTCCACGCCCATCACTGGGGGAAGGGAGGCATCCAGCTCGAACTGGAGCCGGATATTTCTGGCCTTCATCTTCGCCCTGATCAGCCCACAGGCATCCAGCAACACCCCATTCAGGTCGATGGGGTGGGGATCAAGCTTGCCGCGGCTGACGAAGGCACGCAGTTGGCGGATGCTCTCGCCGGCGCGCACGGACTGTTGTTGGATCCGCTGCACTGTTTCGCCTATCAGGCCTAGGTCGGGTGGTCCATTCTGATCTTGGAGTAGATTCTGGACCGCCTTGGCATTCATGGCGATGGCGGCGAGGGGCTGATTGAGTTCATGGGCCAGCACGGTGGCGAGTTCGTTGGCGGTATGCAGGCGCTGCAGCCGGGAGGCCTCTTCCAGACGCTCATGCGCCTCCTCCTCCACCCGGCGCTGATCCGTCACGTCGATGCCGGTTTTGATGATATAGCGTAGCCGTCCCGCCTTGTCCCGGAGGGTCGTGTTCCTCCAGAAGATCAGGCGTTTGGAGCCGTCCCTGCAGAGCAGCTGGCTTTCATGCTCGACGAGCGTCGCGCCGGCTTGCAGGGTTGCGATCACCTGCTGCACGGACTCCCGTTTTTCGTCCGGGACCAGTTCCCAGCATGCATTGCAGACCTGCAACGCTTCGAAGTCGTAACCTGTGGCCGTCTCGTAGGCCCGGTTGAATTGCACGACCCGCCCCTCGGCATCCATCACCAGCACCAGGGCGGCTTGGGTATCCAGCACAGCATTGATGAAGTTATGCTCATCGTGCAACTGTTCGGTGCGCTCGGCCAGCTTCATATCGAGCATCTTGCGCTCGGTGATGTCGAGCATGATGCCGTACCAAAGGATGTCGCCGTCAGCGTATCGCTCCGGCACTGCGCGCACTTCGATCCAGCGTTCGGGCTGGCCCGGGCGGCAGACGCGAAATTCGATGCGTAACGGCGCCATCATCCGCGCCGATTCGGCGAGGGCGGCCTCGATGCGAGGCCGGTCGTCAGGATGCGCGAGGTGGTGGAGCGGCGCCATGTCATCCTTCACGTCCTCGGGCCTGAGGCCGTAGATTTCCTCGATGCCCGAACTGACGAAGGGGAAGCAGCCATGGCCGTCAGGCGACAGGCGGAAGATGTGGGCCATGCCGGGCAAGCTGTCGACGAAGTGCCTCAGTTTGCGCTCGGCCTCGCGGATGGCGGTGATGTCCCGGCCAAAGGCGAGCGCGCCGACGATCCGCCCGGCGGCATCACGTTCGGCGACGACTCGAATCTGGGAGAAGATCGATTCGCCAGTGGCCAGGGGATGGCCAAGCTCGACGGTCGTCGCCTCGCCTGAGCCGATCGCACGCATTACGGCCTGTGCGATGTCGGCAAAGCGATCGTCCGGCCAGATCTCGCAGGGCGTCTTGCCGATCAACTCCGCCGCCGTCACGCCTAAATCGCGAGACAGCTTCTGGTTCAGGTAGAGGATGCGACCTTCGCGGTCGTAGCGCATGATGGAGTCCGGCGAGCTTTCCGTCAGGTTGCGGAATTCCTGCTCGCGCGGGCAGAGGGAGGCGAAACGCTGACTCAGCGCACAGGCCTCGGAATGCTGCATGCGGTTTTTTGCATCCGCTTCCAGGGCATGGTGAACCGCGCTCAGCACCTGGTCATCGGCCACGGTTGGCACCTGAAGGACCTCGTCCACCCCAAGTTTCATGAGCTGTATGATCGTTGCCTTGTCGGCCCCACCGTCCAGAACGATCACGGGCAACGTGTAACCCTCTTCACGTAGGGCCTGCAGGACGCCTAGCCCATGCATATCACCCAGCTCCAGGCCGAGCAGGATGCAGCCGGCTTGCATTGGGTGCAGTCGATCAAGGAACTGCCGGCCGCTCGCAGAAGCACATATCGCATGGCGATGCGATTCCAGCATGACGGCCAGGCGGTGGCGCTGATCGGCGTCGCCGTCCACGATGAAAACCAATGGGTTCGAGCTCATGCTCAGAGACAAATCCAAACCAGACATTCGTTTGACTGAAACATCCGCTAGTTCGAAGAAATTCAATACAGAATAAAGTAAGAACCTCTTTATAACATTACAGCTCCTGAAAAATGGTTCGAACGAAAGCGGGCAGCATCAGAAATATAATGAGCATCACCCCATTCCAGGCGCTCGCCTGCCCGTTGGACGGCACGCCCTTGCATTGCACCGGCTCCGCCTGGGCCTGCGCGTCCGGCCACAGTTTCGACATCGCCAGCCAGGGCTATACGAACCTGTTGCCGGTGCAACACAAGCGCTCGCGCGATCCGGGCGACAGCAAGGAGATGGTCGCGGCGCGCCGGCGTTTTCTCACAGCCGGCTTTTACCAGCCGATTGCCGCTGCGGTGAGCCGGGCGGTGCTGGCCGGTCTGCCGGCTGACGCGAGCATCAGCTGTCTCGATGCCGGGTGTGGCGAGGGTTATTACCTGCGCCAGCTGGCCGCAGCGGTGGGGGATGAACAGACACTGGCGCTGCTGGGGCTGGACATTTCGAAATGGGCCGTGTTGTCGGCCGCGAAGCAGGACAGGCGGCCCAGCTGGGTGGTGGGCAGCAACGCCAACCTGCCGGTGCTGCCGGGCACGCTGGATCGCGTGCTGTGCATGTTCGGCTTCCCGGTGTATGCGGAGTTTGCGCGGGTGCTGAAGCCGGGCGGCCAGCTGGTGCAGGTCGATGCCGGGCCCGACCATCTGCGCGAGCTGCGCGAAATCATCTACCCCAGCCTGAAGCCGGAACGCCCGCCCGACCTGCAAACCCCGGCGGGCTTCAGCCGCTTGCCGACGGAAACGCTCCGCTTCTCGATAGAACTGACCGGCACCGAGCAGATTGCCGACCTGCTGGCGATGACGCCGCATCTCTTCCGCGCCAGTGCCGAGGGCCGCGCTGCGGCCGCTGCGTTGACGGCGCTGTCGCTCAGCGTGGATGTTCGGCTGACGTGTTTTGAACGGGGCCGGGGCTAGACGAAGGTTTTCGCTCACGAATGGGTTCGGAACCCATTCGTCTTTATTCAAACCCGGGAAAATTGTTGTGCGCCATCAGGGAAAAATAACCGACTGGAAGGATGACAAAGGCTTTGGATTCATCACGCCGAATGGTGGCGGGCCGCGAGTCTTCGTTCACATCAAATCATTTTCGGGCCGGCAACAACGGCCCCTCGGAAATGAACGGGTGACCTACGAACTCAGGAACGACGCCAAGGGTCGGCCGCAAGCCGGCAGCGTTGCATTCGTCGGCAAGGACAGGGCGTCGGCCAACCCATCCGGCCAAGGCAATGCCAGCCTCATGTTGACCCTGGCCTTCCTTGCCTTTGTTGCGGGATCGGCCTTAGCCGGCAAGCTGCCGATCGCAGTAGCCTGGTTCTATCTGGCTGCCAGCCTGGTCGCATTTGCCGCGTACGCGCTCGACAAGTCGGCTGCAAGAAACGACCGCTGGCGGACCAGGGAAAGCACCTTGCACTTTTTTGCGCTGGCAGGGGGCTGGCCGGGCGCCTTGGCCGCACAACGGCTGCTGCGCCACAAGTCCAGGAAGCCCTCATTCCAGATCGTGTTTGGGGCCACGGTCATTCTCAATTGCTGCGCCCTTGCATGGCTCTTCTCAGACTCGGGGGCCGAGGCACTGCGTTCCATGCTTGGTGCGGCGTGACATCAAAGAGGCCCGCTCGAACATTTCTTATCGAACCCATCGGTAAACAAACGGGCACCCCGTTTAAAATTCTCCAACATGACCCACACCCAACCCACCCAACTCGACGCCGCCCACTTCGACAGCAAAGCCCGCCATTGGGACGACAACCCGGTATTCCGGGAACGCGGGCTGAAAATTGCGGAAGCCATCCGCAAGGCGGTGCCTTTGAATCACCGGATGAATGCGCTCGATTACGGCTGCGGCACGGGCCTGCTTTCGTTTCCGCTGAAGGACGAGCTCGGCACGATTCTGATGGCGGACAGTTCGGGCGGCATGCTCGATGTGGTGAACGAGAAAATCGCCGCGCAAGGCGTGGCCAACATGACGACGCTGCAACTCGACCTGATGGTCGATCCGCCCCCGGCGCAGCGCTTCGACCTGATCGTGACCGCGATGACGCTGCACCACGTGCCGGACACCGACCATATCCTGCGCGTCTTCCACGACCTGCTGCAGCCCGGCGGGACTCTGTGCGTCGCCGATCTGGACCAGGAGGACGGCTCGTTTCACGGAATTGAGGTCGACGTGCACCACGGCTTCGACCAAGCCGACCTGAGCCTGCGCGCCACAAAGGCGGGTTTTGCCGATATCCTCTTTCAAACCGTGTTCAGCATCAGCAAGGAAGGGGAAGCCGGGAGTCGGGACTACCCGGTGTTCTTGATGACCGCACGGCGCACCCGCGCATAAGCGGCGAGCCCGGATACCGGCAGGCCTATCCGCCAGACCGCCTGGCGGAAATCATAAAAACGACCCGGGCCGTTTCGTTTAATTGTTCAGCATTTTTCTACAACCCGATCACGCCGGATGATCGGGAAAGCAAAACATAAAAACACTTTTCAGCATGCCGCCCACCTTAATCATTCTGATCACCTCATGCATTACGGCAACGGCCATGGGCGTGATTTTGCTGATCATTGCAAACACCTACCCAAAACACATTCGCGGCTTGAAAGAATGGGGCATCTCGACGCTTATCATCGCGCTCAGCATTCCCCTGTTCATGGCCCGGGACCACATCCCGGATGCGCTCAGCATTGTTTTGGCCAACCTGATGCTTCTGATGGGCTTCATGGTGATGAATCGGGGCACCCGAAGGTTCTCGGGTTCTGAATCCGCATACAGCCGCAAGTTTCTGCTTTCGTTTGTTCTGGCATATGTATCCCTGTTCGCGTGGTTCACCTATGTCCAGCCGCATGTCGTGATGCGCGTTGCGACCTTGAGTGTTTTTACGCTGGTCGTGATTCTGGATCACCTGATATTCGCCCTGAAAAAACTGCCCGAAACCACCGGGCGAAACATTATGGTTTTTTCACTATCGGTTTTGATCATTTCAAGAATTCTCCGGCTGGGCGGCCTGGGATTTGGGTTTGATCAGCCCACGGGGGTTTTCGATGCCTCGATCTCGAATATTTTCTTTATCGCCCTGCCCTCCATCATGCTTCCGCTCGGAACGATCAGTTTCATCATGCTCGCCTCCGAAAAACTCCAGCGGGACATGGAATTCAACAACCGGCACGATGGTTTGACGCAATGCCTGAACAAGAAAGCGGCTTTCGACGAACTCTTTCGGGAGATCAACCGTGCCAAACGCCATGAAAGCAAACTGTCGGTCATGCTGATCGATCTGGATAATTTCAAGTCCATCAACGATACGCACGGCCATCTGGCAGGCGACGAAATCCTGCTGGATTTTGCCAACCGTGCAAAAGCCTCGCTCAGGGATACCGACCTGCTCGCCCGTTTTGGCGGGGATGAATTCATGGCCATCCTGCCCGACGCCGACCTGAAGCAAGCCACCCAGGTTGCGAACCGCCTCCATGACGCCGGAAACAAGGGCCAGCCTTTCGCGTGGTCGGTGAGTGTCGGGGTTTCGGAATGGGCGGGCGAGCCTGAGACGCTGGCAACCCTATTGAACCGGGCAGACAAGGCGCTTTATCAGGCCAAGGCGTCTGGCCGCAGCCAAACCCAGGCCCTGTAGGCAGTCCTCAATCCAGCCGTTCTCCGAAACCACGTCCCGTCCGATCATTAATCACATCCCCGTCTGCCCGTTCTGCCAGCGGCTGGAAATCCAGCTGGCGCTGAAAGGCAGGCAAGACGACGTCGATTTTCAGGTGGTGGACATCACCCGGCCACGCCCCGAAGCGCTGCCGGCCAGGACGCGCGGAACAAGTACGGGCACAGCGCGAGCGACGCTGAAC
>JBAVWB010000186.1:0-38454 GCA_049697615.1 Thiobacillus sp. | reverse complement strand
GGATGAGCGCGGGGTCGGGGTGCCGGCTTTCCTCCGCGATTTGCGCCAGCGCGGCGCGGCCGGAGAGCGTGCCCGGTTCCAGCAACGTCAGCAGCCGCGCGGTGAACGCGTTGATCTCGCTGAACTGCACCCGGTCATCCTGATCGCGAAACACCAGCAAAAAAGTTTCAGTCGGCCGCACCTTGCGGCGCGGCGCGATGCGCTGCACCGGCCAGTCGTAATGCAGGTTGGCCAGCACCGGATTCAGCAGCGGCACGCCGTCGAGCAGATCGCCCGCCGCATCGACGGCACGATCCACGCTGCGGTTCGACACCGACAGCACCAGCTCGATCCATTCGTAATGCGCCAGCGCCAGCAGATAGGGCGGATAGCCGTCCGCAGGCGTCCATTCGTTCTGCAGGAACTGGATGAACTCGTCTGGAATCTGCCGGAAATAAGGCGTGCGGCTGCGATGCGTGCTGAAGAATGCACGCACCAGCTTTGCCCACTTGCGCGCGCCCAGCACCTGTCGCAGCACGGGAAAGCAGGCCAGTAAAAACCCTTCGATATTGTTGAATAGCAGTTCGTTGTAGATATTCATCCGCCGCGCCTCCACCCCGGCCGGGCGCGGATGCACCTCGGGATCGCGGATGTGCGCGGTGAACGCAAGCTGGTAGCGCTGGAACTCAGGAAGCGCGGCTGGCTTGTTCATGTCGTGGGTGCTGTGCCTGGATGCGCGCGATGTGCTCGACCTCGCGCACCAGTTCGGCCAGCGGCGGAATGTTGAAGTCTCGCTCCAGCAGCGTCGGCGATACGCCGTGGATGCGGTAGCTTGCGTCGAGCAGCGCCCACACCGGATCGATCACGTCGGCGCCGTGGGTGTCGACGATCAAATCGTCGGCCTCGTTGTAATGCCCGGCCATGTGCAGGTAAACGATGCGCTCGGTCGGCAGCGCGCGAATGAATTCGAGCGGGTCGTAGCGGTGGTTCACGCTGTTGACGTAGACGTTGTTGACGTCCAGGTGCAGGTCGCAGCCGGCCTCGTCCAGCACGGCGCGGATGAACGTCATTTCGTCCATTTCGGCCACCGGCGACGGGGTGTAGTACGAGGCGTTTTCGATCGCGATGCGGCGTTCCAGAATGTCCTGCGCGCGGCGGATGCGCGCAGCGACGTGTTTCACCGCTTCTTCCGTGAAGGGAATCGGCAGCAGGTCGTACAGATGCCCGTCATCCGAGCAGTACGACAGATGTTCGGTATAGAGCTGGATGCCGTGGGCATCCATGAATTGCCGCGTCTTCGTCAGCAGCATTTCGTCGAGCGGGGAGGGTCCGCCGAGCGACAGCGACAGGCCGTGGCAGACGAAGGGGTAGCGCTCGGTGAAGCCGCGCAATTCGCGGCCATAGGCGCCGCCCATGTCGATCCAGTTTTCCGGAGCGAGCTCGAAGAAATCGATGGCGTCGGGAACCCGGTTTTTCAGCGCGGGAATGAGTTCGCGCCGAAACCCGAGCCCCGCGCCGGACAGGCGCAGGGGGTTCATCAGGCGTGCTGCTGATTACTTGGCGACAGGCTTCTTGGTGGCACCGCACTTGCCTTCGCCGCATTTGCCTTCAGGCATTTTCTTGTCGGCGGGCGTCATCTCGGTCGCCTTGGCGTCTTTCTTGGCGGCGCCGCACTTGCCTTCACCGCACTTGCCTTCAGGCATTTTCTTGTCGGTGGGTTTCATTTCGCTGTCAGCGGCGGCCACCTGGTAGCCGGAGGACAGGACGGACAGGGCGAAGGGATTTTCAGCGGCCGAGACGATGGGGGCAGCGGCCATGCTGGCGACGAATGCAGAACCGACAGCGGTGGCGATCAGGGTTTTCTTGGACATGGGGTTTCTCTCCTAACAGGTTTAACGACGGTCAAAATTACCGGACGATTCCGGCTTGTTGCGAAAGGCTCACGAGCCGAGCTTTTTCTGCAATTCGGTTGCGATGCGCTGCCGGGCTTCGGGTGCCAGCCCGGTAGCGTCATCATCTGCCGCTGTTTCCTCACGAAACAGACGGCGCATTTCCTGCAATTGCTGGTTGAAGCGGGTGCAGTTTTCGCAGATGGCCAGGTGAAAACGCAAGGCCATGCGGCTGGAAAGCGGCAGCCGTTCGTCCATGGCCCGCGAGGCAAGTTCTGTTGCATCCCTGCACGTCGGCATCCATTTCATGCGGCACCCGCTTTCGAAAACCCGTTTAATTCCAGGCATTGCCGCATGAACAATCGTGCGCGGTGCAGCAGTACCCAACAGTTGGTCGGCGTGATATTCAGTTCCTTACAAATTTCTTCGGTTTCCATGCCGGCCACTTCGCGCAGGCTGAAAACCTGGGCCATCACCGGCTTCAGGCGATCGGCACATTGGTCCAGAACGCGCCGCAACTGGCTCAATTCCGCCTCCTTGTGCGGGCTGCCCCAGGGCCGCAGCGGCTCGGCCCAGTGGCCGTCCTGCTTGAACAGGCTGTCGAGTGCTTCTTCGCCCTCTTCGTCGCGCGGGATTTCCACTTCGCGCATATTGCGCCGGATGAGGTCGACGATCTTGTGTTTGAGAATGCCTGTCAGCCAGGTGCGCACGCTGGCGTCACCGGCGTAGCGCGCCTGGGCCGAGAGCGCCGCCAGCAGGGTTTCCTGCACCGCGTCCTCGGCCAGTTCGTCGGAATGCAGCTGACGGCGGGCCACCCGGAACAGATAGTCTCCGTGGTCGGCCAGCCAGCTATTTGCGTCGAGCGTACTCATCGATGATCCTTGTCCTGCCAGACGCAGGGTGACAGCACTTTAGAGGCAGTCGCACAAAGCGGCAACCCGCGTGCGGTTTCGGGATGCCGTGCCGCAAAGCCGGATGTGCGCGCAGGAAAGGCGCCGCTGCGCGCCACCATTTTTAATGGCGTAAAATTCGCCCCATCTCAACCCGGAGCCGCCATGATTCCCCTCCATACCGCCGCCGAGAAGGCCAGCATCCTGTCCGAGGCGCTGCCCTACATCCAGCGTTTCTACGACAAGACCATCGTCATCAAGTACGGCGGCAATGCCATGACCGAACGCCATCTGATGGAAGCCTTCGCCAAGGACGTGGTGCTGCTGAAGCTGGTGGGGATGAACCCGGTGGTGGTGCACGGCGGCGGCCCGCAGATCGCCAATCTGCTGAAAAAGATCGGCAAGCAGTCCGACTTCATCCAGGGCATGCGGGTCACCGACGAGGAAACGCTCGACGTGGTGGAAATGGTGCTCGGCGGCCTCGTCAACCAGGACATCGTCACCCTCATCAACAAGCACGGCGGCAAGGCGGTGGGGCTGACCGGCAAGGACGGCAACTTCATCCACGCCAAGAAAATGCTGGTGGCGAGCGCGGAAGAGTCCGGCAAGTTGCTCGACATCGGCCAGGTGGGCGAGATCACCGGCATTGACCCGACCATCATCCAGCTGCTCGACTCGGGCGATTTCATCCCGGTGGTGGCGCCGCTAGGCACCGACGCGGAAGGCAATGCCTACAACATCAACGCCGACGTCGCGGCCGGCAAGCTGGCCGGCGTGCTGAAGGCGGAGAAGGTCATTTTCCTCACCAACACGCCCGGGGTGCTGGACAAGGCGGGCACGCTGCTTACCGGCCTGACGCCGCGGCAGGTCGACGAGCGCATCGCCGACGGCACCATCTCCGGCGGCATGATCCCCAAGGTCGGCTACGCGGTCGATGCGGTGAACAGCGGCGTGAAGACCGCGCACATCATCGACGGTCGCGTCGAACACGCCCTGCTGCTGGAAATCATGACTCCCGAAGGCGTCGGCACCCTGATCAAACGGAGCTGAGCGTGCGCTACTGGCTGATGAAATCCGAGCCCAGCGACGTCAGCATCGACGACCTCGCTGCAATGCCCAATCAGAGCGTCGCCTGGTACGGCGTGCGCAACTATCAGGCGCGAAATTTCATGCGCGACCAGATGAGGCCAGGCGACAGGGTGCTGTTCTACCATTCGTCGTGCGCCGAGCCGGGCATCGCCGGGCTGGCCGAGGTTGGCGTGGCGGCCTATCCCGACGCCACCCAGTTCGATCCGAAGAACAAGTATTTCGACCCCAAGGCGACGCCGGAAACGCCGCGCTGGTTCAACGTCGACGTCAAGCTGGTGAAGAAGACGCGGCTGATGCCGCTGTCCGAAATCCGCGGCTATCCCGAGCTTGCCCACATGCGCATCCTGCAGAAGGGCAACCGCCTGTCGATCACCCCGGTCGATCCCGCCGAGTACGCCTTCATCGTCAAACACCTCTGATGCCGGAACTGGTATCCGCGCTGTTCGCGGCCTACGTCGGCCTCGGCTTGGTGGTCGGCTTCGTCGCCGGGCTGCTCGGCGTCGGCGGCGGCCTCATCATCGTGCCGGTGCTGGTCATGCTGCTGCATGCGAACGGCCTCGCCGCCGGCATCGAGCCGCAGCTGGCGCTCGGCACCTCGCTCGCCTCCATCCTGTTTACCGCCTTGTCCAGCGTGCGCGCCCACCATCGCCATGGCGCCGTCGAGTGGGCGTTGGTGCGGCGCATCACGCCGGGCATCCTCGCCGGCACGCTTGCCGGCGCGCTGCTGGCGGCGCAGATGTCGGCCCTGGTGCTGAAAGTGTTTTTTGTGGCTTTCCTGTTTTATGCTGCCGCCCAGATGTGGCTCGACTTCAAGCCGGCGCCGCATCGCGGGCTGCCGGGACGCGCCGGAACCACGCTGGCAGGCGGCGTGATCGGCGCCGTGTCGAGCTGGGTCGGCATCGGCGGCGGTACGCTGTCGGTGCCCTTCATGCTGTGGCACAACGTGACGCTGCACCGGGCGATCGCCACTTCGGCCGCGATCGGATTTCCGATCGCGTTAGCCGGCGCGGCCGGCTATGTGCTGGGCGGCTGGGAGATGCAGGGCCTGCCTGCCGGCAGCCTGGGCTTTGTCTACCTGCCGGCGCTTGCCGGTATCGTGATCGGCAGCGTGCTGACCGCCCCGCTGGGTGCG
Source organism: Thiobacillus sp. (assembly GCA_049697615.1). Taxonomy (GTDB): domain Bacteria; phylum Pseudomonadota; class Gammaproteobacteria; order Burkholderiales; family Thiobacillaceae; genus Thiobacillus. The sequence continues at coordinate 33,475 of JBAVWB010000186.1, read as the reverse complement.
CGCACCGCGCACCGTATTCCGGTGCGCCCGCTGAAGCGGATTTTCGCGCTGCTGCTGGTGACGCTCGCGCTGCGCATGCTCTGGACCTTCTAGCTCAGACCATGCCGGGCGCATGATTTAGCGACGTGCAAGGGCCGCTGCACCAGATGTGGTGGTGTGCCGCGAGAAACAATTTCATGCTTGAGTGGCGGTGCCGCCCGCGTTAGTCTTTCGTCACATGCCGGATATTCGTCGCATGGTCAATCGATTCAACACGTGGAGATCAACATGGCGCAACTGCAAGCTGTTCGAAATACCCTGCAACCGCAGCAAAACGAATACACGCAACTCACCACGTACTTTGATCCGCACAACCAGATCGCCTGGGGCTACATGCATGCGGAACCCCGGCCCTGTTTCACGCCTACCCTGTTGCGGGAATTGCTGGCGTGGGGGAACGGCATGGTGAGCCGGATCGACGACCCTGCGGAAATGGACGTGAAATATTTCGTTCTGGCGTCGAAGGTGCCCGACACGTTCAGCCTGGGGGGCGACCTCAATCTTTTCATGCAGCATATTGCCGCGCGTGACCGCGATGCGCTGTATCACTATGCCATTTCCTGCATCGACTGCTCGTATGCGGTGCACAGCCAACTGAATCGACCTTATGTGACGAGCATCGCCCTGGTTCAGGGGCAGGCGCTCGGTGGCGGATTCGAAAGCGCGCTGGCGGCCAAGGTGCTGATCGCCGAGCGCGGCGCCAGGATGGGGCTGCCGGAAATCCTGTTCAACCTGTTTCCGGGGATGGGCGCGATGACCTTTCTGGGGCGTCGGGTCGGCCACCACAAGGCCGAAAAAATCATTCTCAGCGGAAAGCTCTATCTGGCAGAGGAGTTGTACGAGATGGGGGTGGTGGATGTGCTGGCCGAGCCGGGCGAGGGCGAAGCTGCGGTCTATGATTACGTTCGCCGCGAGGAAAAATCCCGCAACGGGATTCTGGCCCTGCGCGCCGCGCGCGAGATCAGCCAGCCTGTGTCCTATGACGAATTGGTGCGCATCACCGAAGTCTGGGTGGACGCAGCCTTGCGACTGGGACCGAAGGACTTGCGGATGATGGAACGGCTGGTCAGCCGGCAAACGGGCAAGGCTGAAACGGCCGTTGCGGACGCGCCATCAAATGCCTTCAGCGCGTAATTTTCTGTCCTGATAAGTGGTCAGGGCGATTTGCGCCAAGCTGAGCGCAAGCCGAACACCGTCCAGTTTCCGGGCAGCGTCAACCCCGGCTATTTCATAGGGTTTGATACGTTCGGCTTCAGCGCACAGCTTGGCCAACTGGTTGGCGCCGACATCGCTGGCGCCGCCCTTGAGCTTGTGCAACTGGTCGCGACACTGGCCATAATCCTGGGCAACCAGGGCGCGCTCGATGTCGCGTAACGCGCGCTCGCTGTCTTCCGAAAAACTGGCCAGCAAATCCTGCACGAAGGCCGGCCCGCCCATCTGGGCCAGGTCGTTTAATACCGACTCTTCCAGTTCCTGTGCCGGTTTCTCCTGGGGTGAGGCAGCGGCAATCGACTGCGCCTGCTGGCCTGCCAGCCGGGCAATCACCTCGACCAGTTCGCGGCTGTTGACCGGCTTGGTCAGGAAGGCATCCGCACCCGCTTCCTCGCAGGCTGCCTGCGCCTCGGCGCGTGCGTCGGCGGTGAGCATGATGATGGGCAGACGCCCCGTTTCCATGAAGCGCCAGCGCTGCACCACCTCGGGCCCCGACAATTGCGGCATATGCATGTCGATGATGGCGAGGTGGTAGGGCTGCTCGGCGGATTCGAGCATGGCCAGCGCTTCCTCGCCGTCATGCGCCAGAAAGGTGTGATGCCCGGCATGCTCCAGCAGGCCGCGGATCACCCGCTGGTTGACCGGGTTGTCTTCCGCCACCAAAATGCGCAACCCGGTCGCATTCCCTGCCTGGGCCTGGAAATGGCTGGCCAGCGAGACCACGTTGGAAGGCATTTCGTGGCTGACCACGGCGTGGATGGCGTTGAACAGCAGGGTCGAATTGACCGGGGTCCGCAGCACCGAGGCATAACCTGCGTGTATCAGCTGCACATCGAGTGCGGGCGCGACAGAGGGATTGGACTCGATGAGGATGACGGGCAATGCCGCGAGGCTGGGATCGTCGCGCAGCAGGTGGAGAAGAGCGATCGGATCGCCCGGCAGCGCGGAGCGTTCCACCACCACGGCGCCGAGCGGGGTGCCGCCCGACAAATAGGCGGACAGTTCGGCGGCGAGCCGGGTGGTGTTGCTCACCGACACGGTCTCGGCCTTCCAGTTTCGAATCACCATCTGCAGCCGGACAGTCAGTTCGGTTCCGGCCAGGATCGCCACCCGCATCGGGGCCTCGAAAAGCTCATCCGATACAGGGGACAGGGCCGGCTGCAGCGCAAACGGCAACTCGAACCAGAGGGTCGTGCCTTCGCCTTCGCGGCTGTGCAGGCCGATTTGCCCACCCAGCGTCTCCACCAGTTGCTTGGCAATGGTCGTGCCCAGGCCGCTGCCGCCAAAGCGGCGGGTAACGGACGGATCGGCCTGGGTGAAGCTGTCGAAGATGCGCGCCTGCGCGGTTTCCGGAATGCCGATGCCGGTATCGACGATTTCAAACCGCAGCCGCTGTGGCTGGCCCATCACGACCGGGCGGATGTACGCGTCGATCCGCCCGTGCTCGGTGAATTTGATGGCATTGCCGATCAGGTTGATGAGGATCTGGCGCAGGTGGCGCGCATCGCCGCGCAGGTGAAACGGCGTCTGCGGCGCAATATGCGCCGCCAGGACCAGGCCCTTGCCCTGCGCCTGGGAGCCCATCATCGCAACCGTTCCATTGATCAGGCGATGCAGGTCGAAATCCTCGTTGGTGGTGATGATCCGTCCGGCTTCGATGCGGGAGATGTCGAGCACGTTTTCGATCAGCTCCAGCAGGGTATGGGCCGATGCGCGGATGATCTGGGAAAACTCCTTTTGTTCCTTGTTGAGCGGCGTTTCCACCAGCAGATCGGCGACGCCGATGACGCCGTTCAGAGGCGTGCGCAACTCGTGGCTCATGTTGGCAAGGAATCGGGATTTCGCCAGGCTGGCTTCCTGTTCACGCCTGACTGCAGCGTGAAGCTGTTTCAGCAGATTGGAGGCGTAAAGGGGAATCACGACGAGCGTGATCCATATGCCCCACCAGAGCGGGGTATGCGTTTGCCAGAAGGGGTTGAGCTGGTAAACGACGATGAATCCGACTGCGGATGCAAGCGTCGAGATATGCAGATAGGGCACTCCATAGCGGAAGCCATTTCCCAGCGTGACCCACAGATAAATTGCGGCAATGGGCGAGCCGGTTTCATTCGTGATGGCCAGCATGTAGGTGGCGACGGTGAAATCATGCAGCATGCCGATGCTGCGCCGGAATACCGAGACGCCCGGATCGAGAAGCGATCCGATCAGCAGGGCCAGGGAGACAAGCGTGAGGCTCAGGCCGATGAAATGAATCTGCTCAGCCATGGCGGGGCTATGTTCCAGCCATTCGAGCGAGAAATACAGGTAGAAACCCGCAACAATGACGAGACGAATCAGCGCCTGCTGAAACTCGGTATCCGGCCGCGCGCGAATTCGCGCCTGAAGGCGCCTGGCGAAATCGGGAAGCGGCAACCGGTTCAGCATACGGCAGGGCTAGACGGTCTCGTCGCCCAATTCACGCATGATGGACGCCACGGTATCGATGCGCAGTTCAAATGCGCGCACGCAGGCGGGGTCGAAGTGCTTGCCGCTTTCGGAGCGGACGTAGTGCAGCGCCTCCTGGAAAGACCAGGCGCGCTTGTAGGGGCGATTGGAGGTGAGCGCGTCGAACACGTCTGCGATCGCTGCAATGCGGGCGGGCAAGGGGATGTTCTCGCCGGCCAGACCCTGCGGATAGCCCGTGCCGTCGAACTTTTCATGGTGGCCGAGCGCGATCACCGCGCCCATCTGCAGGTAGCGCGAGGGGCTGTCGTCGAGAATGCCGTGACCGATCAGCGGATGGGTACGCATGATCACCTGTTCCTCAGGAGTATGCCGGCCGGGCTTCATCAGGATCTGGTCGGGAATGCCGATCTTGCCGATGTCGTGCATCGGCGCTGCGGCTTCGATCTCGTCGCATTCCATCGCGGTGAGCTTGAGTTCCTCGGCGATCAGGCGGGCGTATCGCGCCATGCGAATGATGTGGTTGCCGGTTTCCTCATCCCGGTATTCACCGGCCTTGGCCAGTTTCATCAGGGTTTCGCGTTCGCGCGTACGCACCTCGCGGGTGGCCAGCGTCACCTGCTCCTCCAGCCACTGGGCGCGATCGGCCACCACCCGCTGGCTGCGGCGCAGGGCCAGCAGGTTGAGACAGCGGGCGCGGCATTCCTGCGGGTCGATCGGTCGGGTGAGAAAGTCGGTGGCGCCGTTTTCCAGCGCCTGATAGCGAACCTGGCGGTCTTCCACCACCGTGACGATGATGACCGGCACGTCCGCCAGGCGGCGTTCGGCGCGAATGCGGCGGGTGAACTCGATGCCGTCCATGCCCGGCATCCGGTAGTCGGTAATGATGAGGTCGGGCGTGACGAGTTGCATCTGCGCCAGGGCAGCCTGCGGGTCTTCGAAGCTTTCCACCACCACACCGGGCTCCAGGGTGCGTGCCAGCCCTTCGAGCAGCCTGCGTGCAGTGCTGCGGTCGTCGACAATCACCACCCGCGCGCCGCCGCGCGGGCGCACCTCGCGCGGCGGCGCGGTCGGCATGGAGGGTGTTACGACGCGCAACGTCTTGGCGATCACTTTATTTTTCTACCTTGTGCGATGGATATTTAATAGGTTTAGTTGATTTATCGGGCTGATAAGCTACAAACTTTAATGCGCAGGAGGCGTGAAATGAAGAAAAACATGCTGTTAGGCCTGGCTGGCTGGCTAGCGGCGCTGCTTTCCATGAGCGCGCTGGCGGCAGCCGGCAATGCCGATTACGCCCGCGAAAAAAAGTGGGCGGACGAGGTGGTTCCCGGGCTGGTGGTGGGCGATCCGGTCTATCTGCAAACGCCGCGCGGGCATCACAAGTTCCTGACCCTGTTCACGCCGGCGGCGGACACCGACAGGGCGGCCATCGTCGTGCACGGCCTGGGAATCCACCCGGACTGGGGCATGGTGGGCACCCTGCGTACCGAACTGGCCGACCGCGGCTTTACCACGCTGTCGATCCAGATGCCGATCCTGGCGGCCGACGCCAGCGGCGACCAGTATCCGCCGACCTTCCCGGAAGCAGCCGAGCGCATTGGCGAAGCCGTCGCGTTTCTCAAGGGCAAGGGCTATAAAAATCTGGCCATCGTCTCCCACAGCATGGGCTCGCGCATGAGCCTCGTATACCTGGCCGGCAAGCCCGATTCCGCGGTGAAGTCGTGGGCCAGCCTGGGGATCTCGGTGGGTGATTACACCGCGCTGAAGTTGCCCATCCTGGATCTGTACGGCGACAACGACCTGCCGCCGGTGCTGGCGAACGCAGGCAGGCGCAAGCAGAGTTTTGCGGCAGCGGATTCAAAGCAAGTGATGATCGGCCGCGCCGACCACTTCTTCACCGGGCACGAAGCCGAGATGGTGGAGGCCGTGGCGGACTTTCTGAATGTGACGCTTAAATAGACCGACCGATCATCGTAGCCAACAAAAAGCCCCGCTTGATGCGGGGCTTTTTGTTGGGCAGAAACCTGCGCCGGATTTACACCGCCTCCAGCTTGCGCATGCCGGCAGGCAGCAGCTTGAGGTCGACCAGCGCGGTGATGAAGGCCTTGAAGAAGGTGGCGTCCGCCTCGTACACCATCTTGTAGTACTGCACCTTCATGGTGACCGAACTGGCAAGCACGATGGAGATGAAGGTGAGGATGGAACCCAGCGCCAGGGTGGAGAAGCCGGTGACCCCCTGGCCGATGGTGCAGCCGATGGCCAGCATGCCGCCGAAGCCCATCAGGATGCCGCCGATCAGATGGTTGACGAAGTCGCTGCCGGAGGCGAACCACTCGATGCGGAAGCTGCGCGAGATCAGCGACCACAGCAGGGAGCCGGCGATCACGCCCGCCAGCGCCATGACGCCGAAGGTGAGCAGGGTGCGGTCGAAGCCGCCCATCGCGTAGCCGAGGGTCTGTCCCATCGGGCCGACGAAGCTGAAGGACTGCGAGGCGAGCGGGCCGGCGGCGGCGGGTTTGACCGCCTCGGCCGGCGCATAGAGATCCCAGTCCTGCACGTAGGCTTGCATCGACATCATTTCGCCGTCCGCGTTGATCGTGACGTTGCTGGTGACATACCAGGCGGCGAGCACCGCGAGGCCGACCACGAGGCCGCCGAGGATGTTGTCGAAGTTGCTGCGGAAATCGGCCGACTTGAAGGCCCAGATCAGCATCAGGCCGCCGATGACACCGCCCATCACCATGCGGCCGGTGGCGGCGTTGTCGCCGAAGAGCATCGCGCCGAGGTCCTGGTTGGTGGTCAGCATGACCGCGGCCGGGCTGGTCCAGGGGTAGAACAGGACGGAATACAGGGTTTTGTCGCTGCCCGGGAAGGGGCTGACCATGAAATACGAGATCAGGGCGATGATCAGCAGCACCATGATCGACTTGATGTTGCCGCCGCCAACGCGGATCAGCGTCTTGTTGCCGCAACCGGAGCCGAGCACCATGCCGATGCCGAACAGCAGGCCGCCGACCACGTTTTCCAGCCAGACGAAATTGTTCTGCCGGTAGGGCGGGAAGGTGTTGGTGACATTGACCAGGCCGGCCGCTTCCAGACCCGCCACGCCCAGCACGCCGACCGCGATGGCCAGCACCCAGGCGCGCATGCGGCCGGTGTCGCCCATGTTGACCCAGTCGGAAACCGCACCCATGGTGCAGAAGTTGGTCTTGTTGACGACGGCGCCCATGATCAGGGCGATGGCAAAGATCGTCCACAGGAAAAACGATTGAGCGCTTGCGAAATCTTCGTAGGTCATGAGTCTGTCTCTCGTTTGGAATGGGAGAAGCGGCGTGCGCCGCGCGTATCCGGATGAAAGGCGGAATTCTAATGGTTTCGCTTCAAATGGCAACGGAACGCAGGCGCTGCGAACCGGTTCATTCTTGCTGTTTACGAGAGGGCCGGTTTGCGTGTATGCGGGCGGCCCAATAGGGTGGTTCAGTCCAGCAGCCGGGTCATCGCCTCGCGGTATTTCTCGCTGGTCCTGGCAACGATCTCGGCCGGCAGTTCCGGCCCCGGCGCCTGCTTGTTCCAGCCGCTGGCTTCCAGCCAGTCGCGCACGAACTGCTTGTCGAAACTGGGCGGATTGCTGCCGGGCCGGTACTGGTCGGCCGGCCAGAAGCGCGACGAATCGGGGGTCAGCGCCTCGTCGATCCACACCAGCTGGCCCTTTTCATCCAGGCCGAATTCGAACTTGGTGTCGGCGATGATGATGCCGCGTGTGAGCGCGTACTCCGCCGCAGCCTTGTACAGCGCGAGGCTGACGTCGCGCACCTGCTGCGCGAGATCCTGGCCGATCAGCGCGGCCATCTGGTCGAAATTGATGTTCTCGTCGTGGGCGCCGACCGCCGCCTTGGTCGACGGGGTGAAGATCGGTTGCGGCAGGCGGTCGGCCTGCTTCAAGCCGGCGGGCAGCGCGATGCCGCACACCGACTGGCTGGCCTGGTATTCCTTCCAGCCCGAGCCCACCAGGTAGCCGCGCACGATCGCTTCGACCGGCAGGGCCTTGAGCTTCCTCACCACGATGGCGCGTCCGGCCACCTGGTCGCGCTCGTTCTCGGCGACGATGGTTTCCGGCGCGATATCGAGCGCTTGGCTCGGCACGATGGCTTTGAGCTTGTCGAACCAGAAGGCCGACACCTTGGTCAGCACCTCGCCCTTGCCCGCGATCGGCGTCGGCATCACCACGTCGAAGGCGGACAGGCGGTCGGTGGTGACGATCAGGAGTTTGTCGTCGCCGACGGCATAGATGTCGCGCACCTTGCCGCGATGCACCAGCGGCAGGGAAGCGATGCGTGATTCGAGTAAGGGCTGGCCGAGAAGCGGTGCGGACATGGCGGGCGTTGCAGAATCGGGGGAGCCGGCATTATAGCCGCCGCGATAGAAGGCGCTGGTCTCGTACACGCCGCGCAGTTCGCGCAGCGCCACCAGCAGCACAGCCGCCAGCGGCACCGCTAGCAGCACGCCGACGAAGCCGAACAACTGGCCGAACGCCGCCAGCACGAAAATCACCGCAACCGGATGCAGGCCGACGCGTTCGCCGACCAGGCGCGGGGTGACGACATAGCTTTCCACCACCTGCCCGACCAAATAAATCCCCGCCACCCAGGCCACGCCCGTCCAGTCGGGAAACTGCAGCACCGCCACCAGCAGTGCCAGGATCATGCCGAGGCCGAAGCCGAGGAAGGGCACGAAGGACAGCACGCCGGTGAGGATGCCGATCGGCAGCGCGTAATCCAGCCCCACCGCCCACAGCGCAATGGCGTAATACAGCGACAGCGTGACGATCACCGCCAGCTGCCCGCGCAGGAACTCGCCGACCACCGCATCCATCGCACGCGCGACGCGGGTGGCGGCGCCCATCCAGGGGCGCGGAATGAGGGCGGCCACGCGCCCCACCATGACGTCCCAGTCCTTCAGCAGGTAGAACATCACCACCGGGATCAGCAGCAGGTTGACCAGCACGCCGACGATGGCGAGCGCGCCGGTCTGCAGGGTGGGCAGCCATTTGGCGCCGCTTTCGGCGGCCTGTTCGGTGAGCCAGGTTTTCAGTGTCTCCAGATCGAGCGAGAGGGTGATGCCGAAGGTCTGCCCCAGCCACGGCAGGAAGCGGGTTTGCAGCAGGTCGAGCGCGGCGGGCACGCGCTGGGAGAGTTCGGCGAACTGCCCCTGGAACAGCGGCAGCGCCACCAGCAGCAGGCCGAGCAGCGCCAGTCCGGCAAGCACGATGACGATGACCGTGCCGGCGGTGCGCGACAGCCCGTGCCGTTCCAGCCGTTTCACCAGCGGGTCGAAAATGTAGGCCAGCAGCGCGCCGGCCAGAAAGGGTGTGAGGATGGGGCCCAGCAGGTAAAGCAGCCCGCCCGCGACGAGCAGGACGGCGAGCGCGAGCCAGGGGAGGTTGAACGGGCGGGGAGGCGTCATAGGCGGTAAAATACCGCACTTTTTGATTCTGGAGCCGGGCGTGTCTTCCATTTCCTACAAAGATGCCGGTGTCGATATCGACGCTGGCGATGCATTGGTCGAGCGCATCAAGCCGCTGGCCAAGCGCACCATGCGCCCCGAGGTGCTGACCGGTATCGGTGGTTTCGGCGCGCTGGTCGAGATTTCCAAGAAATTCAAGGAACCGGTGCTGGTGTCCGGCACCGACGGCGTCGGCACCAAGCTCAAGCTGGCGTTCGAACTGAACCGCCACGACACCGTCGGCATCGACCTCGTCGCGATGAGCGTCAACGACATCCTGGTGCAGGGCGCCGAGCCGCTGTTCTTCCTCGACTACTTCGCCTGCGGCAAGCTCACCCTCGACACCGCCGAAGCGGTGATCGCCGGCATCGCCACCGGCTGCGAGCAAGCCGGCTGCGCCCTGATCGGCGGCGAAACCGCCGAGATGCCCGGCATGTATCCCGATGGCGAATACGATCTGGCCGGCTTTGCCGTCGGCGTGGTCGAGAAGTCGAAGGTCATCGGCGGCCAGACCATCGCCGCGGGCGACGTGGTGCTGGGGCTGGCCTCCAGCGGCGCGCATTCCAACGGCTATTCGCTGATCCGCAAGCTGATCGACATCAGCCACGTTGGGTTCAAATCCGATTTCCACGGCCAGCCGTTTGCTGACGCCGTGATGGCGCCGACGCGGATCTACGTCAAGCCGCTGCTGTCGCTGATGGAAAAACTCGACGTCAAGGGCATGGCGCACATCACCGGTGGCGGCATCACCGGCAACCTGCCGCGCTGCCTGCCGGAAGGCGTCGCCGCGCGCGTCGATCAAACCAGCTGGACGCGCCCGCCGCTGTTCGACTGGCTGCAGCAGGCCGGCAACGTCGAGCCCGCCGAAATGCTGCGCACCTTCAACTGCGGCATCGGCATGTGCGTGGTGGTGGCGGCAAGCGATGCCGCCGCGGCGATGGCGCACCTCACGGCAAGCGGCGAAACCGTGTGGCAGATCGGCGAAATCGTCGCGCGCCCCGACGGCGCAGAGCAGGTTGTCTATCTGTGACCACCCGCGTTGTCGTGCTGCTGTCCGGGCGCGGCAGCAATTTTCAGGCGATCGTCGAGGCGCAGTTGCCGATTGAAATCGTCGCCGTCATCAGCAATCGCCCCCACGCTGCCGGCCTCGACACTGCGCGCGCGCGCGGCCTGAGCGCTGTCGCGCTCGACCACACCCAACACCTCGACCGCGAGGCCTTCGATGCGCTGCTGGCCGACGAGATCGAGCGCCACCAGCCCGACCTGGTGGTGCTGGCGGGCTACATGCGCATCCTTAGCGCCGCCTTCATCGCGCGTTTCGAGGGCCGCCTGCTGAATATCCATCCCTCGCTGCTGCCCATGTTCCCGGGGCTCAAAACGCACGAGCGTGCGCTGGCAGAAGGCGTGAAAATCCACGGCTGCACCGTGCACTTCGTTTCCGCGGATCTGGATCACGGCCCCATCGTCATCCAGGCTGCGGTGCCGGTGCGCCTGGACGACACCCCCGACACGCTGGCAGCGCGGGTGCTGGCGCAGGAACACCGCATCTATCCCCAGGCCGTGCGCTGGTTTGCAGAAGGACGGCTGGAAATAAATCAGGGCCGCGTAAACTTGAAGGGCGATCCGGCGTCACAGTCAGTGTTATCCACGGAAATGTGACCATGCTCAAAACGCTCCTGCTGACCGCCACCCTGTTTGCTGCCACGGCCCAGGCCGCGGTTACGCAGCAGATGAGCGTGGTGTACGACCTCTACCGCAACGGCCACAAGCTCGGTCAGGTGACCGACACCTTTACCCGCAGCGGCAACCGCTACACCCTCATCAGTGAAACCCGGGCAACCGGACCGCTGAAAATACTGTGGCCGGGCAATATCCGTCTCGAAAGCACCGGCCTGGTCACACCCGAGGGATTGCGTCCCACGCAGTTCCAGCACGCGCGCAGCGATGCGCCGCACAAGCTGGCGACCGCACGCCTCGACTGGCCGCAGCGCAGCATCGTCTACCAGTACAAGGGCGAATCGTGGACAGTCGAGGGCTTGCTGAACGGCGCGCAGGATCAGCTTTCGCAGATGTATCAGTTCATGTTCGTCCCGAGACTGCCCGTTGATTTCAGTCTGCAGGTGGTGAGCGGGCGCGACCTCAACGATTATCGTTACGCAAGAAGCGATGGGGGCGCCATCCAGACGCCGCTGGGGGCCCTGAGCACCCAGCAATATGAGCGCATCGGGCAAAAGCCGGACGAAAAGGTCATCACCGTGTGGATTGCGCCGGCGCGGAACAACCTGCCGGTGCAAATCCGGGTGCGCGAAGACGGCGTCACCCTTGAACAGCGTCTGGTGCGCGCCAGCATCAGGACCTGAACCGGGTGACACGCAGCGCGCGCGCGTGGTGGCTGGCCCTGGCGGGATCGCTGCTGCTGCATGCCATGCTGGGTGGACTGGGGTGGACGCTGCCGCAGAGGCAGGCCCCGACAGAACCGCCTCCTATCGAAGCGCGGCTGATGTCGCCACCGCCTGTTGCTGCCCCGCGCCCGCCTTTGGCGAAGCCCCCGCCGCCCCGTCGCAAGCCTGCACCGCCGCCTGAGCCGATGGCAGAAGTCGTCGCAGAAACGGCCATGTCCGAAGTCGCCGATGTCGTCGCCAGGGTCACGCCATCCGATGAAACGCCTGTAGACATACCCAGGGTCGAACCGGAACCGGCCAGTTTGCCGGCGGCGGAAACCGAAGCGGCAGGACCGTCACTCAACGCGCTGCCAACGCGCCTCGATCTGCGCTTTCAGGTGCGCTACGGGATCGCCCGGGGCGAGCAGACGCTGGTGTGGATCAATGAAGGCGACCGCTACACGCTGATCAGCGTGGCGAATGCCACCGGACTGGCCGGCGTGTTCTACAGCGGGCGCTTTGTGCAGACCAGCCGCGGGCGGATCACCCCGCGCGGCCTGGTGCCTGAAGAGTTCTGGGATCAGCGCGGCGACAAACGCAGCAGCACGCGCTTCGACTCAGCCAACAAGTCACTCACGCTCACGCCAGCGAAGGGCGCGCCGCGGCATTTCGACTATCAGGGCGAGGTGCAGGATGCGCTCAGCCTGTTTTTCCAGCTGGCGCTGACCGCGCCACCGCCGGATGGGCAGCTGGCCTACACCGTCTTCAACGGCAAAAAGCTGCGCAACTACGCCTACGATGTGCGCGGTGAAGCAAATCTGGAAACCGAACTGGGCGTGCTGCGCACCCTGCATCTTGCGCGGCGGACGGATGGCGACGGCCGCTTTGAAATATGGCTGGCGACCGACCGGTATTTCCTGCCCGTGCGCGTGCTGCGCAACGACGACAAGGGCAACGAAGTGGAGCTCAGGCTGCAGTCGATCGCGCCCTGAGGGCAGAACTTACCGCGGCAGGCCGTCGACGTGCGCGCGAACCGTGATGCCGCGCCGCTGGAATTCACCTTGCCGGACTTCCAGCGCGTAGCGGATGTCGGCTGGAGGGCAGTGCAGCGTCTCGGTTCGCGGTTGCATGTCGGCGAGGCTGGCAATGCGACCCGTCGAATCGATGAACGCAATCGACAGCGGCAGCGGCGTGTCGCGCATCCAGAAACAATGCCGGCCCGGCTGCTCGAAAACGAACAGCATGCCGCCATCAGCGGCAAGATGGGTGCGGCCCATCAGGCCGCGCTGGCGTTGTTGCGGCGTGGCTGCCAACTCAACCTGGAAGGCATGCGGGCCGATGCGCAGCGGCAGTCGCGCATCGTTTCCTGCGGCACTGACAGCGCCGCCCAGAAGCAACAGCGCGAATGCGCCAGCGCGGACGCCTTTGATCAATGCGCTAAAGCGCATCGCGCATCCGCTCCGCCAACTGCAGCGCGATTTCCAGATCGGCATCCAGCACGTTGAAATGGCCCATCTTGCGTCCCGGTCGCGCGGCTTCCTTGCCGTACAGATGCAGCTTGATAGCGGGGTGTGCGAGCAGTGCGTCCCAGTGCGGCCCGCCGTTGTGCCAGCGGTCGCCGAGGATGTTGACCATCACCACGGGCGACAGCAGGCGGGTGTCGCCGAGCGGCAGGCCGGCGAGCACGCGTACCTGCTGCTCGAACTGGTCGGTGACGCAGGCGTCCAGCGTGTAATGGCCGGAGTTGTGCGGGCGTGGGGCGATTTCGTTGACCATCAAACGGCCGTCAGCGACGAAGAACTCGACCGCCATCACGCCGACGTAGCCGAGCTTGCCGGCGATTTCACGTGCCATCTCGCGTGCCTGGTCGGCGAGCTTGTCAGGCACGCGGGCGGGAATGATGGACACATCGAGAATGCCGTTTTCATGGCGGTTTTCGGCGACCGGGAACAGCGCGCATTCGCCGGCGTCGCTGCGCGCCAGCACCACCGACACCTCGCGCTCCAGCTTGACGAAGCCTTCCAGCACGCAGGGCTGGCCGCCGAATTCCTGGAACGCGGCGCGTGCGTCGTCCAGGCTGGCGACCTTGGCCTGACCCTTGCCGTCGTAGCCGAAGCGCGCCACCTTCAGCAGCGCCGGGGCACCGGTGTCGGCCAGCGCGGCGCGCAGGTCGCCTTCGCTGTAAACCAGCGCGAAGGGCGCGGTTGCGAAGCCGTTTTCGGCGAGCCAGGATTTTTCGTGGCTGCGGTCCTGGGCGATGGCGACGGCTGCCGCGCCCGGCGACACCCGGCAATGGTTCGCCAGTTCGATCAGGCTCGCGGCGGGCACGTTCTCGAATTCGGTGGTGACGGCGGCGCAGGCGGCGCCGAGCTGCTTCAATGCACCGTGGTCGGTGTAGTCGGCCTGCAGGTGGACATCGGCCATCTGCCCGGCGGGACTGGCGAAGTCGGGATCGAGCACCATGACCTTGTAGCCCATGGTGCGCGCGGCAAGGGTGAACATGCGGCCGAGCTGGCCGCCGCCGAGAATGCCCAGCGTAGCCCCCGGCAGGATGGGCAGCGGCTTACTCGACATCGGGCAGGTCCATCGCCATCACCGAGTCCGACTGGCCCCGGCGGAAGTCGTTGAGCTGTTGGGCCAGCCCGGCGTCATAGCGGGCGATCAGCGCCGCGGCGAACAGCGCGGCATTGGCTGCGCCCGCCTCGCCGATGGCGAAGGTGGCGACCGGAATGCCCTTCGGCATCTGCACGATGGAGAGCAGCGAATCCATGCCCTTGAGGTATTTCGACGGTACCGGCACGCCGAGCACCGGCACGATGGTCTTGGCGGCGATCATGCCCGGCAGGTGGGCGGCGCCGCCGGCCCCCGCGATGATGACCTTGATCCCCCGCGCTTCCGCGGTCGAGGCGTATTCGTAGAGCAGGTCCGGCGTGCGGTGCGCGGACACCACTTTCGTTTCGAAGTGGATGCCGAGCTGCTTCAACTGCATCGCCGCGTGCTTCATCACCTCCCAGTCGCTGGAAGATCCCATCACCACACCGACCAGAGGAGCGTTCATAGGTCTGACTCGCCGAATAAAAGCGGCATTTTAACGCGAGAGGCTCCTACAATTCGCGCGTCTGCCGTTTTGGATCGTAGCCATGCCCATCACATTGCAAACCGTGCTGCTGCTCACCGCGTCCAATGTCTTCATGACCTTTGCCTGGTACGCGCACCTGAAGAACCTGTCCGACAAGCCTTGGATCGTCGCCGCGCTGGTGAGCTGGGGCATCGCGCTGTTCGAATACCTGTTCCAGGTGCCGGCCAACCGCATCGGCTATACCGTGCTCAGCCTGCCGCAACTGAAAATCCTGCAGGAGGTGATCACCCTGTCGGTGTTCGTGCCGTTCGCGATCTTCTACATGCGGGCGGAAATGAAGTGGGATTTCCTGTGGGCCGCGCTGTGCCTGGTGGGCGCGGTGTATTTCATGTTCCGCGGCACGCAGTGAGGGGAGTGCAGGAGGCCTGCCTCGGGCCGAAGGAGTGGGTTGCGGAGGTGCGCATTCGGGGCGAGGCGCCCCTCCCACATGGGGCGAAGGGATGGACGGCGCGTAATTTTCGGCGAATTGTCTAAGGTGATAGCTGCCCTCTGCCGGCGTCCGCCCGGCAGTCCGTTCCGAACCTGAAGGAGGAACCGATGACCCCTCAAAACAGAATGCGCCGCTTGCCGGCAAGCGCGGCCTTGTCGCTTCTGCTGGCCAGTCCTTTTACCGCGGCTTTCGCCCAGGATGTCCCGCTGGCAAGCGCGGCCGGGGATGCCGCGCTCAAGTGGGGCGGCTGCCCCGACTTCATGCCCAAGGGCTGCGAGATCGCGGTGCTCCACGGCGACCCCGCCAGGAACAATGCCGATGCCTTCTTCAAGGTGCCCGCGAATGCGGTGATTCCGCGCCACTGGCATACCTCGGCGGAGCGTATGGTGCTGGTGGCCGGCGAGATGCACGTGACCTATGACGTGCACCCGACGGCGGTGCTCACGCCGGGCACCTATGCCTACGGCCCGGCCCGGATGCCGCACTCGGCGACGTGCGGGGCGGCCGGCCCCTGCGTGCTGTTCATTGCATTCGAAACGCCGGTGGATGCGGTGGCAGGCGGACCGCCGTCCAGATAGCGGCCATTCCGGAGCGGCACGAAAAAAAGCCCCGCATGAGCGGGGCTTTTGACGAAGCGGGAAGCGTTAAACGCAACCGGTCGGCTTCGGGGTGCCGGCGTAGCGGCCTGCCTGCTTGGCAGGACCGAACGGGAACAGGTCGAACAGGAATTTCTTGTCGCCCCATTCGGCGCCGAATTCTTCTTTCAGGCCCTTCTGCAGGAAGCGCAGGTTGGGGGCGGTGCCGTTCGCAGCGAACTGGTCACGCATGAAGTGGATGACCTTCCAGTGATTTTCGCCCAGTTCCAGGTTGTCTTCCTTGGCCAGTTCGACAGCCAGTTCCTCGGACCAGTCTTCCAGGTTGACCAGATAGCCTTCGGGGTCGGTTTCGACCATTTTGCCGTTGATTTCGCGTTCCATGATGCAGTCCTAGCGTTCAGTAAAAATTTCGATGCCGAACCATAGAATAGCCTAGTAAATTAGTCAACTACTTCCGATGGGTAGGTAAGCGATCATTTGGGCGTGATCTTCCCACCTGCCGCCTTGTACGCCTCGATGCCGCCCTCGATGAAACGCGCTTTCACGCCTGCGGCCTGCAGGCGGTCGACCACGCTGTTCGACACCGCGCCGCCGCGCACGCAGTAGATCACCACGTCGAGCGTGAGCGGAAGGGCGCCGATCCAGGCGTCGATCTTGTCGGGGTTTTTCCACATCGCGCCGGGAATGATTTCGTCGGACGCGGCGAAATCGGCTTCGCGCCGCACGTCGAATACCAGCGCGGCGTCGGGATCGAACTCTGCGGGCGCGAGGGTGCGCGGCAGGTCCGGGCACTTTTCGGTGGGGGCACCGCAGCCGCAGCGCTTCAGGGCATGCGACTCCACACGCACTTCAGTGCGTAGTGGATCGGAGTCCTTCAGGGGTTGGGTTCCAGGTTCCATGTTGTCCTCACATCAATAACGAATAAGCCAGCCCGACGAGGGCGCACACGCCGATCACCTTCATGACGTCGGCCTTGTATTTCCACAGGGCGATAAAAGAGGCGACGGCGACGATGACCGGAAACCAGTCGAAGCTCCCCGCGAACGGAGCGTCTGCCGTGCCCTGCGGCCAGAAAGTATGCCAGGCGAAGAAGGCCGCCAGGTTGAGAATGACGCCGACCACGGCCGCGGTGATGCCGGTGAGCGGCGCGGTGAAGCGGATTTCGCCGCGCGTGGCTTCGACCAGCGGGCCGCCGGCCAGGATGAACAGGAAGGACGGCAGGAAGGTGAAGAAGGTTGCCACCGCTGCGCCCGCGAGTCCTGCCAAAACCGGGTTGTCGAACACGCCCTTGGCGACGCCGCCGAGATAACCGACCCAGGTGACGACCATGATCAGCGGCCCCGGTGTGGCCTCTCCCAGCGCCAGGCCGTCCATCATCTGCGGCCCGGTCAGCCACTGGAAGTGCTCGACGCCGCCCTGGTAGACGTAGGGCAGCACCGCGTAGGCGCCGCCGATGGTGAGGAAGGCGGCCTTGGTGAAAAAGTCGCCCATGTCGTAGAGATCGGGCACGCCCCGGATCGCCAGCATCGCGCCGAGCCAGATCAGTACGAAGGCGCCGAGTTTGTGCGCGATCTTGCGCCAGGTGAAGCGCGCGTGGGCCGGCGGCGGCGTGTCGTCGTCGATGATGGCCGGGCCATATTCCCTGGCGCTGGCGCCGTGTCCGCCGCCGCTCCTGAACTTGTGCGGCGCGAGCTTGCCGCCGATTGCACCGAGGAGTCCCGCGCCCAGCACGATCCACGGAAACGCGATGTCGAAAAAGAAGATGCCGATGAAGGCGAGCGCCGCCATCGCCCACAGCACCTCGTTCTTCAGCGCGCGGCTGCCGATGCGCCAGGCCGCGAACAGCACCACCGCCACCACCGCCGGACGGATGCCGTAGAAGATGCCCTGCACCCACTGCAGTTCGCCATACGCGAGATAGAGGCCGGCCAGCAGCGACAGCAGCAGAAAGGACGGCAGGAAAAACAGCACGCCGGCGATGATGCCGCCTCGTATGCCGTGCATCAGCCAGCTGATGTAGATCGCCAACTGGGTCGCCTCGGGGCCGGGCAGCAGCATGCAGTAGTTGAGCGCATGCAGGTAGCGGTGCTCGGAAATCCAGCGGCGTTTCTCCACCAGTTCCTGATGCATCATCGAAATCTGCCCGGCGGGGCCGCCGAAGCTGATGAAGCCGAGCTTGAGCCAGTATTTGAAGGATTCGCCCAAGGTGACGGGCGCGGGTGCGGTGGTGGGTACGGTGTCCAAGCGAGATGCTCCAGGTCAAAGGATGAAAACCAGGCTTGGACGGGACACCGTCTTGCGGATGAGACATCCAGACGCCGGGGGCTGGCACCCCGACTGGCGTGATTCTAGTGCAGCGTGCGCAATCAGCCAAACGTGTTCGTCGTTCCGGGCCCGAACCGGAACCCAGTTGAATTCAGCCGCGCTTGCGCGCCAATTGAATGCGGCTGTCGCCGCGCTGGATGCCGGATCAGCTCCGGCATGACGGAAGGAGGCAGTCAGCGGGGACGGGTTTCTTCCACCGGCTGCACCGGCCCCAGCACGAATTCCTTGAACGCCTGCGCCACCGGCGAGAGCCGCTTGTCGGCGCGGTGGACGACGTACCAGTGGCGCATGATGGGGAAGCCGTCGACGTTCAGCACGGCCAGTCGCTTGAGCGCCAGTTCCATCTCCAGTGTCTGTAGCGAGAGGATGCCCAAGCCCAGCCCGGCCTGCACCGCCTGCTTGATCGCCTCGTTGCTGCTCATTTCCATGCTGCTCCGGATTTCCAGTTCGCGGGCGGCGAAAAAGCGTTCCATCGCGCCGCGGGTGCCGGAGCCGGCTTCGCGAACCAGGAAGGATTCGGCCGCCAGTTCGCGGACGGTTACTTTTTTCTTGCGTGCCAGCGGATGGTCGGGCGGGGCGATGACGACCAGCGGGTTGTCCATGAAGCGGGTGGCTTCCAGCCCCAGCCCGTCCGGCACCTGGCCCATGATGGCCAGATCGATGCGGTTGCCGACCAGCTGGTCCAGCACGGCCGCGCGGTTGGAGACGTCCAGATGAATCGACACCCCGGGATGGCGGCCGCGAAAGCGGGCGAGGATATCGGTGGCGACGGCGTTCACGGTCGAGGTCGCGGCAATGTTGAGGCGGCCCGTGTCGATGCTGCGCAGCTGCGCCAGGTTGGCCTGCAAATCGTCCAGGCGCGCGGTGATGGACTGGCTGGCGTGCAGCACCTCGCGCCCAGCCTCGGTGAGGAAGATCTTCTTCCCCAGCTGTTCGGTGAGTCGCATTCCAAGAATGGTCTCGATTCCCCGCACCTGCATGGAGACGGCAGGCTGCGACAGGTGCAGTTCCTCGGCCGCCCGCGAAAACGAAAGGTGGCGGGCGACGGCTTCAAATACCCGGAATTGGCGAAGCGTGAGTCGGCGCATGAACCTAGAAACCGCAGCTGGACGCACCCGATGGTGCGTGCGTAGCGGCGTCACCGGGAAGATGAACGTGAACGAAGGTTGAAACAAAATGATTCACACGACTCCTTTTAAGTCATTGAGCGGTTAACTGCGGTTTTTAGGTTTATGTATAAGTATAATGATATGGTTTCGATCATAACAATTTAATTTTAATTATATAAACACCTGCGTATAGTCCGTTCCTATCGTGTTCAGGGGCGTAGCTCCTGGCGCCCTGTTTATCTAACCCAGGAGTTATGCAATGGATCAGTCCGCACGTTACGCCGACCTTTCCCTTAAAGAGGAAGACCTCATCAAGGGCGGCAAGCACATTCTCGTCGCCTACAAGATGGCGCCCAAGGCCGGCACCGGCTACCTGGAAGCCGCCGCCCACTTCGCCGCCGAGTCCTCCACCGGCACCAACGTCGAAGTGTCCACCACCGACGATTTCACCAAGGGCGTCGACGCGCTGGTTTACCACATCGACGAAGCCACCGAAGACATGCGGATCGCGTACCCGCTGGAGCTGTTCGACCGCAACGTCACCGACGGCCGCTTCATGCTGGTTTCCTTCCTGACCCTGGCGATTGGCAACAACCAGGGCATGGGCGACATCAAGCACGCCAAGATGGTCGACTTCTACGTCCCCGAGCGCGTCATCCAGATGTTCGACGGCCCCGCCAAGGACATCTCCGACCTGTGGCGCATCCTCGGCCGCCCGGTGGTCAACGGCGGCTACATCGCCGGCACCATCATCAAGCCCAAGCTGGGCCTGCGTCCCGAGCCGTTCGCCAATGCGGCCTACCAGTTCTGGCTGGGCGGCGACTTCATCAAGAACGACGAACCGCAGGGCAACCAGGTCTTCGCGCCGATCAAGAAAACCCTGCCGCTGGTGTACGACGCCATGAAGCGCGCCCAGGACGAAACCGGCCAGGCCAAGCTGTTCTCCATGAACATCACCGCTGACGACCACTATGAAATGTGCGCCCGCGCCGACTTCGCGCTGGAAACCTTCGGCCCCGATGCTGACAAACTGGCCTTCCTGGTCGACGGTTTCGTTGGCGGCCCGGGCATGATCACCACCGCCCGCCGTCAGTACCCGAGCCAGTACCTGCACTACCACCGCGCCGGCCACGGCATGATCACCTCCCCCAGCGCCAAGCGCGGCTACACCGCCTTCGTGCTGGCCAAGATGAGCCGTCTGCAAGGGGCTTCCGGCATCCACGTCGGCACCATGGGCTACGGCAAGATGGAAGGTGAGGGCGACGACAAGGTCATCGCCTACATGATCGAGCGAGACGAGTGCCAGGGCCCGGTCTACTTCCAGAAGTGGTACGGCATGAAGCCCACCACCCCGATCATCTCCGGCGGCATGAACGCGCTGCGCCTGCCCGGCTTCTTCGAGAACCTGGGCCACGGCAACGTGATCAACACTGCCGGCGGCGGCGCTTACGGCCACATCGACAGCCCGGCGGATGGCGCGGTCTCCCTCCGTCAGTCCTACGAGTGCTGGAAGTCGGGAGCCGACCCGATCGAGTTCGCCAAGGAACACAAGGAATTTGCCCGCGCCTTCGAATCCTTCCCGGGCGATGCCGACAAGATCTTCCCCGGCTGGCGTGAAAAGCTGGGCGTGCATAAGTAAGCCGAGCGTAATGAGTCGAGAGTGGAGAGGGTTGCTCTCGGCTCTCGGCTCTCGACTCGAAAACCCCGCTTCGGCGGGGTTTTTTCTTCGCAGCGAGGAATGAAAATGACGAACAAAGACCAGTACAAGGTTGAACAGGAACCCTTCTACCAGCAGCAGAAAAACGAAGTTGCGCTGTACGAGGCCGCCTACCGCAACCGCCTGCCGGTGATGGTGAAAGGCCCCACCGGCTGCGGCAAGTCGCGCTTCGTCGAGTACATGGCGTGGAAGCTCGGCAAGCCGCTGATCACCGTGGCTTGCAACGAGGACATGACCGCGTCCGACCTGGTGGGGCGTTATCTCTTGGAAGCCAACGGCACCCGCTGGCTCGACGGCCCGCTCACCGTTGCCGCGCGCATCGGCGCCATCTGCTATCTGGACGAGATCGTCGAAGCGCGCCAGGACACGACTGTGGTGATCCATCCGCTCACCGACCACCGCCGCACCCTGCCGCTGGACAAGAAAGGCGAGCTGATCCACGCGCACCCCGATTTCCAGCTGGTGATCTCCTACAACCCAGGCTACCAGACGCTGATGAAGGACCTGAAGCAGTCGACCAAGCAGCGCTTCACCGCCTTCGATTTCGACTACCCCGATGCTGCGCTCGAAGCGCAGATCGTGGCCAAGGAAACCGGCATGGATGAGGCCGTGGCCGCCCAGCTGGTGAAGATCGGCGGCGTCGCCCGCAACCTGAAAGGGCACGGCCTGGACGAAGGCATCTCGACGCGCCTGCTGGTCTACGCCGCGACCCTCATCAAGGACGGCGTGGCGCCGCGCGACGCCTGCCGCATGGCCATGGTGCGCCCGATCACCGACGATGCCGACATCCGCGACACGCTCGATCACGCCATCGATGCGACGTTTGCGTAAGCAACAACACAGCGTGTAGGTTGGGCTGAGGTACGAAGCCCAACGCATGCCGCGTCATGTTGGGCTTCCTGCGTCAGCCCAACCTACAGGAGGCCTTCACAAGCATGACAGAAACCGAATACCAGCATCCCCTGATGGCCGCCTACTGGAAGCAACTCGACACCCGCTTCCCGCAGGTGGAGACGGTGTTCGACGACGTCATGGCGGAAGCGCTGGCGGTGCTCACGCGCGAAGGCATCGACGCCTATCTCGAAGCCGGCCGCGTCATCGGCAAGCTGGGGCGCGGCGTCGAGCCGATGCTGGCCTTCATGGAAGAGTGGCCGTCCACCGCCAAGGCGGTCGGTGAGGCGGCGTTGCCGGCGGTGATGGCGCTGATCCAGCGCATGCAGAAGTCGCCCAACGGCCGCGCCATCACGCCCTTTCTGGAAACGCTGGCGCCGGTGGCGCGGCGGCTGCAATCGCAGGAACTGCTGCAGCGTTACCTCGACATCACGCTCGATTTCATGGAGCGCACCACCGGTTCCATCCACGGCCACCACACCACCTTTCCCAGCCCCGGCCTGCCGGCGTTCTTCGCCCAGGCTCCGAACCTGCTCAACCAGCTGACGCTTGCCGGCCTGAAGAACTGGGTCGAATACGGCATCCGCAACTACCGCACCCATCCCGAGCGGCAGAAGGATTACTTCAGCCTGCAATCGGCCGACGCACGCGCCGTGCTGCAGCGCGAACGCCATGGAACATTATTGGTGGACGTCGAGCACAAGCTCGATCTGTACCTGCGCGGCCTGTGGCAGGACGGCGACCAGCTGGTGCCGTACTCCACCGCGTTCGACGAGCTGCGCAAGCCGGTTCCTTACTACGACAAGCTCGGCATCCGCCTGCCCGACGTGTACGACGATGTTCTTCTCCCCTCGCCCTCTGGGAGAGGGGCCGGGGGTGAGGGAAGCCGTGTAAGCGGCTTGGACCGCTACCGCGCCGCGCTCGCCCACATCGTCGGCCACCGCCGCTGGTCCGAGGCGCAGATCGCCGACAACTGGAGCCCGTTCCAGCGCATGGCGGTGGAGTTCTTCGAGGACTGCCGCATCGAGACGCTCCTGATCCGCGAATATCCCGGCCTGCGTAAATTGTTCCTCGCGCTGCACCCGAAGCCTGCGGAAAACGCCTGCGATCCGGAAACCACCTCCTGCCTGCGCCACCGCATGGCGATGCTGTCGCGCGCGCTGCTCGATCCCGATCACGGCTACACCGATGCGGCCCTGATGGACTTCGTCGCGCGCTTCCACGCCGTCATGGCGCCAAGTGAATCAGAGCGGCGCGAATCCAGCACAAAAGAAATCGCCGCCCTGGCACTCTCCTATGTCGCCAAGACCCGGCTTCAGAGCGACCAGTACGCCCGCGTGCATTTCGACGACACCGTGGTCGACTACCGCGACGACAACCGCCAGTTGTGGAAATTCATCGAGGCGGGCGACGAGGAAGAGAGCTTCGACGAGAAACGCAAGATCGAGCCGGGCGAGGAAATCCAGGGCCTGCCGCCGCGCCACTACCCCGAGTGGGACTACAACAGCCAGACTTACCGTCCCGACTGGGTCAGCGTGTACGCCGCGCTGCACCCCAGCGGCAATGCCGCCGACATCGACCGCCTGCTCGCCAAGCACAGCGCGCTCGCCAAGCAGCTGAAGAAGATGCTCGACCTGTTGAAGCCGCAGGACAAGGTGCGCATCCGCTACCAGGAAGAGGGCAGCGAACTCGACCTCGACGTCGCCATCCGTTCGCTGATCGACTTCAAGGGCGGCGCCACCCCCGACCCGCGCATCAACATGAGCCACAAGACCTCCGGCCGCGACATTGCCGTCATGCTGCTGCTGGATTTATCCGAGTCGCTCAACGAAAAAGCGGGCGGCTCCGACCAGACCATTCTCGAACTCAGCCAGGAAGCGGTCTCGCTGCTTGCCTGGGCGATCGAGAAGCTGGGCGACCCGTTCGCCATCGCGGGGTTTCATTCCAATACCCGCCACGACGTGCGCTACCTGCACATCAAGGGCTACGGCGAACACTTCAACGACGACGTCAAGGCGCGGCTGGCCGCGATGGAAGCGGGCTATTCCACCCGCATGGGCGCCGCCATGCGCCACGCCGCGCACTACCTCGGCGCGCGTTCAGCCGACAAGAAGCTGATGCTGATCCTCACCGACGGTCGCCCGTCCGACGTCGACACCCATGACGAACGCCTGCTGATCGAAGACGCCCGCCAGGCCGTCAAGGAACTCGACCAGCAGGGCATCTTCACCTACTGCATCAGCCTCGACCCCAAGGCCGACGAATACGTCGGCGACATCTTCGGCCGCCAGTTCACCGTCATCGACCACATCGAGCGGCTGCCGGAGCGGCTGCCGCAGCTGTTCATGGCGCTCACCAAGTAAGCCGGTTTCGGGGGGCGTTTTTACGGCATCCGGCTCACGCCTGCCAAACCCCGTACCCCGCTTCACGGAAATCAATCGCCAGCTCCACTTCCAGGGTGCGCGCGTCGTCATAGGTCAGCGGGCCATAGAGTTCATACAGCTCGGGCAACAGGCGCAGGCCGAATGCCTTCACGAACCGGTTCGACTGGATCCCCGCCTTGTGCTTGTCGAAGCGCACGTCGGGATCCAGCCCGGTCATGCCGACGTAAATGCAGGGCTTGCCCGCGATGTAGCCGGGGTTGGCTTTCTTGAACCGGCTTTCGTACAGAACGTCTTTCGACAGATCGATCACATAGACGTGATAGTGGTTCCGGCGTCCCATCGCTGGCGCGGCGTCACACGCCTGAAGCGCCGGCCTCGCGGAAGGTGTGCTTGCCGTCGCGCTTTGCCGCGTAAAGCGCCGCGTCCGCCTGCTTCAGCAGCGTTTCCAGCGTATCGCCTTCAGCGCAGCACATGGCGATGCCCACCGAAGCCCCGATGCGTGCGGTGCCGCCTTCGGCAAGCGGGATGGGCTGACACAGCGTTTCCACCACGCGGCGTGCGACCTCACGCGCAGCCTCCGCATGGTCGACCTGCCCCAGCACGATGACGAACTCGTCTCCGCCGAAACGGGCGATCACATCCGACTCGCGGAGCAACGCCTTCATCCGTTCCGCAGACGTCACCAGGACCGCGTCGCCCGCGGCATGCCCGTAGCGGTCGTTTACCGCCTTGAAGTCGTCCAGATCGATGGCCAGCACCGCCATCTGTTTTCCCGAGCGCATTGCGCCGGCGATCAGATGCTTTTCGTTTTCGTTCAGGAACCGCCGATTGGCCAGGCCCGTCAGCGTGTCGTGAAGACTGAGCTGCCGGATCGTCTGCTCGGCATGGATGCCTGCCCCGATCAGGCGGACGGTTTTCCGGTACAGCCCGAGCAGGGCCAGTCCCGTCCACAACCCGGCCATGCCCAGCAGCGCCGACGACAGGTTTTGGCCGTGTATCCGGTCCGTCTCGCGCATTTCCAGCAGGCCCATCTCTTCCCGTCCGGTCTCGATCAGGATGCGGTGGATCTGCTCGATGGCGGACTTGTCGAATCCCGCGAATTCGCGTTCCAGAGGCGTGGCATCGCCACCCGTCTTGGCGCGTTGCTGGAGCGCGCTGAATCCGGTCTCCAATGCCGACTGCAGTGACGGCAGCGGCGCCAGGCGAGCAGCCCGGGCACCGTCAGCACCGATCAAGGTGATCAGGTGTCCGGCACTGGGACACGACGATTGGCGGCAGATCAGGCTGGGGTCGAGAAAGTCGGGATTTTGCGACTCGGTGTATTTGCGAACCGCAGTGTCCAGGTTGAGCAGATACGTGCGCAGCGCATCGATGTACGCGATGACCTGCCGCGTGTGCTCCACCGAGCGGACGGCCTCTTCCGCGCGCTGGTGCTGGAAGGCAATCAGGGCGAACAGGATCGTGATGATGAGGGCGAAGATCAGCGTGCCCAGGCGGAGCACCCGCCTGAAGCCGGCAAAGACGGATCCATCGATTTTGGTTTGCATCTGGGGTGTGCGCAAATGGGTTCCGGTGCGGGCCATCAAGGCCTTCTTGCCCTGGCGAATGAATCGAGGGGGCTGAATGCGCCATTATCGATCACAAGGCCGCCGCTCATCCGCTGCAGATCGCAAAACGAAGCGCGCATTTTCAAACCCCGTGCTTCCTGAACCATGCCTGCATCCGTTGCCATCCGTCCTCCGCCGCCTCCTTGCGGTAACTGGTGCGGTAATCGGCGTGGAAGGCATGCGGCGCATCGGGATAGACATGAATGGCCGAAGCCTGGCTGGCGGGGTTGGCGGATTCCGCCAGGGCCGCCTTCATTTTCTCCACCGTGTCCGGCGGAATGCCCGGGTCCTGCCCGCCGTAAAGACCCAGCACCGCCCCGTTCAGCGTGCCGGCGATGTCCAGCGGATGCCTGGGCGTCAATGCGCTCGATGGGCTGGTCAGGCGGCCGTACCAGGCCACGCCGGCTTTCACGCCGGGGTTGTGGGCGGCATACAGCCAGACGATGCGTCCGCCCCAGCAAAAGCCGGTGACGCCCAGCCGCCGGGTGTCGCCGCCGTGGGACTTGGCCCAGGCCACGCAGGCGTCCAGGTCGGCCATCACATGGCTGTCCGGCACCTTGGACACCACCTTGGCGAGGATGTCCGGGATCTCGGTGTACTGGCGCGGGTCGCCCTGGCGCGCATACAGCTCGGGCGCGATGGCCTGGTAGCCCAGCTTGGCCAGGCGCCGGCAGGTGTCCTTGATGTATTCATGCACGCCGAAGATTTCCTGCACCACCAGGATGACCGGGAAATTCGCGCCCTGGGCCGGCTGCGCCCGATAGGCCGGCATGTTGCCGTCGGGGGTCGGCACCTGGATTTCCCCAGCCGTGAGGCCCGCGCTGTCGGTGGCGATGGCGGTCTGCGCCATCACCGGCTGCACCGCCAGGGCAAAGCCCGCGCTCAGGGCGGTGACCAGGAAGCCGCGCCGGCTCAGGGGCAAGGGCGGGGGAACCAGGCTGTTGAATTCGGCGGTCAGCAGGTCGGTGTCGTCATTCATCGTGCGCTCCTCTGGGTGGTTGGAGATTGGTCCGCAGACAAGGTTTGCTGACGCGCAATATTGCCGGGAGTTCCGGTGGCGTCTTTGGCGCCGGGGCTGTCCCGCTTGTCTATCTTTGTAGTTGAACGACGCAGAAACAGGGAAGAAACCATGCGGTGGGCAGCAGTGCTGGGCTTGGGCGCGGTCGCGTATCTGGGGCTGGGGCTCTATCTCTACGTGTTCCAGGCACGCTACGTTTATTTTCCCGACCTGCCGTCGCGGCAGGTCGATGCCACCCCGGCCGACATCGGGCTGGCGTTCGACGCGGTCACGCTGCGCACCGCGGATGGCGAAACGCTTGCCGGCTGGTTCGTCCCGGCGCCCGCCGCGCGCGGCACGCTGCTCTACCTGCACGGCAACGGCGGCAACATCGGGCACCGCCTCGATCAGATCGAGGTGTTCCACCGTCTGGGGCTGGACGTCTTCATCATCGACTACCGCGGCTATGGCGCCAGCAGCGGCAAGCCGAGCGAGCAGGGCACCTATCAGGACGCGCTGGCGGCCTGGAACTGGCTGGCGCAGGAAAAGCGCCTTGCGCCGGAACGCATCGTCCTGTTCGGCGAATCCCTCGGCGGCTCGATTGCGGCCTGGCTCGCCGCCCGCCATCCGCCGGCAGGGCTCGTCATCTACGCCAGCTTCACCTCGGTGCCCGAGATGGCCCAGGCCTTGTATCCCATGTTTCCGGCGTCCCGGCTGGTGCGCTATAGCTACGACACGCGGGCCACGCTCGGCAGCGTGAACTGCCCGCTGCTGATCCTGCACAGTAGCGAAGACGAGATCATTCCCTTCAGCCACGGGCAGGCCTTGCTGGAGGCGGCGCACGAGCCGAAGCGCCTGGTCGGACTGCGCGGCGGGCACAACGATGCGCTATGGGTGAGCCGCGAGATCTATCCGCGGGAAATCGGGGCGTTCCTTCAAACCTTCCTGTCCAGCCCGGACCCGATGGCCGCCCAATAACGGTCCAGGCTTGAGTCGAATCGCCACCCCGATCGGGGCGTCAGTCGTACTTGCAGTCGGCCAGATGCGCCTGCCATTGGGCGAGCAGGGTCGCCCGGGCCGCTGCGTCGCCGTCGATCGCGGCCAGCAGTTCGGGGCCTGCCCGCAACTCCACGCGCTGCCAGCCCGACCCGGTCGCGCATTCCACGGTCACCGCCCACTTCCCCTCCCGGGGTTCGACGGCGTAGAGGTGGGCGGAAAGCCGCATGTCATCGAGCAGGGCGCGCACGGCAACCGTGGCCCGCGCCAGATCGACTTCGTCAGGGGCTGCCATGATTCAGTCGCCGAACCGGTACAGGCGCACGTGCCCGCTGCAAGAAGAATGGTTCATGAGCCCTCCACAAAGCATGGCTGGAAAATTCATCATAGTGCCTGTGCGGGCACTTCGCTTCCCTGAGGCAATCACCCCGGACCCGTTGCAGGCCAGGCCGCCCCGATCGCCTTATTCGTCGCGTTCAGGCTTTTCGATGCGCTCGGTTTCCGCATCTGCCACCCAGGCCGGCATCGCGGGCACCCGTATCGCATCGTCATGGACGCACGCCGCACCCTCCAGCGTCACGCCATCGGTCTTGCCCACCGTGTCTGCGTGGAAATGGCTATTTATGAAGGCTGTCTCATGCGCCGGGCGTTTCTGACTTCCCATACAAAGATGCCAAGAACGAGAGCCATGAGGCCGACGACCAAGCCGATATTTTCAAGAAAGAACGACTCGCCGATAAATACGAGGAGAAAAGCAAACGGAATTTCCAACAGTGCCAACGCCAGGAAGAATGACCGAAACGGATATCGCACCGCTCCCAGGGCATACCCGGCGATCTCGGCTGGAAGCGAGCTGATAACGAGAAGCACGAACGAAAAAGGGAGTTTTCCCGACAGAAAGATGGAATTTTTGATGTGTGGATCGTTCATCTTCTTTTCGACAAACGCTCGATTGTGAAAATATCTGCCGATGGCATACGCCGCCATCCATCCACACAACCAGCCCGCCGAGAGAATCAAAAAGGTCAGCCACTTCCCCCAGGCCAGAACAGCCGAAGGGACAAGCAGCACGCTGGAGAGGAAGAAAAACAATACTGAACAGGCCGAGGCAATAAAGAAAACGATGGCACCTAAAACAGGTGCTTCTCGTATCGTCTCGCCCAACCACACAACCCCGGCCAAAAGTTCATCGCGCATGCCATAGGTAAGCAAGGTGAACGACGCAATAAACAAAAACAAAAAACCGAATAAACGAATGGTTTTCCAGCCGCTGGGCGTGATGCGTTTCATGACTTTATTTTTCCTGGCACTGCCTTATTCGTAAATATCGAACTTCTCGATGCGTTCGGTTTCCGTCACAGCATCCGCCACCCAGGCCTGCAGCGCGGGCAGCGCCAGCACCGCATCTGCATAGTCCCGCGCCGCGCCTTCCAGCGCAACCCCATAGGTCTGGAAGCGCAGCACCACCGGCGCAAACATCGCATCGGCAATGCCGAAGCGCCCGAACAGAAAATCGCCCCCGCCGCCAAACCGCGCGCGGCAATCCGTCCAGATCGCCAGAATGCGTTCGATATCCGCCAGGCATTCCGGCGTGCGCCCCATGTCCGGATAGCGGGCGCGAATGTTCATCGACATGTGCTCGCGCAGTGCGCCGAAGCCCGCATGCATCTCCGCGCACACCGAGCGGGCCACCGCCCGCGCCGCCGCATTGGCCGGCCACAACTGAAGCTCCGGGAAACGCTCGTGCAGGTATTCGCAGATCGCCAGCGAATCCCACACCCGGATGTCGCCGTCATGCAGCGTCGGCACCTTGCCCGAAGGCGACCACGCCGCCAGCTCCGCAGCCGACTCGGGCCGGTACAGCGGAATGCGCACCTTCTCGAACGGAATGCCCGCCTGGCGCAACACCAGCCAGGGCCGCATCGACCAGGAGGAATAGTTCTTGTTGCCGATGACGAGGATGAGGGGAGTCATGGTGGGGGAATCCTTGGGTGAAATTGATCCTGAAGAGTCTTCCCCAGTCGTGCCATAGTTGAGCGGCCCGAACCGGAGCATAATCGGTCAGCCAGGGGTCCACTTATTCACAACGTAATAACCGGACATGGCGCTGAAAATACGATAAAAATCTTCGTCTCATATTAGTAAGTATCCGGCCCCATGGTCGCTTGATAAGCCTTCCAGGTATCACTATATGTCTACCGATTCAGTTGAGTATGCGGGGTTCTGGGTGCGTGTTGGTGCATCGCTCATCGACACCGTTCTTATGGTTTTTGTCACCTTTCCCCTGCTAGTCGCGATCTACGGTTGGTCGTATTTCGACGAATCCAAGACGGGTTTCATCGCAGGCTTTGCGGACTTCTTGCTCTCATGGGTCGCCCCCGCTGTTGCAGTGGTCGTCTTCTGGCTTTACAAGCAGGCCACGCCAGGCAAGATGGCGGTCTCCGCCAGAGTGGTTGACGCCCAGACAGGAAACACGCTGACAGTCGGCCAGTCGATAGGACGTTACCTTGGCTACTACGTCTCCGCCATCCCGCTGGGGCTCGGTCTCATCTGGGTAGCGTTCGACCCCAAAAAGCAGGGCTGGCATGACAAACTCGCCGGAACGGTCGTCATCCGCTCGAAGAACCGCGGCCCCGAGCCTGTCAAGTTTGAGAAGCCCTAACCCTGCGCGGGCCCACGTCGGCCTAAGGCCAGCGTAGCCTGCTCATGGCAAGTGTCAGCGCGCTTCCTGGGTGGAAGAAGGATGGCTTTACTTGCCATGAATATCGTGGCCGACCCCATTTTTGCGCTACTTCCTGCCCCTGCACGGAAACCGCGCCGCCAGCGCCTTCTGCATCACCTCGGCGGCCGGCTGGGTCAAGGATTCGGGATGCGCGTCGATCCATTGCACCAACGCCCCCGGGGCCACGTTCCTGTCGCGGGAATCCAGGCAAAACGCCGCATTGCCCTTGCCGTAGTGATGCGCCGCGTCGATATAGCCGTCGATATAGCTGTGGCACATCACGGAAAGCGTCTTCACCTTGTCCGCGCTTTTGCACATGCGCAGGATCACGCTGCCGTTCTTGCCATGAAGATCGCTGGCCTGGGCGGGCACGCAGAAGAACAGGCCGAGCCATACGGACAGGAAGGCTGGCAGGAAACGGGATTTGATTACGGTTGAACGCATCGCATATAGGACAAGAAATTCAATGGCACTTCGGGAAGTGTCGTGGGCCTGGCAGGCTCAGTCAATCCGGAATTTTGGCTGTAAGAAATCGAAAACAGATTGTCAGGTCAGATCGTGCCTTGTGTCCTGTTTGCCGCCCGGCCTATCCAAGCCGGTTGGGTAACCGCTCACTGAATGAGCCGATGAACAGGTCCAAATAGCGCCGCACTTTTTCAGCTCGGGAGCTATCGTCATCATCCGTATGTACCTCGCTGAGGATGTGGCCTGTAAATCGCTCAAACTTTTTGTTGTCTGAAAACAGTTTGGTGATGAGCAACGCTGTCTCGGGCAGGCAGAGTTCCGCCGCCGCTCTGCCGATCAGGCCAGCGCCAGCCAAGTCGGGGTCGAAGTCTGCCCGCGCCATCAGCACCTGTTCCGAGTCATATAGACGATCCATATTCCCCGCCTCCGCATACCTTGAAATGATGTGGAAAAAGTCTTGGGCGTTTTTCCCTCGATTTTCCGGCCAACGGTCCAGCCAGGTGATGAGTTTCAGCACGGCCAGTGAGGGGAGCGAAGCAACACGGCGTACCAGTGGCGCAGGATGGGGTGGTCTTCGACATCGAGCACGGCGAACTGGCCGGGCTGGTGGAGCATGAAGGTGTGGCGGGTAAATGGCTATCGAAGAAATGGTCAGACGCAATGTTTAAAAAACAATCGTGTCCGACCCTATTTGTCCTGCTTGCCACCCGAAGCTGACCCCTTTAACGCTCGAGGCAGCGCGTGAGCGGATATCGCGCTACTTCTGTGGCGTTTTGCTCTTGGCTGAACGCTTGGTCGACGTTTTGGCGGCGGGAGTTTTCTTCGTTTCCTTTAGTGGCATCTCTTTCGGCTGTGCCAGCTGATTTTCCTTGGGTAGTGTGAACATCGGGATCACCACTACCGGAAGCCCTGCACGCGTGCAGACCGACTGTGCATATTCCCGCCAGTATGGCCATACATGGTAGCCAGCGTTCATTTTTGAGAACGCATCCAAGGCCTCTGGACGCGGATTGCTGCCTTCCTTAACAAGGTACTGCGCAACAAAAACCGCTCCTATCTCTGCGACTATTCCGGTTTCAGGCTTTTCGTCCACCATCCGAGTTGCATCGATGAGCCTTAGTCCACAAGTGAAACGCACATTCATCAGCAACTGCTCGCTGCCATCAGCGTTTTGGACGGTCACAAGATGTTTTGCGAGTGCTCCGGAACGGTACTGAGCTGACAGTTCAAATTCCGCAAGTACCGTGGGATCAAAATCCTCTATCTGAGTGAATTTGCTTTCGCGCAGGTAGACCGCCTGGATTGACAGGTTTTTGGCGGCCTCTTGAATAAGTTCTGCACTCATCCGCGGATCCCCATTACCACAGCGTTCTCAGTCCACTCGTCATTAGCAGTAATGTGAAGCGATGTGCCACGCCTCATGGGTCTAATCGCATGGAAAATGTCTTTCCACCCGTCGGCCTGCTCCTCTGTGCTAGTAATCTCAATGCGGACTGTCTGCCCGAGTACGAACGCGACATCCGCCAACGTACGCAGTGTCAAGTTGCGGTTGCCGTTCAATAGCTGAGTAATGTTAGCTTTGCTTGTGCTAAGCAACTTAGCCAGATCAGCCTTGTTAGTAGCTGTCCGCTCCATTGCCGCCCAGAGTTCCTCAGTTGTCTCAAGAATCAATCCCTCCTGAGCAAAAAGCCGTTGATTCTCACGGGACTCATTTAACCAAGTGCCAATAGTGGTTCTCATCTTTAGTCTCTTGTCTATCTATCTCAATGAGTAGGATCAAATTGACGCCTGTTTTCCCTCATGCGTTCCTTATCCATCAGCGACAGTTTCGGTTGCTTCTTGATAATGAAGTGACTAATCACAAACACCTTTCGGCGCGTCGAGTGAAACCAGCCATAAGCACGCAAGCCACATTTGGCTTTAACTGCCCAGAATCCGTCGCCTTCGTTGTTGAACTGGTCGGGCGAACGCAATCGTCCGACGTCTGCAAGGCGTTGAGCCAAACGGATGAGCTGACCCACGCATTCAGCCTCACGGGAAACCTCTTCCCAGCTTTGCTCAGCGTCGGGTGTTTGGTCGATATCAAGGCGCTCACCCTTACAAAATAGCATAATAGTTAATGTTTGTATTAACTTTTGGTGGGCGTGATTCTAACAGAGTTATCGGGCTTTACTTGGTTATTGTGCCCGCAGCAGCTGGTGCAGCATCCCCCCGCCCCAGCAGATAATCCAGAAATGCCCGCGCCACCACTGACAACTGTCGCCCCGCCGGATAGACGGCATACCAGTGGCGCAGGATGGGGAAGCCCTCGACGTCGAGCACGGCGAACTGGCCGGGCTGGTTGAGGGTGAGGGTGTGGCGGGAGAGGGCGGAGATGCCGAGGCCGGCGAGGATGGCCTGCTTGATGGCTTCGTTGCTGCCGAGTTCCAGGCGCGGGTGAAGGGTGATGCCGTGTTCGGCGAAGCGGCGCTCGATGGCGATGCGGGTGCCGGAGCCTTTTTCGCGCATCAGCCAGGGT
>JBAVWB010000185.1:0-12833 GCA_049697615.1 Thiobacillus sp. | reverse complement strand
GAAAGCGAATTTTAGCCTATGCGACTGACCACCCTGACCTTGCTGGCAACATGGCCGCTGGCGGCCCTCGCCAGCGAACCCAGCATCGACCCGGAAACCGGGCTGGCCAGTTGGCAGACCGAGACCGCGGGCATCCAGGTGCGCCTGACCCAGATCAGCCCGGACCAGGCGCGTGCCTTTTATCAGGCACGAGGATTCTCGCCCGAGGCGGCAGAACGCTACGCGCGCGAATGCGTCTTCATGACGGTGGTGCGCAATATCGGCGAGTTTCCCATCCGGCACAACCTTGCCAACTGGCGCTACGCAGCAGCCGGCCAGCCGCCGCGCACCATTCGCAGCAAGGTGGCGTGGGACCACCTGTGGAAGCGGCTGCGCGTGTCCGAATCCGCGCGCATCGCCTTTACCTGGGCGCAGTTCCCCACCACCCAGACCTTCGCGCCGGGCGACTGGAACCAGGGCATGACGGCCTACAGCGTGCCGCGCGGCGGCCACTTCGACCTGAGCTTTGTGTGGCACGCGGGCGGCAGGGCCCATTCCGGAAAAATCGAACAGGTGAGGTGTGCCGATGAACATTCGTAATCTCATCGCCGGTGCGGCGCTGGCCGCGTGGGTATTCGTCCCCGTCACAGGGCTGGCGTCCGACCTGCCGCCGCTGTCTCACAGCCTGACGATGCAGGCGCCGAGGCCTGCGCCTGCATTGAAGCTGAAGGATCTCGACGGCAAGACGCTCGATCTGGCGCAGCTCAATGGCAAGGTCGTTCTGATCAACTTCTGGGCCACCTGGTGCCCGCCCTGCCGCCGTGAAATGCCATCGATGGAGCGCCTGTCGCAGGCGTTCAAGGGCCAGCCGCTGGTTGTGCTGGCGGTCGACGTGGGCGAGGATCCCGACACCATCGAGGCCTTCAACAGCCAGCTGGACACGGTGCCGACCTTCCCCATCCTGCTCGACACCCGCAGCCGCACCATGCAGGCGTGGAAAGTGGCCGGGCTGCCGACGACCTTCCTGGTCGACAAACAGGGACGCATCGTCGCCAGTGCCATTGGCGGGCGCGAGTTCGATCACCCGGAAATCGTGAAGACGGTGGGGGGATTGCTGGGGAAGTAATCGTTTACCCAGTCATTCCGGCGAAAGCCGGAATCCGGCAAATCAAGCCAACCCCGCGTAAGCGGGACAACCGGTTTGCTGTGCTGTCTGCTGCGCAGGGTAATTTTTTCGGACTGGATTCCGGCTTTCGCCGGAATGACACTCGGTAGCGTCAGACCTGCACCCACACCTGCCCGGCTTCGACCTTCACCGGGTAGGTTTTGATCGGCTCGTCGGCGGGTTCGCAGATGGGCTGGCCGGTGACGAGATCGAAGTAGCTGCCGTGCAGCGAGCACTTGATCTTGCCGTCCTTGATGCAGCCCAGGTACAGCGAGTAGTCCTCGTGGCTGCACATTTCGTCGACGACGTAATGGGTGCCGCCGGCATTGCACAGCAGCAGCCGCTTTCCATTAACGACGACGCGCTTCATCTCGGCCGGCTTCAGTTCGTCGGCGGCAGCGATGGCGACAAAATCCCCCATCACTTCACTCTGGCCACGGCGCGGCCGGAGTCCAGCACGGCGCGGATCTGCGCGGCGGCCTCGGCGACGCTCGCGGCGCGGCCGACGTGGTGCAGGATGATGGAACCCGCCAGCACCAGCGAATCGTAGGTCGCGCCGCGATCGCCCTTCAGCGCCAGGATGCCGGCCTCGGCAGCGGCGTGCGCGGTGGCCTTGATGTCGATGGCGGCAACGATCTCGTCCTCACCCGCGTCGCTGGCAACCGCGCCGGGCAGTGGCACGGCGCGCGCCGGCTGGTCGATACCCAATGCCACCGGGTCGACGGTCGCTTCGATTTCGGCGCCGCGGTCGTGGTAGTGGAAATACTTGCCGGTCTGGCGCAGGGACGGGATCACCCCGCCCTCGACGCCGCGCACGATGCAGGCGGTGTCGAAACCGGCCTCGCGCGCGAGGTCTGCATACACCGGCGGATAGGGCTTGTGCACGTAACCGGTGACGAAATGGGTCAGCTTTTTGCCGACGATGGGCTTGGACAGCACTTCCACCGTGGTCAGCACCTGGCGCTTGATCATCAGCGTGCGCAGCGGAATGAGCTTGTGCATGCCGGGGTTGGAATGCGCCTGATCGACGTAGGTCCAGCCGATCGCCGGGTCGGCCAACCGGGATGCAGCCTCGGCGGGCGACAGGTCAACCGGCACGCCGGCGGCTTCCAGCACGTGGCGCGCGGTGACGCCGTATTTGGGGCCGACCTTGTCGAGACCGTGGCTCACCACGTGCACGCCGAATTCGGCCAGCAGCGGACCGAGGAAAGGCGCGGCCGGCAGGCAGCGCGTGTAGCCGTCGTAGGGGTCGCCGATGTCGACCACTTCGTCGACGTCGGCGGTCACCCGCTGAGTGGTTTCCAGCACCGCGTCGAGCACCCCGCGGTTTTCGTCCATCGTCTCGCGCTTCATGCGCAGCGCGATGAAGTAGATGCCCACCTGAACCGGGTCGATGACGTTGTCGATGATGGCCTTGGTGCCCAGATGCGCCTCGGTACGGCTGATGTTCTTGGACAGGTCGGGGCCGGTGGCGATGCGCTGGATGATCGAGCGCATCAGGAGTTGGGGGTCGGTCGGCAGGGTATCGGTGCTCATGGGTCACTCCATTAGAAGTTCAAAGAATACTAATAGCCAACCAAATCAGTCAAGAATAGATCGTGGCCAGCAAAGCCTGAGTGAGCGCCTGCTCCGCCTGCAGCAGGCTCAGTTTCACGCCAAGATCGCGGCATTGGGTGACCCGCATGCCGGCGTAGCCGCAGGGATTGATGGCGGCATAAGGCGCCAGGTCCATGTCGACGTTGAATGCCAGGCCGTGATAGGTGCAGCCGTGCTTCACGCGCAGGCCGAGCGCGGCGATCTTGGCGCCCTCGACATAAACGCCGGGCGCGCCGGCCAGGCGCGCAGCGGTCACGCCGTGGGCCGCCAGCAGGTCAATCACCGCCTGCTCCATGCGGGTGACCAGCTCGCGGATGCCATAGCCCCGCCGGCGCAGGTCGACCAGCACATAGGCCACCACCTGGCCCGGGCCGTGATAGGTGATCTGCCCGCCGCGGTCGATCGGCACGACGGGAATGTCGGTGGCGGCGATCAGGTGCTCGGCGCGGCCGGCCTGACCCTGGGTATAGACCGGCGGGTGCTCCAGCAGCCACAGCTCGTCCGGCGTGTCGGGCGTGCGCTGCGCGGTGAAGGTCTGCATCGCCCGCCAGGTCGCCTCGTACTCGACCCGCCCCAGCCGCCGCACCAAAGCCCGCGCTCCGCGCTCGGCTCCCGGCTCTCGGCTCTCCGCTCTGGGCTCTCCGCTCACAACGCCATCTTCACCCACGGATGCGCCGTGATCTCGCGATACAGCGCATCGAGCTGGGCTTTGGAGGTGGCGCGCACCACGCAGGTCACCGACAGGTAGTTGCCGCTGCTGGATGCCCGCATCTCGACGGTTTCGGCCCTGAAATCGGGTGCGTGGCGCAGCACCAGTTCGACCATGGTCTGCGCGAAGTCGTCGCGCCGCTCGCCCATGATCTTGACCGGAAAGTCCGTCGGAAATACCAGCAGGGTTTCTTCTTCGCTCATCGGCACCTCATGCGCGCATCACCTGCTGCTTGAACGATTGATACAGGCCATCCATCCACTGCGCCAGCGGACCCGGCACGCCCGCGCCGACCGGGGCGCCGTCGAGCTTCACAATCGCCATGACTTCCTTGGTGGACGAGGTCATCCAAAGTTCGTCGGCGGCACGCAGCTCGGCTTCGGTGATTGCCCGAACCTCGTGCGGGATGCCGTGCGTCGCCGCGAGTTCCAGCACCACGTCGTAGGTGATGCCCGTCAACATCAGGTTCGACGGCGGCGGCGCCATCAGCACGCCATCCTTTACCACGAAGATGTTGCTTGCCGCGCCCTCGGTCAGAAAGCCATCGCGCAGCATCACGGTTTCGGCGCATTCGACGTCCACCGCCTGCTGCCGCAACAGGATGTTGGCCAGGAGCGAGATGGCCTTGATGTTGCAGCGCAGCCAGCGGTTGTCGACCGCAGTGACGGCGCACACGCCGACGGCCTTCTGCTCGGGCGTGACGGTCACCAGCGGCTGCGCAAACATGAAAACGGTCGGCGGCGCGCCCCTGGGAAAGGCGTGGTCGCGCGGCGGCTGCCCCTCATCAGGCGTGCCGCGCGTCACCTGGATGTAGAGCGACTGATCGGCAAAATCCTGCAGCGCGATCAACTGCAGGATGCGTTCGCACCACTCATCGATCGTGTGCGGGTTGGCGAGGCGGATGCCGTCGAGACTGCGCTGCAGGCGGCGCAGGTGTTCGTCGAGGCGGAACGGCTTTTTGGAGTAGACCGGCACCAGTTCGTAGACGCCGTCGCCGAAGACGAAACCGCGATCGAGCACCGGGACTTTCGCGTCGGCAAGCGGCAGGAACCGGCCGTTCAGATAGGCGTTCATTGGCCGAAGAACAACCGGATCGTGTCCCAGCCGCGGCCAAGGATGCCGGCCACGGAAACATCATGCAGCGCGACCAGGGGATAGTCGCCGAGCGGCTTGCCATCAAGCGTCAGCCGCAGCGTACCCATGCGCTGGCCCCTCCGAACCGGTGCCAGCAGCGGCTGCCGGGTGATGATTTCGGCCTTGACGCGAGCGGAGGCGCCCCTCGGCAACAGCAGGTGAAAGTCCTGCAGAAAGCCCATGCTCACCGACGCCCGTGCACCGCGATAGAGGCTGGCCACCTTGACCGGCTGCTGCGCGCGGAAAAGCAGCACGCTTTCGAAATTCTCGAAGCCGTAATTCAGCAGGCGCAGCGCATCCTGGGTCCGCTGCGCATCGGTCCGCCCCCCCAGCACCACGGCGATCCGTTGCTGGTCGCCGCGCTGCGCCGATGCCGCCATGCAGTAGCCGGCCTCGACGGTGCGCCCGACCTTGAGACCGGTCACCGTGCTGTCGCGCCACAACAGGCGGTTGCTGTTGTAATAGGTGACGCCCTTGAAATCCAGTTCCTTTTGCGTGAAGAAAGTCTGCCGCTCGGGAAAGTCGCGTGCCAGCGCACGTCCCAGCAAGGCCAGGTCGCGGGCGCTCGATTCATGCCCCGGCTCGGTCAGCCCGGTCGTATTCCTGAAACGGGTTTTGTTCATGCCGAGCCGCCTGGCTTCGCGATTCATGCGTTCGACAAACGCCGCTTCACTGCCGTCGGTCGCCGTCACCAGCGTCAGCGTGGCGTCGCCGGCCGACTGCACCAGCATCGCCTGCATCAGGGTGTCGACGCTGACCTCGTCGCCCGCCTTGAGGAAAATGCGCGCACCATCGATCTGGGTGGCCGCTTCCGGCACGGTCAGCGTCTCGCCCAGGCTCAACTTGTTCTTGCGGATGTCGCCCAGCAGCACATAGGCGGTCATCAACTGCGTCAACGAAGCCGGCGCCAACGGCAAATCGGCCTGATGCGAAGCCAGTTCCTGTCCGCTTGCCTGGTCGATCAACACCCAGGCACGCGCAGCGATTCCGCTGGGGGCCGCCCAGGCCGACGCGGAAACCAGCAAGGCCAGCCCAAACCCAATCCATTTCATTCGTAACCCTTTAATCAATCGCGTCTGACCAGGACTGAATTCAGGTCCAGACGTTCCCGCATCCGCTCGCGATCCGCGTGCGCCACGTCGTCACTCGGATAGGGCCCGAGCTGCACGCGGTGCAGCGAATCGTTGAGCACCAGGCGCGTGCGTGCAGGATCGACCTGAAGCTCGCGTGTCAGGCGGTCGAGCAGTTTCTGCGCATTCCCGGCATTCGAAAATGCGCCCAACTGGAGATAAATCCCTTCACCGATCGTTACGCCTTGCGTGTCGGTGGTGGCGGGATCGAGGCTTTCCACGCGCACCCGGGTGCTGCCGCGTGACAGGTAGCCCAGCTTGTAGGCCGCGGTGTACGACAGGTCGATGATGCGGGACGAGTGAAACGGCCCGCGGTCATTGATGCGCACCACCACCGATTTGCCGGTGTCGAGCGCGGTGACCCGCGCGTAGCTCGGGATCGGCAGGGTGGGATGCGCGGCGGTCATGGCATACATGTCGTACGGTTCGCCCGACGCGGTCTTTTTGCCGTGGAAGCGGCGGCCGTACCACGACGCCAGGCCTTCCTGGCTGTGGGCGCGGCGTTCGGTCTGCGGCGTGTAGGTGTTGCCGAGCGCGACATAGGTGCGGTTGGCAAAGCGATGCAGCGGTTCCTCGCGCGGCACCGCGTCGGGAACGGCGTCGAGGTTCGGCGGCGGCGTCGCCTCCGGGCCATCGTCGAGGTAGTAGCCGCCTCCTTTTGCCGTCGCGGTGGGGGAAGCGGGTTTTGTCGGGGCGGGGGGCGTGCTGCCGCAGCCGGCAAGCGCCAGTCCAAAAACTGCCGCAATCAGAATCGGAATTGCATTCATACGAACATTCTAGTCTGTCAGGTTTTGTTGAGCTGACGATGCGTCGCCACGCTCATCAGGATGCCTATCCCCAGCAACAGCGTGATGAGCGCAGTGCCGCCATAGCTCATCAGCGGCAGCGGCACGCCCACCACGGGCAGGATGCCGGACACCATGCCCATGTTGACGAAGGCGTAGGTGAACAGATTGAGGCTCAGGGTGGCCGCCATCAGCCGCCCGAACAGGGTCGGTGCGCGCGCCGCGATGACCAGTCCGCGCGCGACGATGGCCAGATACAGACCCACCAGGAGGATGGCGCCGACATAGCCGAATTCCTCGCCGAACACGGCGAAGATGAAGTCGGTGGTCCGCTCGGGAATGAAGTCGAGCTGGGTTTGCGTGCCCTGCATCCAGCCCTTGCCGAACAGGCCGCCCGAGCCGATCGCGATGGTCGACTGGATGATGTGGTAGCCGGCGCCGAGCGGGTCGGATGAGGGATCGAGCAGGGTCAGCACGCGGCGCTGCTGGTAATCGTGCATCAGGCCCCATATCACCGGCAGGCTGGCGGCGCCGAGGACACCGCCGCCCAGGATGACCTTCCACGGCAGACCGGCGAAGAACAGCAGGTAGAAGCCCGATGCCCCGATCATCAGCGCGGTGCCGAGATCGGGCTGGCGCAGGATCAGCAGCATTGGCACCGTCAGCAAGGCCCCGCCGGCCAGGAAATGCCTGGCGCGCAACACCCCCTCGTTGCGCTGGAAGTACCAGGCCATCATCAGGGGCAGCGCCAGCTTCAGCAATTCGGACGGCTGGAATGCAACGACGCCCAGGTTCAGCCAGCGCCGCGAGCCGTTGCGGACCTCGCCGAACAGCGCCACGCCGATCAGCAGCACCACCCCCGCCACATACAGCGGCGGCCCCACCTTGGACAGCAGATGCGGCGGCACGTTGGCGATCACCACCATCACCCCCAGCGCCAGGCCGATATTGATCAGGTGGCCGGTGATGCGCGCCGGGCTCTGCCCCGAGGCGCTCGCCACCACTGCCAGGCTGATGCCCAGCAGCACGAGCACAAGAAGCAGCAGAATGCCGTCCAGGTGGCTCAGCCTGCGCACGATCCAGTGGCTAGTCCGCGGCATTGTTGTCTGCCTCCAGTTTCATTTCGCCGGGTCGTTTCCCAGTCAGGTAATAATCGAATATGGCGCGTGCGATCGGCGCGGCGGTGGAGCCCCCATGTCCGCCATTCTCGACCATCACCGCCACCACGATGGTGGGGTTTTCGGCCGGCGCATAGGCAATGAACAGCGCATGGTCACGATACTGCCGGGACAACCGGCTGGCTTCATAGCGCGCGCCCTGCTTGATGCCGACGACCTGGGCGGTGCCGGTCTTGCCGGCAATGGTGTAGGAGGCGCCGGCCGCCGCGGCCGCCGCGGTGCCGCCCGGACGCATCACGTCCATCATGCCTTCGCGCACCACCGCGAGGTGCGCCGGGGCGATCGCCATCTGGCCGCGCACCACGCCCGGCTGCGGCTGCCAGGCCTGGGCAAGCGGGTCGCGCACCGCCTGCACCAGGCGCGGTTCGATCCGCTTGCCGCCGTTGGCCAGCATGGCAGTCGCCGTTGCCAGCTGCAGCGGGGTGGTCAGGTGATAGCCCTGACCGATACCCGAAATCACTGTCTCGCCTGGATACCATATCTGTTTGAAGCGGCGCTGCTTCCAGTCGCGCGAGGGCAGCAGGCCGGCCGACTCGCCGTCCAGGTCGATGCCGGTTTTTTCGCCCAGGCCGAACTGCGCCAGAGTGTCGTGCATGCGGTCGATGCCCATGTCCACCGCCAGCCGGTAATAGTAGACATCACACGACTGCGAAATGGAGCGGCGCAGATCGACCACGCCATGCCCGCCGCGTTTCCAGTCGCGGAACTGGTGGCGGCTGTTGGGCAGGCTGTAGAAACCGGGGTCGTTGATGCTGTCCGACGGCTTGCGCAGCCCCAGTTCCAGCCCGGCCAGCGCCATGAATGGCTTGATCGTCGAACCCGGCGGATAAATGCCGCGCAGGGCGCGGTTCACCATCGGCCGGTCGGGCGACTCGTTGAGCGACTTCCAGGTTTCCGGATCGATGCCGTCGACGAACAGGTTGGGATCGAATCCCGGTTTCGAGACCAGCGCCAGCACGCCGCCGGTGTTGGGGTCGAGCGCCACCAGGCCGCCCAGATAATCGCCGAACGCATGCTCGGCCACCGCCTGCAACTCCGCATCGAGATGCAGGCGCAAATCCTTGCCCGGCACCGGCGGAATCCGCGACAGCATGCGCACCGCGCGGCCGCTGGCATCGGTCTCCATCTGGTCGAAGCCGGTGCGGCCGTGCAGCAGGGTTTCATAGCTCTGCTCCAGGCCGGTCTTGCCGATGTAAGCGCTGCCGCGGTAATTCAGTTCGACATTCTGCTCGCGCAGGCGTTCCAGGTCGCGGTCGTTGATGCGCCCGATAAAGCCCACCACGTGCGCCATGCCGGGGCCGGCCTGGTAGTTGCGGAACAGCCGCGCCTTCACCTCGACGCCCGGCAGGCGGTAACGGTTGGCCGCCAGGATCGCTACCTCCTCATCTGTCAGCTTGCTTTTCAAGGGCACAGTTTCGAACTCGTGCGATTCGCTCAACAGACGCCGAAAACGCCGCACTTGCCCCGGCGTGATCTCGATCAGCTTGCCCACTTCGCTCAGCGTGGCCTCCAGGTCATCGGTCTTCGCCCGCGTCAGTTCGAGCGTGTAGGCCGAATAGTTTTCCGCCAGGATGCGGCCGTTGCGGTCCAGGATCAGGCCGCGGTGGGGCGCGGTGGGAACCAGCGAGATGCGGTTGCTTTCGGCACGCTCGATGTAGTGCTCATGCTGCAGGATCTGCAGATAAAACGCGCGTCCCAGCAGGACGGCCGCCAGCATCGCAACGAAGACCGCCCCCGCCTTGAGCCGGCCGTGAAAGCGGGCCAGCTCGCGGTCGAGATTCTTCAGGGGAGTAGACAGCCTCACGCCCGGTCCTGCAGTCCCTTGCCGTGCCACAGCCGCAGAAAGCCTGCCACCAGATACCACAGCACGGTGCCGCTGATCACCGGCAGCAGCATGGCCAGGCTGGCAGGCGGATTGACGGCCAGCCAGCCCACCAGCAGCACGGTCAACTGCACCGTCAGCAGAATGGGAAACAATTGTGCGGCCTGGCGGTACGGATCGAACTGCAGCAAGCGCAGGCGCAGAAACAGCAGCAGGTACACCCCGATCACATAGGCGATGGCGTGCTGGCCGAACGCCACGCCATCCTGGAAGTCAGCCAGCAGGCCCAGAAAGAAAGCGGTTGCAAAACCGATGCGCGCGGGCTGATGCAGGACCCAGAAAAGGACGCCGACCAGCACAAAGTCCGGGCGCAAGGCCAGGGCCCAGCCCGTCCAGGGCATTTGCTCCAGCAGCACGGCGAGGAACAGCGTGCCCAGAATGCGGCGCCA
Organism: Thiobacillus sp.; assembly: GCA_049697615.1. GTDB lineage: Bacteria > Pseudomonadota > Gammaproteobacteria > Burkholderiales > Thiobacillaceae > Thiobacillus. Next base: position 2,886 of record JBAVWB010000185.1, on the reverse strand, counting down.
GCTGCCGTGGGCCTGATCAGACGGGCTCATGGCGTTGCGACCTGCGGCTCCGCGACCAGCACCAGCACGGCACGGGATCGGTCCAGGCCCGCCAGCGGCACGCATTCGACCCGAAGATAGGGACTGGATTGCGAGCGGGAAACCCGGCTGACGCGCGCCACCGGAATGCCAGCCTGATACACCCGGTCGATGCCCGAGGTCAGCAAGCGATCGCCGATCCGGATATCGGTCTGTGCCGGCATGTAGCGCAATTCCAGCTGACCCAGCCCGCCGCCGGCCGCCAGGCCGCGCTGGCCGGTGCGCTCGACCTGCACCGGCGTGAGATGGCCGGGGCTGCTCACCAGCGTGACATCGCTCGACCCTGGATATACCCGGCTGATCTGCCCCACCAGCCCCTCCGCATCGACCACCGGCAGGCCGCTGCGCAAGCCTGCTGCGGCGCCCCGATCCAGGGTGATGCGTTGCGAAAACCAGTCATGCCCCTTGTACAACAGGGCGGCCCGCACCAGCTGCTGTCCGGGGCGGGCCTGTAACTGCAGCAGGGTCCGCAATTCGGCATTTTCGCGACCCAGGTCCTGCGCCGCATTCACGCCGAGCAGCAACTGCGCACGTTCGGCCAGCAGGGCATCGCGTTCTTTTTGCAGGAGACGGTGGCGGGTAAAGAAACCGCCGAGTTCGGCGACGATATCGCCGGGCGCACGCATGGCCTCGCGAACCGGCTGCAGCAGCAGCGAAAATCCGCTGCGCAAGCCTTCGAGTGCCTGATAGCGGACATCGAACGCGACAAAGGACAACCCAACCAGAAGCCAGATAAGCAGACGCGCTGTCGGCCCAAGCCGGCGGGCGAACATGAGCTGACCGGGCATGGCCATCAGCTGCCCCTGTCCGCAGTGCAGAATGCAGCCGCGTTCACTCGTTGGTGAACACCGACGCCAGTTTGTCCATTTCTTCCAGGGCACGCCCGGAGCCACGCACCACGCACGTCAGCGGATCGTCGGCGACAATCACCGGCAGGCCGGTTTCTTCCATCAGCAGGCGGTCGAGGTCGCGCAAGAGCGCGCCGCCGCCGGTCAGCACCATGCCCTTTTCGGCAATGTCGGCGCCGAGTTCGGGCGGGGTCTGCTCGAGTGCCTGCTTGACCGCGCTGACGATCGCATTGAGCGGCTCGGTCAGGGCTTCGAGGATTTCGTTCGACGACACGTTGAAGCTGCGCGGCACGCCCTCGGCCAGGCTGCGGCCCTTGACTTCCATCTCCAGCACTTCGGCGCCGGGGAAGGCCGAGCCCATTTTCTTCTTGATCTGCTCGGCGGTCGCTTCGCCGATCAGCATGCCGTAGTTGCGGCGGATGTAGCTGATGATGGCTTCGTCCATGCGGTCGCCGCCGACGCGCACCGAGTTGGCGTAGACCACGCCGCCCAGCGAGATCACGCCGACTTCGGTGGTGCCGCCGCCGATGTCGACCACCATCGATCCGGTTGCCTCGGCTACCGGCAGGCCGGCGCCGATCGCCGCCGCCATCGGCTCCTCGATCAGGTAGACCTGACGTGCGCCGGCCCCGATCGCCGATTCGCGGATCGCACGCCGCTCCACCTGGGTCGAGCCGCAGGGCACGCAGATGATGATGCGCGGGCTGGGGCGGAACATGCGGGTGTCGTGCACTTTTTTGATGAAGTACTTGAGCATCTGCTCGGTGACGGTGAAGTCGGCAATCACGCCATCCTTCATCGGCCGGATCGCCTGCAGGTTGCCCGGGGTGCGGCCCAGCATCTGCTTGGCCTCCGTGCCCACGGCCTGCACGGTGCGCTTGCCGCCCGCCGCCATGTCGGTGCGGATCGACACCACCGAGGGCTCGTCCAGCACGATGCCGCGGTCACGCACATAAATCAGCGTGTTGGCCGTGCCGAGGTCGATTGCAAGGTCGGTTGAAAAATAGCTGGTCAGAAACTTGAACATGGTGGCGTCAGGCCCGCGCCGAGCGGGCGAAATGGCAGTAAAAACAAGGAGGCTATGATACCCTAACGGGCTTCGTTCCCGTAAGTATTCAGGTGCTTCCATGTCCCTCACCCCGGACGACGTCAAGCGCATCGCCCGCCTTGCGCGCATCGAAACCAGCGATGCCGAGGCGCAGGCCACGCAGGCCCAGCTCAACAGCATTTTCGACCTCATCGCCACCATGCAGGCGGTGGATACAAGCGGAATCGCCCCGATGGCCCACGCACAGGAGGTCTATCAACGCCTGCGCGACGACGTGGTGACCGAAACCGACCGCCACGCCGCCTTCCAGGCCGTGGCCCCTGCGGTCGAGAACGGCCTGTATCTCGTGCCCAAAGTCATCGAGTAAGTTAAGTCATGTCCGAAACGTCCCTTTCCGCGCTCGCCGCGCAGCTCGCCGCCAGGCAGATTTCCAGCCGCGAACTTGCCCAGCAGTATCTCGACCGCATCGCCGCGCTGAATCCGTCGATCAACGCCTTCATCACGGTGGACGCCGAGAAAACGCTGGCCGAGGCCGCAGCCGCCGATGCGCTGATCGCCGCCGGACAGGCCGGCCCGCTCACCGGCGTGCCGATCGCCCACAAGGACATCTTCTGCACCGACGGCTGGCTCACCACCTGCGGCTCGAAGATGCTGCACAACTTCGTCGCCCCCTACGACGCCCACGTGATCCAGCGCTTCAAGGCTGCCGGCATGCCTTCGCTCGGCAAGACCAACATGGACGAGTTCGCCATGGGATCAAGCAACGAGACCAGCTATTTCGGCGCGGTGAAAAACCCCTGGAACACAGCCTTCGTGCCCGGCGGCTCGTCCGGCGGTGCCGCGGCGTGCGTCGCCGCACGCATGGCGCCGGCCGCCACCGGCACCGACACCGGCGGCTCGATCCGCCAGCCC
>JBAVWB010000184.1:0-5865 GCA_049697615.1 Thiobacillus sp. | reverse complement strand
GTCCACCCCCGACCTCTTCCAAACCGACACTCCCGAGCCCGCGCGCGACGACCCCCACGCGCCGCTGGCCGAGCGCCTGCGCCCGCACACGCTGGCCGACGTCGTGGGCCAAACCCATTTGCTCGGCCCCGGCAAGCCGCTGCGCTTGGCCTTCGATTCCGGCAAGCTGCATTCGATGATCCTGTGGGGCCCGCCCGGCGTCGGCAAGACGACCCTGGCAAGGCTGACCGCGCAGGCCTTCGGCGCCGACTTCATCGCCATTTCCGCCGTGCTGTCCGGCGTCAAGGACATCCGCGAAGCCGTCGAGCGCGCGCGCATGAACCAGACCCTGGGCCGCACCACCATCCTGTTCGTCGACGAAGTCCACCGCTTCAACAAGTCGCAGCAGGACGCCTTCCTGCCGCACGTCGAATCCGGGCTCTTCACCTTCATCGGCGCCACCACCGAAAACCCCTCGTTCGAAGTCGTCGGCGCGCTGCTGTCGCGCGCCCAGGTCTACGTGCTGAAGTCGCTCACCCCCGACGAACTCGGCCAGCTGATGCAGCGCGCGCTGCAGGAACTGCCGGACCTGAAGCTGGGGGAGGGCGTCGACAAGCTCCTGGCCGCGTACGCCGACGGCGACGCCCGCAAATTGCTCAACCTGCTGGAACAGCTCGACACCGCCGCGCGCACCTCGCAGGTGAAGGAAGTCGACGCCGCCTTCGTCGAAAACGCGCTGGCGCAATCGCTGCGCCGCTTCGACAAAGGCGGTGAAGCCTTCTACGACCAGATTTCCGCGCTGCACAAAAGCGTGCGCGGCAGCGACCCCGACGCCTCGCTCTACTGGCTGGTGCGCATGCTCGACGGCGGCGCCGACCCGCGCTACCTCGGCCGCCGACTCATCCGCATGGCCAGCGAGGACATCGGCCTGGCTGACCCGCGTGCGTTGAGATTGGCATTGGACGCCGTCGAAACCTACGAGCGCCTCGGCTCCCCCGAAGGCGAACTCGCGCTCGCCCAAGCCTGCCTCTACATGGCCTGCGCCCCCAAGAGCAACGCCGCCTACGTCGCCTACAACGCCGCCCGCGCATTCGTGCAGTCCAACCCCTCCAACGACGTTCCCATCCATCTGCGCAACGCCCCCACCAAGTTGATGAAGGAACTGGGCTATGGCCGCGCCTACCGCTACGCCCACGACGAGCCCGAAGCCTACGCCGCCGGCGAACGCTACTTCCCCGACGACATCGAAGAACAGAACTGGTACCAGCCGACCCCGCGCGGACTCGAAGGCAAGATCGCCGACAAGCTGGCGCACCTGAAGAAGCTGGATGAGGAGGCGGGGAAAGGCTGAGCCTGTCGAAGTCTTACGATGGGCTTGAACAATAGCCTGGCAGGTGGTATACAGCACGGTATATACCAATCGTTCGAAGGAGATGAACCATGCAAACCGCAAAGCTATTCAAGAACGGCCGCAGCCAGGCCGTGCGCCTGCCGGCTGAATATCGGTTCGAAGGGGACGAGGTCCTGATCCGCCGCGACCCGGTTACCGGCGACATCATCCTTAGTCCGCGCAACAAGAAATTTGAAGATTGGGTCAAGCTGCGCGACAGGCTGCTGCCCCGTATTCCGCAGGAAGACCTCGCCGCACTCGACGACCTGCGCGACACCCGCCCCCAAGCCGAGCGTGACTGGCCATGAGCGCGGTGTTGATGCTGGACACCAACGCCATCTCCGCCCTCGTGAAGGGGCAGGCGGGAGGACTCAGCAAGACACTGGAACGGCGATCCTTTTGCATCTCCGTCATCACCGAAGCGGAATTGCGCTTTGGCCTGGCACGCCGGCCCGTCAATGCAGACCTGCGCAGCATCATCGAAAACCTGCTGCTGGCTACCGACATCCGCCCCTGGAACTCCGCCTGCGCAGAACGCTATGGGCATTTGCGTGCCGAACTCGAAGCACTCGGCAAGCCGCTGGGCCCTATGGACCTGCTCATCGCCGCGCATGCGCTGGCGGAAGACTGCACCCTGGTCAGCGCTGACCGGGCATTCGCTCACGTTCCCGGTCTCAGGGTGTTGGACTGGACAGCAGCACCGGCCAATTGAAGGGCCTCACACCGAACCCACTGTGCGCGGCCCCGAAGGCACGGTCGCCGAGAAGCGGGCATCTGCGCGCGATCGATGAGGAAGCGGGGAAAGAGTAGGGCTTGAGCCTGTCGTGCAATCGAGCTATTGTAAGGATTCCTTACTTATTGATATCGGACCGATCATGCTTGCCAAGATGACCTCCAAGAACCAGCTCACCTTGCCCAAGAGCGTGACCAATGCGCTGGGCGAAGTTGAATACTTCGACGTGCAAACCAAGGATGGCCAGGTCATCCTTACCCCCGTGCGCATTCAGCGTGCCGATGCGGTTCGCGCCAAGCTGGCCGAGCTTGACCTGAACGAGCAGGACATCGCCGACGCCGTCACCTGGGCGCGTCAATCCACGGCCAAGCGTAAAAAATGAGCCGCCCGCCACGGGTGGTGCTCGACACCAACCGGGTGCTTTCCGCCCTGGTATTCGCCCAAGGCCGGCTCGCCGTCTTGCGCCGCGCCTGGCAAAGCGGGCACTGCGTGCCACTTGTCTCCAAGGCCACCACGGCGGAATTGATCCGCGTGCTGGCTTACCCAAAATTCAAGCTCAGCGACGAAGAACAACAGGAATTGCTGGCTGACTATCTGCCCTGGTGCGCCACCGTGCGTATCCCCAATCCGCTGCCCGTCCCCCCCGACTGCCGCGATCCCTTCGATCAGCCATTCCTGCAACTCGCTGTCGCAGGCAAGGCTGACTATCTGGTCAGTGGCGACCAGGATCTGCTGATCCTGGCGGATCGCTTCGATTGCCCCATCGTTTCGGCCGAGCAGTTCATTAAAACGCTTGATAAATGATCTTAGGGAGACCCAATGGACGACCCGCAACGCAAAGCCCAGCTCAAGAAAACCTTCGACACCGTGGCCGAGGGTTATGGCAGCCGCGGCATGGAGTTTTTCCACAACGCCGCCGCGCACCTGCCCCGCATTTTCAGACTGCAGGGCCACGAGCAGCTGCTCGATGTCGCCACCGGCACCGGCATTGCCGCCACCGCCATCGCGCCGCACCTGCCGCGCGGCAAGGTCACCGGCATCGACCTCTCCGACGGCATGCTCGCCCAAGCGCGCGCCCGCGCCCAAAGCCTGGGCCTAGGCAACATCGAGCTGCATGCCATGGACATGCAGGCCATCGGCTTCGACGATGCCCGCTTCGACGCCGCCAACTGCTCGTTCGGCCTCTTCTTCCTGCCCGACATGCTGGGCCTGCTGCAACACATCGCCAGCAAGGTGAAGCCCGGCGGGCAGGTGGTGGCCAGTTCGTTTTCCCATGGCTCGTTCGAACCCAACGTCGACCTTTTTCTGGAACGCATCCAGCGCTACGGCATCGCGCCGCCCGTATTCACCTGGAAGAACATCAGCACCGAAGAACAATTCCACGCCCTGTATTCCAGCGCCGGCCTGAGCGACGTGCAGATCCACCGGCACGACATCGGCTACCCCATGACCGATGCCGAGGTCTGGTGGCGCGTGATCTGGTATGCCGGCTTTCGCGGCCTGGTTGCGCAACTGAGCGAAACACAGCTTGCCCAATTCAAACAGGAACACCTCGCCGAGATCAGCGCCCTGCGAACCGGGCAAGGCATCCCGCTCAACATCACCGCCTTGTTTGCCAGCGGGCGGGCGGCTTAAGCCTGCCCATGTCGATAAATGCGGTTTTATCGACACATTCCATTGACGTGTCGATGGCATCGACATTGAATAAAACCCGGACGAACAAAGACCAATAAAAAGACTAAAATAAAGTGCTAATTTAAGTCTAAGGAGCCGCCCATGGAACTGCTCTACACCAACGCCTCGGTCAGCATCACCGAACTGAAGAAGAACCCCACCGCCGTCATCGAAGAAGCGGACGGTTTTCCTGTCGCCGTGCTCAACCACAACAAACCCGCCGCCTACCTGGTGCCCGCCGCCGCCTTCGAGGCCATGATGGAAAAGCTCGACGACATCGAGCTTGCCAAACTGGTCAGGGAACGCGAGCACGAACCCACCGTCAAGGTCGAGCCGGGTGAGCTATAGCCTCGAATTCCGGGAAACCGCCTGGAAGGAGTGGAACAAGCTCGACCGTCCGCTGCGCGAGCAATTCAAGGCCAAGCTGCTGGAGCGGCTGGACAATCCCCGCGTCGAATCCAGCCAGCTGTCCGGCATGCCAGACTGCTACAAGATCAAGCTGCGCGCCGCTGGATATCGTCTGGTTTACCAGGTCTTCGACGAGCGGATCGTGGTCGTCGTCGTGGCCGTGGGCAAGCGGGAAGATAGCGCGGTGTATCGCAAGGCGGGGAAGCGGCTGAAATGGGTGGGCGCGGGATTTCGATGTAATAGCAAGTAATGGCCCAAAACTTTACACCTTCCGAAAACGTGGCAAGCAAAGACGCCATTTCCTTTACATGATGTGATCGCGCATCCAGATATGTCGATGAAATGGATTTTAATCGACATATTGCGTTGACGTGTCGATGACATCGACCTATCCTCAGAACGTGTCGATTAAATCGCAAAACGCAAACATGAGCGCCTCCCCAAGCTGGAAACCGGATCAGCCCTATAACGACCTGCCGCGCTTGCCGCCGGCCGTCGAGCTCGACACCAAAACCGTGCTCAAGCAGTGCATCAAGTCCAGTGCCGCGCTGGCGGAATTGAAGCAGGCTGCCGAACTGATCCCCAATCAGGCCATGCTCATCAACACCCTGCCGCTGCTGGAAGCGCGTGCCAGTTCCGAAATCGAAAACATCGTCACCACCACCGACAAGCTGTTCCAGCACATCCAGGCAGACGACAAGGCCGACCCCGCCACCAAGGAAGCCCTGCGCTACCGCCGAGCGCTATTCGAAGGCTTTCAGTCCCTGCAGGACCGGCCGCTGACCACCCGCACCGCCGAAGCCATATGCAGCCAGATCAAGGGACGCGAAATGGCCGTGCGCAAAGTGCCGGGCACCGCCCTACAAAACGACCGCACCGGCGAAATCATCTACACCCCGCCAGCGGGCGAAACCGTCATCCGCGATCTGCTCGCCAACTGGGAACGCTTCATGCACGACGCCACCGAGCTCGACCCGCTCATCCGCATGGCCGTTGGGCATTACCAGTTCGAAGCAATCCACCCCTTTGCCGATGGCAACGGCCGCACCGGGCGCGTACTCAACAGCCTGTTCCTCATTCAGGAAGGCCTGCTCACCCTGCCCATTCTTTATCTCAGCCGCTACATCATCCAGCACAAGGCCGACTATTACCGGTTGCTGCATCAGGTCACCGCCGAGCAAAGCTGGGAAGAGTGGCTGCTCTATGTGCTGCGCGGCGTGGAAGACACCGCCCGCTGGACCACTGCCAAGATCGCCGCCATACGCGCGCTGGCCGACCACACCGCCATCCGGGTGCGCGAGCAACTGCCCAGCATCTACAGCCGCGAACTGGTCGACACCATCTTCGAGCAGCCTTATTGCCGCATCGACAACCTGGTTGGAAAAGGCATCGCCAAACGCCAGACCGCCTCGGTCTACCTGAAAAAACTGGTCGAGATCGGCGTGCTCGTCGAACAGCAGGCAGGCAGGGAGAAGCTGTTCATCCATCCCAAGCTCATGCAGTTGTTGATGCAGGAGCAGAACGGGTTTGAGCCGTATCGCTAAATCCAGCCCAGGCCGTCATCCTATGCTTGCACCAACTCGCAGGGAATAGGATATTTGCGGCGAGCCAGGAGAAGGGGCTGAAGCCGAAGCTGTCATGAGTCGATCGAGGCTGTTCGCAATGGTGGTTGCCCTTCTTC
>JBAVWB010000183.1:0-23677 GCA_049697615.1 Thiobacillus sp. | reverse complement strand
AAGCCAGGCGGCGGATTTCATCTCGCCCTTGCGCAGCACCGGGCCGGCCTCCATCGAGGTGTGGATCTCGTCGCCGGTGCGGTCGAGGAAGCCGGTGTTGATGAAGATCAGCCGCTCTCGCGCAGCGCGGATACAGGCCTTGAGGTTGAGCGTGGTGCGCCGTTCCTCGTCCATGATGCCGATCTTCAGCGTGTTTCGCGGCAGCGCCAGCACGTCCTCAATGCGCGCAAACAGATCGACCGTGAAGGCGACTTCGTCCGGGCCATGCTGCTTGGGCTTGACGATGTAGACGCTGCCCGTGCGGCTGTTGCGCAGAGGGCTCGCGCCTTTCAGGTCGTGCAGCGCACAGGTGCTGGTGATCAGGGCGTCGAGCAGGCCCTCGAACACCTCGCCTCCGTGTTCGTCCAGCACCGCGTCGGTGGTCATCAGATGGCCGACGTTGCGCACCAGCATCAGGCTGCGGCCGGGGATCTCGAAGGCGCGGCCCTCGGGCGAAAGGTAGCGGCGGTCCGGATTGAGGCTGCGAATCAAAGCCTTGCCGCCCTTGTCGAAGCTGCTTGAAAGCGCGCCCTTCATCAGGCCCAGCCAGTTGCGATAGACCTTGACCTTGTCACCCGCATCCACCGCAGCCACCGAATCCTCGCAGTCCATGATGGTGGTGATCGCCGCTTCCAGATAGATGTCGCGGATGCCGGTGGGATGCAGTTCGTGGATGGGATGGTCGGTGTTGAAATGAATCTCGATGTGCAGGCCGTGGTGCAGCAGGAGCAGCGAGTTGATTGCGCCGGTCTTTTCCTGATAGCCCTTGAACTGCCCAGGGTCACGCAGTCCGGTATGTGCCCCGCTCGACAGCGTCACCGAGAGCTGGCCTGACTTGACCGAGTAGGCGATGGCATCGATGTAGCTGCCCTCGCGCAAGGGGGCGGCTTCGTCGAGGAAGGCCTTGGCGTAGGCGATGACCCGGGAACCGCGCACCGGATTGAAGGCGCCTTTCTTCTCGGCGCCGCCGTTGTCGGGAATGACGTCGGTGCCGTAGAGGGCATCGAACAGGCTGCCCCAGCGCGCGTTGGCCGCATTCAGGGCGTAGCGGGCGTTGTTCATCGGCACCACCAGCTGCGGGCCGGCGATGCAGGCGATTTCGGCGTCGACATTTTCCGTGGCGATGACGAAGTCCTCGCTCTCCGGCAGCAGGTAGCCGATGTCATACAAGTACTGCTTGTAGGCTGCGGCATCGTGCGGCCGGCCCTTGCGTTCCAGGTGCCAGGCATCGATGCGGGCCTGCAGCTCGTCGCGCCGCGCCAGCAGTGCGCGGTTGCGCGGCGTCAGTTCGCGCAGGATTTCGGCGAAGCCCTGCCACACACGCTCGCCGCTGATGCCGGTTCCCGGCGCGATCTCGTCGTGCACCAGATCGTAAAGCGGCTGGGCGATCGAGAGGCCGGCTGCCGTGACGCGTGCGCTCATGGCTCGATCCTCTCAGGTGACGACGTTGCTGGGCGTGCCGGCCACGAAGGCCTCGATGTTGTCGACCAGCTGGTCGGCGAGCGTCTGCATCGCCTCGCGGCTGGACCAGGCGACGTGGGGCGTGAGGATGAAGTTCGGCAGGTCGAGGTCCAGCAGCGGGCTGCCTTCGCGCGGCGGCTCCACCGCGAGCACGTCGAAGCCGGCGCCGCCGATGCGCTGCGATTTGAGCGCCTCGGCCAGCGCCGCCTCGTCCACCAGGTTGCCGCGCGCGGTGTTGATGAGAATGGCGGTGGGCTTCATCAGCCCGAATTCGCGCGTGGAAATCATGTGCCGCGTCCCGGCAGTCAGCGGGGTGTGCAGCGAGATCACGTCGGCTTCCTTGAGCACCGTATCGAATGCTGTGTAGCCGTCGCGCACGGTCGCGGCGTTCTTGTGTTCGGCGATCAGCACCTGCATGCCGAATGCCTCGGCGAGCCGCTGCATGCCGTGGCCGAGCGATCCGTAGCCGATGAGCCCGAGCGTGCTGCCGTGGAGGTCGTTCACCGGGCGGGTGAATAGGCAGAACTGGTCGGTCTGCTGCCACAGGCCGGCGCGCACGTCCTCGCGCCAGCCCAGCAGATTGCGGCGCAACGCCAGCATCAGCATGAAGGCGTGCTCGGGTACGGTGTGCACCGCATAGCCGCGGATGTTGGACACGACGATGTCGTGCGCGCGGCAATAGGCGAGATCGACGTTGTCGGTGCCAGTGGCGGACACGGCGATCATTTTCACGCCGGGTGCCTGCGCCAGGATGTCGCCGGAGAGCTTCACCTTGTTGACGATGGCGATGTCGGCATCCCGGATGCGCGAAACCACATCTTCCGGAGCCGTCTGGTCGTGGTCGATCCACTCGTGTGCGAACGAGGGCACGCGCAGGTCGGCGATCAGGCTGTTGCGGTCGAGAAAGACGATGGTGTGTGTCATGAACAAAACCCGGTTATCCGCGAAGGACGCGAAGAAACGCGAAGGAACAAATCAGGGGTTTTCTTCGCGATCCTTCGCGTCCTTCGCGGAGAAAAAAACTATCGTTCCATGCCGGACTCGCGTTCGACGATCTTCATCACCGCCGCCGAATCCAGTTCCGCGCCGCCGGTGCCCATCAGCGCGTTCAGATGCTGCATCACCAGCGCCGCGCCGGGCAGGGCGAGCCCGAGTTCCTTGGCGGTCTGCATCACGATGTTGATGTCCTTCTGGTGCAGCTTCGTCTTGAAGCCGGGCGTGTAGTCGTTGTCGAGCATGCGCTTGCCGTGCACTTCGAGGATGCGGCTGCCGGCGAAGCCGCCCATCAGCGCGTCGCGCACACGGGCCGGGTCGACGCCGTTCTTGCGGGCGAAGGTGAGCGCCTCGGCGACCGCCTCGATGGTGACCGCGACCACGATCTGGTTGCACGCCTTGGCGACCTGACCGGCACCGTGGTCGCCGACCCGCACGATGTTCTTGCCCATCGCCTCGAACGCCGGCTTCACGCGCTCGAATACTTCCGGCTTGCCGCCGACCATGATCGAGAGCGTGGCGTTGATTGCGCCGACCTCGCCGCCGGACACCGGCGCATCGAGCATTTCGATGCCGCGGTCGCGCAGCCGCTTGGCCATGTGGCGCGTGGCCGTGGGCGATATGGTGCTCATGTCGACCACCACCGAGCCAGGTCGGGCGCCATGGATTACGCCGTTGTCGTCGAACAGGACCTGCTCGACGTCGGGTGTGTCGGACACCATGACGATGATGATGTCGGCCTGCGCGGCCGCTTCCGCGATCGACGCGCATCCGGCGCAGCCAGCCTCCAAAGGCGGGGTCATGGATTCCGGACGGCGGCCGTGTACGTACACCGTGTGGCCGGCCTTCTTCAGGTTGATGGCCATGGGCTTGCCCATGATGCCCATGCCGATGAATGCAATGTTCATCGCTTCTCCTTGGTTAGCTATGCCGCAATGGGTTTCATCACTGCTTATTTATAGAGCACGCTCGGCAGCCACAGGCCGATCTGTGGCCACAGGTAAAGCATCGCCATGGCCAGCACCTGGATCCCCATGAAAGGCAGCATGCCGGCGAATATCTGGTTCAGGGTCACGTGCGGCGGCGCGACGCCCTTGAGATAGAACGCGGCCATCGCCACCGGCGGCGAGAGGAAGGCGGTCTGCAGGTTGAGCGCGACCATCAGGCCGAAGAACAGCGGATCGATATTGAAGTGCGCCAGCAGCGGAATGAAGATCGGCATGAAGATGACGATAATTTCGGTCCACTCCAGCGGCCAGCCCAGGACGAAGATGATGAACTGGGACAGCAGCATGAACTCGGTCGGCGTCATGTCCAGCGACAGCACCCACGCCTCGATGAGTTGCTGGCCGCCAAGCAGCGCAAAGGCGGCGGAAAAAATCGAGGAGCCGACGAACAGCCAGCACACCATGGCCGAGGTCTTGGCGGTGAGGAAGGCGGACTCCCTCACTGTCGGCAGCATGCTCACCTGCGGTACCGCCAGCAAGCACCATACGCCGACGGCACCCATGGACAGCCAACCGACCCAGTCAGGCGGGGGCGCTGGCAATACGCCGGCCTTGAACAGGAGGAACCACACCACGGAAACGCCGAACAGCATCCACAGGGGAATCCAGGTGGTGCGCAGCTTGCGCCGCGTCTCCTGCGACTTGTTGTGGGCCAGATAGAACGCGGCGAGCACGAAGCCGCCGAAGGATCCCACCGCCGCCGCTTCCGTCGGCGTGGCCAGACCGAACACGATGGACCCGAGCACGGCGAGAATCAGGATCGCCAGCGGGAAGAAGGAGGTCAGCAGCATCTTGAAGATTTCGAGACGCGCGAAGGTGAACAGCGCGTAGATCACCGCAAGCACCGCAAGGCCGCCGGCGAGTATCTTCCAGAACTTCGACGGCGTGGGCAGGCGCTCGACGTCGCCGGTTGCCGAGGCTTGCTTCGGCGCGGGCGCTTCAGCGGTGGCGGGCTCGGGCTCCTGCACGCCTTCGGGCATCGGCTCCTGCAGGGCCTCGGATGGGGGGGGCTCCCCTATTTCTTCGGTGGGTGGTTCCTGCACGCCTTCGGCGAGGGGTTCCTCCGCTGCTTCGGTCGGGGGTTCCTGGATGCCCTCGGCCAGCGGTTCGTCCAGCGCGGGCCCTTCTTGCGATTCCTCGCTCACCGAGCCCATTTCCTGCAGGAGCGAAATGTCGGCCACCTCATCCGGCTTGGTGAGCGACTGCCAGGCAAGGCCCATGATGACTGCGAATACGATGGCGGGCAGCAAGGTCGTGAACAGCTCCCGCATGACCTGCGACCTGGGCACGCCGGCGCCATCCTTGCTGAACACCGCGCGCAGCAGCGAAGGCATGGCCCTGTGACCGAAACGCCCCGCGATGCGCGCATTGTTGCCGGGAATGTCGACCACGCGCTCTGACGCCGGCAGGGGCGGCGCCAGCTCCGGCTTGAGCTTGGCCAGCAGGATGACGTAGCCGACATAGAGCAGGGCCAGCATGATGCCGGGGAAGAACGCGCCGGCGTACAGTTTCACCACCGACACGCCGGCCGTTGCGCCGTAGACGATGAGCAGCACCGAGGGCGGGATGAGGATGCCGAGGCAGCCGCCCGCGGTGATGACCCCGGCCGAGAGCTTGACGTTGTAGCCCGCGCGCAGCATGGCCGGCAGGGCGAGCAGCCCCATGAGGGTGACCACTGCCCCGACGATGCCGGTGGCGGTGGCGAAGATGGCGCAGGTCACCAGCGTGGCGACGGCGAGCGAGCCCGGGATGCGCGCCATTGCCAGGTGCAGCGACTTGAACAGCTTCTCGATCAGGTTGGCGCGTTCGACCAGATAGCCCATGAACACGAACAGCGGGATGGAGATCAGCACGTCGTTGGTCATCACGCCGTAGGCGCGCTGCACCATCAGGTCCAGGGTCTGGTTCACCGCGAGATCCGGGCTGCTGCTGCGATAGGCGAGCCAGGCGAAGATCATGCCCATGCCCATCAGGGTAAACGCCGTGGGGAAGCCGAGCATGATGGTCACCACCACCAGGCTCAGCATGAGCAGGCCCAGATGGCCGTTGGTGAGATTGCCCCATGGCATGAATACGGCGATGGCGATCAGAATGATTGCCATCAAGGCGAAGCCGAAGCGCAGTTCCTTCTTCACGACTTGGCCTCCTGCTTCACCACGTACTGATCCAGCTCCGCGATGTCCTCGTCTTTCACATTCACCATCTGCTTGAGCTTGTCGACGTCCACTTCCTCGACGTCCTCGGTGCGGGAGGGCCAGGCGCCGTCACGCAGGCAGATGATGCAGCGCAGGATCTCGACGATCCCCTGCACCAGCAGGAAGAAGCCCGCGACCGGAATCATGAACTTGAACGGATAGAGGGGCAGCGGGTCGGGGCTGAAGGTCTGTTCGTGGATGGCCAGCGATTCGTTGGCGTAGATCCAGCCGGCATAGGTGAGCGCGAAAATGCCTGGCAGAAAGAACACGACGTACAGCACCAGATCGATGGTGGCCTGAGTGCGCGGAGCGAAGAATCCATACAGCACGTCGCCGCGCACATGCCCGCCATGGGCCAGCGTGTAGGCGCCCGCCAGCATGAACAGGATGCCATAGAGCATGATCTGCACGTCCAGAACCCAGGCATGCGGGGTGTTCAGGACGTAACGGGAAAACACTTCCCAGGAAATCAGAAAAGTCAGCCCGATGATGGACCAGGAAAAAAACCGGCCGGCGAAGGTGCTTACCTTGTCGACGAAGAGCAGCAGTTTCTGCATGACGTGAGTTTTTGGAATGGGCTGCAGAAAATGGCCGCCCGGCTTCAGCCAGGCGGCCATGCGAGGCTATGCCGGTTAACCCTTCTTCTTGGCGAAGAAGTGGTTGTAGGCCATCTTGTAGTCCACGTTGGTGTCGTTCTGCCAGCGCGCAGCGCGGCCGGCAAAGGTGCGCATGGATTCGAGCACCCGCTTGAATGCGGGGTTTTCCGCGCTCTTGGCCGCCATGATCTTGTCCCAGGCCTCGAGTTGCTTGCGCAGGATGGTGTCCGGTGTCTTGTAGAACTTGACCCCCTTCTTGGTGCTCATGTCGATGTAATCCCTGGAGTAGCGGTCGATGGCTTTCCAGGACATGTCGGCTGACGACGCCTCGATGGCGTGCTTGATGATGGCCTTGTGCTCGGCATTCAGTCCGTCATATTTTTTCTTGTTGAAGAGAATCTCGAACTGCTCGCTGCACTGGTGGAAGCTTTGCAGCATGCAGACTTTGGACACATCCGGGAAGCCGAGCAGGTTGTCGCTGGAAGCATTGTTGAATTCGGCCGCGTCGAGCAGGCCGCGATCCATGGCCGGCACGATTTCGCCGCCGGGCAGCGGGTTCACCGCCGCACCCAGGTCCTTGTACATGTCCACCGCCAGGCCCACGGTGCGGAATTTGAGCCCCTTCACCTGATCAGCACTGGTGACCGGCTTCTTGAACCAGCCGAAGGGCTGGGTCGGCATCGGGCCGTAGAGCATGGACACCACGTCCATGTTCATGCCCTTGTAGATTTCATCCAGCAGTTCCTTGCCGCCGCCGTAGTAGTGCCAGGCCAGCACCATGTTGGCGTCCATGCCGAAAGCCGGTCCGGAGCCCCACAGCGCCACGGCGGAGTTCTTGCCGTACCAGTAGGCGATCACGCCGTGGCCGCCGTCCAGCGTGCCTTTGCTGACTGCGTCGAGCAGGTCGAAAGCCTTGACCACCGCACCCGCCGGCAACACCTCGATCCTGAGTTCCTTGCCGGACATCGCATTCACTTTGTGGGCGAAATCGACCGCATATTCGTGGAAGATGTCCTTTGCCGGCCAGGTGCTCTGGAAGCGCAGACTGATCGGCGCCTGCGCCTTGGCGATCGACGGGAAACCCAGCGACGCCGCGCCGGTTGCGGTGGCGGCTGCTGCCGCGCCGATAAAATTTCGCCGGCTCAGTTTGGCTTCGGTGTTGGTGGATTGCTTGCTGTCCTTCTTGCTCATGGCTGTCTCCTGATCGTTATTGAGGGAAAAGCAACTCCACATTAGTACAGCTAATGAATACCATCAAATGGTCAGATGCTAATCTTCTCTCCGGTCTATGGCGGCTGGCCTGAGTGGATATTTTTTCAGGCAATGATGGGAGGGTGCGGGGCGATACCCTTCCCTTCCCGGACACCCGGAGGACAGGTCTTCCAGGGGGTGGGGTCGAACGCAAGGACGCAGGCGTGATGCAAAGAAAAGCGGCTTCCGGTGGAAAAAACCCACGGGAAGCCGCTTGAATTTGGTGGCCAGTCTCGGAATCGAACCAAGGACACGCGGATTTTCAATCCGCTGCTCTACCAACTGAGCTAACTGGCCAAAAGAGGCGGCAATTTAACCGGTTTGCCCCATTCAAGTCAAGACGAAGCCGCGTGGGTTGTGCTCAGCACGCCAGGCCATGCAGGCCGCACAGGTGGCGTTTGGCGAATGCCAGCATGATCCACAACCAGAACAGCAGGAAGAAGGTGAGTACCGGGATGTGGGCGTCGAGAATGAAGCGCGGGGTGATGAAACGCACGGCACGCACGACCGGCCCGGTGATGATGCGCAGCACCCTGTAAAAAATGTTCTGCTCGCGGTATTTGCCGGCCAGCAGCGCCAGCACTCCTTGCCCAAGCAGGGCGAAGCCGGCGACTTCAACCAGGGTGCGTAGAACGGAGACCAGCAGAATGTCGAGCGGCATGGCGAGGATTCCTGAAACGAATCGGCGATTCTAACGCAGCTTGTCAGGCTGCCGCTTGACCGTGACAATGTGCGCTGACTTCACTCTGTATTGACCCCACGATGAATTATGACCGTGTGCGACATGGCCTGCGGGGCATGTTCCTCAACATGTTGGGCCAGCGTGAGCGTGCGCTGGCCGCTTATTGCGACTGCCTCGCTGCCGACCCCGAACATGCTGATACGCTGCGCACGCTGGGCTGGCTGGAAGCACAGCAGGAGCGCTGGACGGCGGCGGAAGCCTGGTATGCGCGGGCCGTTGAACGCCAGCCGGACGATGCGAACACCTGGTTCAATCTGGCCTACGTGCGCGACAAGGGCGGCATGGACGACGGTGCAATCGCGGCGTTTCAGCGGGCGACCGAATTGAACCCGAACAACGACCGCGCCTGGTATGGGCTGGGGATGCTGCATGCGCGGCACGGCCGCCATGCCAAGGCTGCGGCGGCGCTGACCGAGGCGGCGAGGCTGCAGCCGATGAACGGGCTGGCCTGGTATGCGCTGGGGATGGCCTGGCAGCATTGCAACGAGCCTGCTAAGGTGGCGGAAGTCATCGAGCACACGCTGACACACGATCCGCAGACCGCGCAGCGGCTGATCCGGGACGCCGGCCGGACCGATTATCAGCATCGTTTAGGCTGAATATCGCGGACGTAAAAAAGCCAGCCCCGTAAGGCTGGCTTTTTTGTTGCGCGCCCGAAGGCGCGCAGGGTACAGCGATCAGGCTGCGCGGGTGTCGATGTCGCCTTCCAGGTTCGGATAGCGCACATGGTCGACCAGCTGCTGGATCTCGATGCTGGGTGCACGCGAGATCATCGAGCCGATGATGACGCCAAGGAGGCCGGCCGGCATGCCGAACACGCCGGCTGCAATGGGCTTGATGGCGAACCATTCGTTGGCTGCGACGCCGCCGAAGAAGTCGTAGGTGATGTACATGTAGTACATACACACGACCAGACCGGCCAGCATGCCGAGGACCGCGCCGAGGTAGTTGGCGCGCTTCCAGAACACGCCGAGCACCAGCGCCGGGAAGAACGCCGAGGCGGCCAGCGAGAACGCGGCGCCGACCAGGAACAGGATGTCACCCGGCTTCAGCGAGGCGGTGTACGCAGCCAGCAGGGCAACCACCAGCAGCAGGCCCTTGGAGATGGCCAGGCGGCGCACCGTGGAGGCCTTCGGGTCGATCATCTTGTAGTAGACGTCGTGCGACAGCGCATTGGCGATGGTCAGCAGCAGACCGTCGGCCGTCGACAGCGCTGCGGCCAGACCGCCCGCTGCCACCATGCCCGAGATCACGTAGGGCAGGCCGGCAATCTCCGGCGTCGCCAGCACGATGAGGTCGCCGCCGATGGTCATTTCGGCGAGCTGCACCAGACCGTCCTTGTTGAGATCGGAGATCTTCATCAGGGTCGGATCCACGGCTGCCCAGTTGGCCACCCAGGCGGGCAGCGACGCGAACGACGAGCCGATCACGTTATTGTAGACCGTGAACTTGACCAGCACCGCCAGCGCAGGCGCGGTGAAGTACAGCAGGAAGATGAAGAACAGCGACCAGAACACCGACTTGCGCGCATCACGCACCGACGGCGTGGTGTAGTAGCGCATCAGGATGTGCGGCAGCGAGGCCGTGCCCACCATCAGACACAGCACCAGCGCGATGAAGTTGCGGCGCTTGTCGTTGGAGACTTTTTCGTCTTCGGCTTTTGCTGCGGCGATTTCAGCCTCGGTCGCGCTGGGGTTGTCCTTCAGGAGCTTCTTCTCGGCACCCTTGCCGGAGAAGGCGGTGGCGTGAGCTGCGACCGGGCCGGCTGATTTCTTGGCGCCGTCGACGGCTTTCTTCAGCTTGGCCATCAGGGCGTCGGGACCGGTCAGGTCTGCGATTTCCTTGGTCTTCGCCTCGATTTTCTGGGCGTCAGGTTCAGGCGCGGCCTTCAGTTCGACCAGCTCGGTATCGAGCTTGGCACGCGCCTCACCGACGATCGTGTCGGCGGTGCCGGCGGCGATGGCCGCTTCCAGTGCCTTGACCTTGTCTTCCGCAGCAAGCTGTTTTTCCTTGAAGATCGCGCGGACCGACGCTTCGGCGGCGCCGAGCGTGGTGGTCGGATCGTTCAGCTCTTTTTCCTTGGCGGTGACTTGCTCCAGCACCTGACCATAGGCGATCTGCGGGATCGGGTTGCCGGTGATGTTCACCGACAGCCACACCACCGGAATCATGTAGGCAAGGATCAGGATGATGTACTGGGCGACCTGGGTCCAGGTCACCGCGCGCATGCCGCCGAGGAAGGAACACACCAGGATGCCGGCGAGACCGGCGAACACGCCGATCTGGAATTCCAGGCCGGTGAGGCGGGCGGTAATCAGGCCCACACCATAAATCTGCGCGACCACATAGACGAACGAGCAGATGATGGCCGCGACGACGCCGATGGTGCGCGGCAGGTTGCCGCCGAAACGCGCACCGAGGAAGTCGGGAATGGTGAACTGGCCGAACTTGCGCAGGTAGGGCGCGAGCAGCAGCGCCACCAGCACATAGCCGCCGGTCCAGCCCAGGATGAAGGCAAGGCCGTCAAAGCCGGAGAGATACAGGGTGCCGGCCATACCGATGAAGGATGCGGCCGACATCCAGTCGGCGCCGGTCGCCATGCCGTTGAACAGCGCAGGGACGCGCCGTCCGGCGACGTAGTATTCCGACACGTCGGCGGTCTTCGACATGATGCCGATGCCCGCATACAGCGAGATGGTGGCGGCAAGGAAGATGTAGCCGATGTATTTCGGCGCCAGCCCCATCTGCTCCAGGATGGCGAGCACGATGACGAAGGCGATGAAGCCGCCGGTGTAGAAGGTGTAGTACTTCTTGAGTTGCTGGAAGAACTGGCTTTGGGTTTGAGTGCTCATTCTTCATCTCCCTCGTGGACGCCGAATTCCTTGTCCAGCTGGTTCATGCGATGGGCATAAAACCAGATGACGAGGACATAGATGATGAGTGAACCCTGGGCCGCCATGTAGAAGGCGAAGGGGAAACCCATGATGACGATATTGTTGAGCTGGGGGGCAAAATAGATGACGACGAACGTCACCACGAACCAGATGGCGAGCAACACTGCGGTGAGCCGCAGATTCTTGCGCCAGTACTCCTGATGTCTCTCCGACAACTGCATGGCAATTCCTCCGTGAGCGTGAGTGGGGGACGCGCTTTATTAATATGAATCGCGCGTGCGCGGAGTTTATGGAATTGTGACGAGGCCTACAAACAGATTAGTAGGCGCTAATTTGCTGATAGCCAGCGGCGGGCGCGCAGCAGTCCGCGCAGCTGATGCGCAGTGATGATGTGGTCGCGCTGCGCGGCGGCGAGCAGCACCAGCCACAGTTCGGCGGTGGCGAAGGCGTCGGCCAGCGCGCCGTGGCGCGTGTAGACAGCGATGCCGAAGTGCGCCAGCCAGTCGTCGAGGTGGCGGCAGTGCGGTGCGGCGTCGGGAAACAGCAGGGGCGCGACGACGGCGGCATCGAACCACGGTGCCGTGATCGAAAGGTCCAGCAGTTCGCGTTCGGCGCGCTGCAGCACCGCCTGGTCGAATGCGGCGTGAAAAGCCACACGCGGCGCGCCCTGTGCGAACTCCAGCCAGTCGAGCACGGCCTCGTGCGGCGCGTGGCCGGCGCGCTGTTCGGTGCCGCTGATGCCGTGAATCAGGATATTGGCGGCAACGGTCGATTGCGCCTGCGTGAGTCCGACCTCCAGGCTGGCATCGAGTGCGATGCGCCTATGCTCGATCGCCACCGCGCCGATCGCCAGCAGCGGATCGCGCTGCGCGTCGAGCCCGCCGGTTTCGGTGTCGACCACGCACCAGCGCAGGTCGGCCAGCGGCTGTTTGAGGTCGACCTTCTGCTGGCGCAGCGCGTCGCGCCGCGCGCGGCTGGTGTCATCGAGGACGGGCGGCGCGCGTTTTGTGAACGGCCAGATCACAGCCCGTAATCCATCGCCAGCCGCGCCTGTACCTTGCGCGCCTGGCGCAGCGCCTCCTTCAGGATGCGGCGGTCGAGCGGATTCAGCGTGTCGGGGTTGATGTGGTTGTCCGGCGTCTGGCCGGCGCGCTGCTGCCCATGCTGGTGGCGCAGGCGCAGCAACTGCAGGAAGTGGAACGCACGATTCCAGTCGGCCAGTTCGGTATCGGGGATGCGCAGCGCATGTGCGGCCTCGCGCAGCCGCTTGGCGGTGTTGGTCTGCGGGCTGCCGGCCGCCAGCGCAAAAATGCGCGCCGCGTCGACGAAGGGCGTGGCGCCGTTGAGCTTGAGGTCGAGGGTGTGCGGATGCGCTTCGTCGTCGGACAGCACGAAGTCGCGCACCACGCCCAGCGGCGGACGGTTGCGCAGGGCATTGCCCGCCATCTGGTGGAGGAAGCGCGGATTTTTCTGCGCGGCGCGATTGAGCCAGGCGCGCAGGTCGAGCGCCAGCGAAGCATCGCCGCTCAGCGGGCGGAAATCGAAAAAGATGCTGGCGTGCAGCAGCGCTTCGGGGCTGCCGTGATCGATCCATTGCGTGAACTGATGCTGCCAGTCGGCCAGCGACAGGCACCATTTCGGGTTGCTCGCCATGATGCCGCCGCGGCACAGCGGGAATCCGCAGGCGTCGAGCTTGTGGTTCACGCGCAGCGCCATGGCCAGCAGCGCATCACGCTGGACATCGTCTGCGGCGGCAAAGATCAGCGCATTGTCCTGGTCGGTGGAAAGGGTCTGTTCCATGCGGCCTTCCGATCCCAGCGCAAGCCAGCACCAGCGCAGCCCGGTCAGGGCATGATCGGTTTCGCATTCCAGCGTGATGAGGCGTTCGGTGAGGCGGTCGTTGAGGCTGGAAATGATGGCGGTCAGGTTTTCCGCATCCATCCCCTGCGCCAGCAGGCTGTGCGCCAGATCGCCGATGTCGTGTGCCAGCGTAGGCAGGCGCGCGGGATCGTCGGTGCGTGCAATGGACGAGGTGATGCCTTCCACCGACAGGCGACGCAGCGCGAAGATGTCCTTTTCCGACACCACGCCGACCAGCTTGCCGGCGCTCACCAGCGGCAAATGATGGATGCCCTGGCGCGCCATCAGCACCAGGGCGTCGGCCACCGGCGCGTCGTCCGGCAGCGTCGCCGGGCTTGCGGTCATCACCGCCGAAATCGGCGTGGCCAGGGGCACGCCGGCCAGGGTCACCCGCGCCAGCACATCCTTCAGGGTCAGAATCCCGACCGGCTGCCCGGCCGCGTCGGTCACCACCACCGACCCCACCCGGGCGGCCTCCATTGCCGCCAGGGCATCCGACAGCGGCGTGTCGGACAGCACGCTCAGCGGCGCGCGGCGCACCAGGCTGGCCAGCGGGCGTGCGAAGCGGTGCTCGTCGTCGAGCGCCAGCGCGTATTCCGATTGCACCGCCCGCTGCGATTCCTCCAGCAGGCTGGCAATGCGGCGGGTGCAGAAATCATTGAACTCCGTGCTCGTGGCCAGCAGCGTGTGGAAATCGGCGGCGGCGAGCAGGTAGCAGAAGGTGTCCGTTGCAGCGATATAGCGGTTGGCGGCGCCGCGGCCCGCCAGCAAGGCGCCGAGTGGAAACATTTCGCCCGTAGCCAGTTGCAGCACCGTCTGGCCGTCGGCGGTATCGCCGCTGACGGTGCCCTGCTTGATGATGAACAGGCTGTCGGGCGGGACATCGGCGGGCTCCAGCAGGACGGCGTCGCGCGCAAAATAGGCCACCGACAGGCGCTGCACCAGCCACAGCATCTCGCCCTCTGGCATCGCCGAAAATGGCGCCTGCCTCCGCAGCGCATCGAGGGTGGCACGGTGCAGGCTGTTGGCGAGCGGGATCATATGGGTCATGGGGCAAGTGTCCGAGCAGCACCGGGATGGCTACAATTTACAGCGCATCCGCATGGGCATGCAAAAATCGCCTGGCCCATGCGTTTTTCGATCAAGCGTGCAGGCCGAACCCCACGCCTGACGCACACACGGGGAAGATGGGCCCACTCGCCCGAAACCAAAGGCGGGGCTGAAAACGTATCATTCCGATCATTGCGGCGCGAGCGGCTGGCGTCCGCTAGCCAAGCTAACGAACGGCGTACGGACTCTTGTTGAACACCTCGATGAATTCCTCGAGATCGGCACGCGGCATCGGGCCGATCTTGCGGCCGACGATCCTGCCCCTCGGGTCGTAGAAATAATGGGTGGGAGTGCCGATGAACGCACCGCCGCCAAATTTCCCGATCACATCCTGTTCCGGTTCGGCAACCAGGTTCACAAAGGGCAGCGTGTGCCGGGCGACAAATTTCTGCGCCAGATCCCTCTGCGCCATGCCGTCGATCGAAACGCCGAGGACGATGGCATTGCGGTCGCGGTTGGCAGTGTGGAACGCGGCCATCTCGCCGATTTCCTTTTCGCAGACCGCGCAGTCATGCGCCCAGACCGACACGATGGTCCATTTGCCGTGGCCGATGAATTCGTTGACGTTGCGGGGTTTGCCTTCAAGGTCGCGCAGTTCGATATCGGGAACCTGGGCGCGCACCGTGCATGCCATGAGCACGAGCGCCAGGCCAATAAAAAAGCGTTGCAGCGTCATGCTTCCCTCCATACCTATAAAAACTGGGCAGCTTTGCGCAAGTGCAAAGCTGCCCAGTTATACCGCTGGCTGCGCAATACGCCAACCGGGGTGGAGTCCGCAACTTACTTGCGCTTGAAGGTATTGCCCACCAGATTGTTCACATTCGCCTGCGGCGTATGGCACTGGATGCAGTTGTAGCGCCCCATGTACAGCGCATTCTTCTTGACGTCGGTGTAGTGCGAGGCCGGCATCGCGGTCGGTTGGCCTTTCACCTTTTTCTTGCCGACCTGGTCGGGCTGCTGGTGGCAGCTCACGCAGGTGTTGGAGTCGCGCGTGATGGGAATCAGACCGTCCAGGTTGTGCGGAACCTGCGGCGGGGCGCCGTTGTAGGCGCGCGGCAACACGCCGCCGCTGTAAGGATCGGCCTGTCGGTATTCGAACGTGGCCGGATCCGGGTCGACGGACACGGGGGTTTTGGACAGCCCCATCTGCTCCTCGGTCAGCCCCTTGTCCGCAGCCCCGGCCTGCAGGCTCAGTGTCAGCAGTACGCATGTCAAAACAAGTGTTTTCATCACATCCTCCTAGGTGTTTCGGTTTTCGATGGTTGCTTCCAGGGCCCCGGGAGCGGGGTGGTGCCGGTGGATCAGCGGGCGCAGGTCGAAATTCAGGCTGCCTTCCGGACACAAGGCCGTGCAGCGCCCGCAGTTGCTGCATTCGCCGGGCACGACATAGCCTGTTTGTTCGAGTTTTTTCAGATTCAACACCTGCGGTTCAGGGCAGACCTTGGCGCATTCGCCGCAATGCGTGCAGGAATCCTTATCGAAGCGCACCCGGATCAGGGCGGTTTTTCCAACCAGCGACCAGAAGGCGCCCAGCGGGCAAAGATGGCCGCACCAGCCATTCTTCAGGATCAAGAGGTCGAACAGGAAGATGGCAATCAGCGCGAGAAACCCCAGGCCCATCCCGAAAATGATCCCGCGGTGCATCATGCCGACCGGGCTCACCCACTCGAAGGCGGCCACCCCGCTGATGACGGACAGGATCAGGGCCGTTGCCAGCACGAAGTAGCGGATGTTGCGATTCAGCGCAAACAGCGTGGGGATGGGCAGGCGCTGGCGCAGCCAGCCGGCCAGGTCGGTCACCGCGTTCACCGGACAGACCCAGCCGCAAAATACCCGGCCGCCCACCAGCGCGTAAAAGCCCAGCACCAGGGCTGCGCCGATGATGGACTCTTTCTGCAGCACATGTCCGGTGAGGAAGATCTGCAGCACCGCGAAGGGATCGGCCATGGGGATCAGGCCGAGGAATTTGGAACCGGAGAGGTTGCCGGTCAACAGGGGCACGTCCTTGGCGGCCTCCCAACCCCAGTGCGCGGTGCCGAAGAAGAGCAGCAGGATGCCGAACTGGATTGTGCGGCGCAGGACGACATAACGCCAGGAGACGATGCGTGCCATCCCTGTGCGCGCATGCAGCTTTTCGATGGAGGCCAGCGCGGCCGATCTGGGGTGCTGGGGAGTGGTGCTCATGGCGCCCCCTCGTTCAGATAATCCATGCCCGGCACCTTTTTGCCCGGTTTGGCGGGCGCTTCCGGGGCGGCGGGCTTGAACTCCTGGGTGATTTCGCTTTTCTCGATCCAGCCCAGGCGATAGTGCTCGCCGATTTTTCCCTGCACCAGCTTGTGCGGCAGGATGCGGATGGCGGCTTCGGTGGTGGGGCAGGCCTTTTCGCAGATGCCGCAGCCGGTGCAGGCATCGGAATGCACGATGGGGAAGAACATCGCGTGCTTGGAAATGCCGCGCGGGTGGGTTTCCAGAACGATGGCGCGACCCTTCAAGGGGCATTCGCGATAACAGATTTCGCAGCGCAGCCCTTTCCAGGACAGGCAGTTCTCCAGGTCGATCACCGCCAGCCCCATGCGGGAATCGCTGACGTCCTTCAGTTGCGGCGACAGCGCACCGGTGGGACAGGCCTTCATGCAGGGGATGTCCGGGCACAGGTAGCAGGGCACCTCCCGTGGCGTGAAGTAGGGCGTGCCGATCGGCATATCGCCGCCGGCGCCGGCGAGCTTCAGGGTGTCATACGGGCAGGCGTTCACGCATTGCCCGCATTTGATGCAGGCGGCGTGGAAATCGGCCTCGGCAAGCGCTCCCGGCGGCCGCAGGGCATAAGGATGCGCGCGCACTTCCTGGTTCAGCAGGTAATCCCACAGCAAGCCGCCGCAGGCCGCCACCGCCGTGCCTTGGGCGACCTTGGCCAGAAAATCGCGGCGAGCAATATTTTTGACAGACATGGTTGATCCGGGCGGATTCGCAGCGGGCCGTCTTCGGCCGCCAAGACGGGAAAATTACCATCTGGCGACCGAGTAACTCAGACGGGCTCAGGCCTTGTAGATTTTCACCGCGCACTTCTTGAAATCGGTCTGTTTCGAGAGCGGACACGTGGTGTCGAGGGTGACCCGGTTGATCAGCACGCCTTCATCGAACCAGGGCACGTAGACCATGCCGCGCGGCACGCGGTTGCGGCCGCCGGTTTCCAGGCGCACCTTGACCTTGCCGCGGCGCGACTCGACCCACACCAGGTCGTTGCGCTTGAGCCCCTTGGTGTCGGCGTCCTTCTGGTTGATCCAGCAGACTGCGGACGGTACCGCGCGGTGCAGTTCGGGCACGCGCCGGGTCATGGTGCCGGAGTGCCAGTGTTCCAGCACGCGGCCGGTACACAGCCACAGGTCGTAGTTGGCATCGGGCTTCTCGACCGGCGAGGCATAGGGGCGGAAGTAGATCTTGGCCTTGTGGGAGATGTCCACCTTGTTGGCGGGATCGCCCGGCTTGTCCAGATCGCCCATCACCAGGGCGTTGCCGTTGTTGCCGTAGAAGTCGATGCCCATGCCCTTCGTCACATAGGGGTCGTACTGTTCGTTGTTGCGCCAGGGGGTTTCCACCCACTTGCCGTTCTTCTCGACCACCGGCCATTTCAGGCCGCGCACCTTGTCGTGGTGATAGACGTCGAAGGGGGCCAGGTCGTGCGCGTGGCCCGTGCCGAACTGGCGGTATTCCTCGAACATGGCCTTCTCGGGGAACCAGCCGTCCTTCAGCAGATCGGCAACATGGTTGCCGTGCCCCTTGGCGATGGGGTCGGGCCACTTGACCTTCTTGTTCTCTGGGGTGGCAAACAGCACTTCGTAGAGCGTCGATTCGGGGGTGTAGCCCATCGCCACCGCGCCGGGCAGCACGTCGGGCAGGCCGCCTTCGAGGCCGGGCAGCTTCTGCGCGCCCCAGACGTCCTTCAGCTTGAAGCGCTTGGACAGCTCCAGCATCATCCAGATATCGCCACGCGCCTGCCCCGGGGGCAGCACCTGCTGGCGCCAGACCTGGGTGCGGCGCTCGGCATTGCCGTAGGCGCCCCACTTCTCGTTGATCATGGCGGCGGGCAGGATGAGGTCGGCCACTTTGGCGGACACGCCGGGGTAGGCATCGGCGACGACGATGAAGTTGTTCATGTCGCGCGCGGCCTTGATCCAGTGGTTGACGTTGGCGGTGTTCTGCCAAGGATTGTTCACCTGGGTCCAGTTGAACAGGATCTGGCCGTCTTCCAGGTCGCGCATGATCTTGACGAAATGGCTGCCCATCTGCGGGTTGATGGTGCCGGCGGGCAGTTTCCAGATTTTCTCGGCGACGGCCCGGTGCTTCGGGTTCATCACCACCATGTCGGCTGGCAGGCGGTGGGCAAAGGTGCCGACCTCGCGCGCGGTACCGCAGGCGGAAGGCTGGCCGGTCAGCGAGAAGGCGCCTTGTCCGGGCTTGCACTGGCGGCCGGTCAGCAGGTGGTTCATGTAGGCCTGCTCGTTGACCCAGGAGCCGCGCTGGTGCTGGTTGAAGCCCATGGTCCAGTAGGACACGATCTTGCGGTCGCGGTCGCAGTAGTAATCCGCCAGCAGCTTGAGCTTGGCCTTGAAATCCGCCATCGGCTCGTCGGGATCGCCCTTCGCCACCTCGGCCACGAAATCCAGGGTGTAGGGATCCAGCGCCTTCTTGAAGTCTTCCAGGCTGATAGCCCAATCCTTCATCGGCGTGGCCGCATTGTTCTGCGGCACGGCCTCGCCCACCTTTTTACGCTGGGCGATCGCCTCGTGCTTGTCGAGCACGCGAACCTGCTCGTTCTTGTAGATCTCCATCTCGGCAGCGGAAGCGTACTTGTCGGCGTTCTTCGGGCGGAAGCCATAGCCGATGTCGTACGGACCGGTGGCGAACACCGTGTGCTTCTTGACGAAGTCCCAGTCCGCCGCATTGCGGGCGACGATCTCGCGCGCGATGTAGTTCTGGATGGCCAGATCGCTGCTGGGCGCGAAAATGATTTCGGTGTCGGCAATGTCGGATGACATGTTGCCGTAGACCGTCAGGTTCACCACGCGCATCTTGTCGTGGGTCAGGCGGCGGTTGGTGATGCGCGACCACAGGATGGGGTGCATCTCGGCCATGTTGGCGCCCCACAGCACCGCCGTGTCGGTATGCTCGATGTCATCGTAGTTGCCCTGCGGCTCGTCGATGCCGAAGGTCTGCATGAATCCGACCACGGCCGAGGCCATGCAATGGCGTGCGTTGGGGTCGAGGTTGTTGGAGCGGAAGCCGGCCTTCATCAGCTTGGACGCCACGTAGCCTTCATGGATGGTGTACTGGCCGGAGCCGAAGATGGACAGGCCGGCCGGCCCCTTTTCCTTCAGCGCCCAGCGCATTTTCTCTTCCATGACGTCGAGGGCTTTTTCCCAGGAGACGGGCTGGAACTTGCCCTTCTTGTCGAACTTGCCGTCGGTCATGCGCAACAGGGGCTGGGTCAGGCGGTCGGCGCCGTAAATGATCTTGCCGTTGAAATAGCCTTTGATGCAGTTGAGGCCGCGGTTGACCGGCGCATCCGGATCGCCTTTGGTGGCAACGATTTTTCCGCCCTGGGTTGCCACCAGGATGCCGCACCCGGTGCCGCAAAAACGGCATACGGACTTGTCCCACTGCCAGCCCTTCTCCAGTTGCTGGACGGCGGCCTCGGCCATCCGTGTCAACGGCAGGCTCATGGTGGTGGCGGTGGCGCCGGCGACGGCGGTTTTGAGAAACTCACGACGGGTGACGGACATGGCGGTCTCCTAGGAATCAGGCAATCAATTATTTATTGGCAGGCATTCAGGCCGGGCAGCGCGGCGATCTCGGGCGGCAACTCGGACAGCGCCTCGTCGTCGTCCTCGAAATAGTGGAAAACCATCTCGGCCATCAGCACGCCCGGCACGGACTGGATACGGCGCAGGCCATCGGTTTCCTCGCGCACGGTCTCGGCCTCGAGCACGACCACCACGCGACCGATCGGGTCTTGCTGGTGAACCTCCACCCCCGGAAGTGCGTTGAGTTCGGTCACCACCCGTGGCAGGTTTTCCGGGTGCGCCATGACGAGAATTCCGGATAGATTCATTGCAGTCCCCTTTTGAAAAAATTCTGATTTTTTAAACCCGAACAAACCAATAAACAGACATGAATATCCGCATTGACCGCTTGTTTATGTGCCAGGTCAAGTGGGCGGCCCGACGACATGTGCAGACGTAACTTATTGTTACTAGCATAAAAAAAGCCCCGCCGAAGCGGGGCTTTGGAACAACTGAACAGCCTGGGCTGAATTTACCCGCAAGGGGTAGGCCGTGGTTGTAAAGACGCTGAAGCGTCAACAACCACGCTCACATCATGCCGCCCATTCCACCCATTCCGCCCATGTCACCACCACCCATCGGCGAGCCTTGCTTGTCATCCGGCAGGTCCGCGACCATGCAGTCGGTGGTCAGCATCAGGCTGGCGATCGATGCGGCGTTCTGCAGCGCGGTGCGGGTGACCTTGGTGGGGTCGAGCACACCCATCGCCACCATGTCGCCGTATTCGCCGGTCTGCGCGTTGTAGCCGTAGTTGCCCTTGCCTTCCAGCACCTTGTTGACGACGACCGAGGGCTCTTCGCCGCAGTTCTTGACGATCTGGCGCAGCGGCTCTTCGATCGCGCGCAGCACGATCTTCACGCCGGCGTCCTGGTCGTGGTTGTCGCCTTTGATCGCAGCGGCCACGGACTTGGCGCGCAGCAGTGCGACGCCGCCGCCGGGGACGATGCCTTCTTCAACGGCGGCACGGGTGGCGTGCAGCGCGTCTTCGACACGGGCCTTCTTCTCTTTCATTTCGACTTCGGTGGCGGCACCGACCTTGATCACTGCCACGCCACCGGCCAGCTTGGCCTTGCGCTCCTGCAGCTTTTCCTTGTCGTAGTCGCTGGTCACTTCGTCGATCTGCTTGTTGATCTGGCTGATGCGGCCCTTGATCGCGTCGGCAACGCCGGCGCCGTCGATGATGGTGGTGTTTTCCTTGCCGATCTCGATGCGCTTGGCGCGGCCCAGATCCTGCAGGGTGGCTTTTTCCAGGGACAGACCCACTTCCTCGGCGATCACGGTGCCGCCGGTGAGGATGGCCATGTCTTCCAGCATCGCCTTGCGACGGTCGCCGAAGCCCGGTGCCTTGACGGCGCAGGTCTTCAGGATGCCGCGGATGTTGTTGACCACCAGGGTGGCGAGCGCTTCGCCGTCGACGTCTTCGGCGACGATCATCAGCGGCTTGCCGGCCTTGGCAACCTGTTCCAGTACGGGCAGCAGGTCGCGGATGTTGGAGATCTTCTTGTCGAACAGCAGGATGAAGGGATCTTCCATGATCGCCATCTGCTTGTCGGGGTTGTTGATGAAGTAGGGCGACAGGTAGCCGCGGTCGAACTGCATGCCTTCGACGACGTCGAGCTCGTTCTCCAGACCCGAGCTGTCTTCAACCGTGATCACGCCTTCCTTGCCGACCTTGTCCATGGCGGCGGCGATGATGTCGCCGATCGAGGCATCGGAGTTGGCGGAGATGGAGCCGACCTGGGCGATTTCCTTGCTGCTGGTGCAGGGCACCGAAATCTTCTTCAGTTCGGCGGTAATGGCGAGCACGGCCTTGTCGATGCCGCGCTTGAGGTCCATCGGGTTCATGCCGGCGGCCACGTACTTCATGCCTTCGTTGACGATGGACTGGGCCAGAACGGTGGCGGTGGTGGTGCCGTCACCGGCGATGTCGCTGGTGCGGGAAGCGACTTCCTTCACCATCTGCGCGCCCATGTTTTCGAGCTTGTCCTTCAGTTCGATTTCCTTGGCGACCGACACGCCGTCCTTGGTCACGGTGGGGGCGCCATAGGAACGGTCGAGCACCACGTTGCGGCCTTTCGGGCCCAGGGTCACCTTGACGGCGTCAGCCAGAATGTTGACACCTGCCACCATGCGGTGACGCGCGGAATCACCAAAACGTACGTCTTTTGCAGCCATTGCTTAACTCCTAATTTGAATTCGGTTGGATTGCGTGTGCGTGGGTGCTTACTGCTCGACCACGCCCATGATGTCTTCTTCGCGCATCACCAGCAGCTCGTCGCCCTCGACCTTGACGGTCTGGCCGGCGTACTTGCCGAACAGCACGCGGTCGCCGACTTTCACGTCCAGCGGAATCAGCTTGCCCTGGTCGTCTTTCTTGCCGGTGCCCACGGCGATGATTTCGCCCTGGTCGGGTTTTTCAGCGGCGGTGTCGGGGATGACGATTCCGGAAGCGGTCTTGCGCTCTTCTTCCATGCGCTTGACAATCACTCGGTCGTGCAGAGGACGGATTTTCATTGCAAAGTCTCCATTGCGGTACGTTGATAACCGGCAGCCGCGGCTGCCCGAAAATAAGGAAGCGGCGAAGATGTTGTTAGCACTCGCCGCCATAGAGTGCTAATAGTAGGGGCGCCTTGTGACAATTTCAAGCCCATGGATGATCTTTTAAATCGAACCCGCGCCGCCGTCTGGCATCCCTGCACCCAGATGAAACAGCTGGAAGCCGCCCCACCGCTGGCGATTGCACGCGGCGAAGGGCCGTGGCTGATCGACCCGGACGGGCGGCGCTATCTGGACGCGATTTCCAGCTGGTGGGTCAACCTGTTCGGCCATTGCAACCCGCGCATCAACGCGGCGATCACCGACCAGCTCGGCAAAATCGAGCATGTGATGATGGCCGGTGCCACCCACGAACCGGTGGTGGCACTGTCGGAACGGCTGGCTGCGCTGACCGGGCTGGGCCACGCGTTTTACGGCTCGGACGGCGCCTCGGCCACCGAAATCGCGCTGAAAATGAGCGCTCACTACTGGCGCAACTCAGGCCAGGCCGAGAAAAACGGCTTCATCAGCCTGAAAAACGGCTACCACGGCGAAACCGTCGGTGCCCTGTCGGTGACCGACATTCCGCTCTTCAAGGACACCTACGCGCCCCTGCTGCGGCATACGGTACAGGTGCCGACCCCCGACGCCCGGCTGGCCGAACCGGGGGAGCCGGCCGAGGCCTACGCGCACCGCTGCGCCGCCGCGCTGGAAGCGCACCTGGCCCAACATGCCGCGACCACTGCCGCCTTGATTGTCGAACCGCTGGTGCAGGGGGCGGCCGGCATGGCGATGTACCACCCGGCGTATTTGAGGCGTGCGCGCGAATTGTGTGACCAATACAAGGTGCACCTGATCGCGGACGAGATCGCCGTCGGTTTCGGCCGCACCGGAACGATGTTCGCGTGCGAGCAGGCTTTGCCCCCCTCTCCCTCGGGGAGAGGGGCTGGGGGTGAGGGCGCAGGCGGTGAGGGTGCAGGAGGGGGCGGTAAGGGTGCGCTGCGTTTTCCGAATGTCCCATCCGAAGCTATCGAATTCGCACGCAAACTGCGCCACGAACAGACTGACGCAGAATCCATGATGTGGTATTTGCTGCGAGATCGCCGTCTGGGCGGACATAAATTCTGTCGGCAGCATCCCATGCCGCCCTACAC
>JBAVWB010000182.1:0-2177 GCA_049697615.1 Thiobacillus sp. | reverse complement strand
ACGCGGCTGGCCCGGCCGGATGTGGCGGTGGTCAACAACGCACTGTCTGCGCACATCGGATTTCTCGGCTCGATCGAAAATATTGCACGCGCCAAGGGCGAAATCTTCAATGGCCTGTCGGATGCCGGCATCGCGGTGTTCAACGCAGACGACGCGCACGCCCGGCTGTGGCGAGAAGCCAATGCGGGGCGCTGCATTATCGACTTCGGCATCAAGCAGCCGGCGTCAGTGCGTGGGCAATATCGGCCCGGCGCCTTCGGTTCGGCGATGACCCTGACCCTGCCCAATGCCTGTCTCGACATCGCGCTGCAGGTGCCGGGCGAACACAATGTGATGAACGCGCTCGCCGCCGCCACGGCTGCATTCGCCCTCGACGTCAGCCTGCGCAGCATCGACGCCGGGCTGTCCGGCTTCAGCGGCGTCAAGGGCCGCCTGCAAAGAAAAACTGCCCTGCATGGCAGCACCTTCATCGACGACACCTACAACGCCAACCCGGATTCGGTGAAGGCCGCGCTGGCGGTGCTGGCGCAGCAGCCCGGCAAGAAGGTGCTGGTGCTGGGCGACATGGGCGAACTGGGTGCGGACGCTGCAGCCATGCATGCGCAGATCGGTCTCGCCGCGCGCGAAGCGGGCATCGACCGGTTGCTGGCGCTGGGCGAGTTGAGCCGCGAAACCGTCGGCGCCTTCGGGGCCGGCGCAATGCATTTCGAGCGCATCCAGGAACTGCTCGCCGAACTCGAAAACGAACTCACGCCCGACACCACCGTGCTGGTGAAGGGCTCGCGCTTCATGCAGATGGAACGCGTGGTGCAAAGCTTTATGGAAGCACCCGTCGGCCAGGCGGCCGGGGCACAAGGACACTGATATGCTGCTTTGGTTATTTCAACAACTCGGCCAGGACATCCGGGCATTCAACGTCTTCAATTACCTGACGCTGCGCGCGGTGATGGCGACGCTGACCGCGCTGACGATTTCCTTCATCGTCGGCCCCGCCGTGATCCGCAAGCTCACCGCGCTGAAAATCGGCCAGTCGGTTCGCAGCGACGGCCCGCAGACGCATCTGGTCAAGGCCGGCACGCCGACCATGGGCGGCGCGCTGATCCTGGTGTCGGTCATCGTCACCACCCTGCTGTGGGCGGACCTTTCCAATGATTACGTCTGGGTGGCACTGCTCACCCTGGTCGGCTTCGGCGTCATCGGCTGGGTCGACGACTGGCGCAAGGTGGTCGAGAAAAACTCGCGCGGCCTGCCCTCGCGCTGGAAGTATTTCTGGCAGTCGGTGATCGGGCTCGCAGTCGCGGTCTACCTGTGGCACAACGCCAGCCTGCCGGCGCACACCGAGCTCATCATCCCCTTCCTCAAGCACGCCACGCTGACCCTGTCGGCCGCGGCCTTCATCGCGCTCACCTACTTCGTCATCGTCGGCTCCAGCAATGCGGTCAACCTGACCGACGGCCTCGACGGCCTGGCGATCCTGCCGACCGTGATGGTGGCCTCCGCGCTGGCGATCTTCGCCTACGTCGCCGGCAATGCGGTGTTCTCCAAGTACCTCGGCGTGCCCTTCGTGCCGGGCGCGTGCGAACTGGCGATCTTCTGCGCCGCGATGGCGGGGGCGGGGCTCGCCTTCCTGTGGTTCAACGCCTACCCGGCCGAAGTCTTCATGGGCGACGTCGGCGCGCTGGCGCTGGGCGCCGCGCTCGGCGTCGTCGCCGTCATCGTGCGGCAGGAAATCGTGCTCTTCATCATGTGCGGCGTGTTCGTGGTGGAAACCCTGTCGGTGGTGGTGCAGGTCGCCTCGTTCAAGCTCACCGGCAAGCGCGTGTTCCGCATGGCGCCGATCCATCACCACTACGAACTCAAGGGCTGGAAGGAGAACCAGGTGGTGGTGCGTTTCTGGATCATCAGCATGATGCTGGTGCTGATTGGCCTGTCGAGCCTGAAACTGAGATGAGCGCAACCAGGATGAAACGCATCACGGGAAGGTTCGGGGGAGACTCACGTGCTGGCAGCGCCGGCACGTTATGGCGACACCAGAACCTGCCCGTGCGTTTCTGGATCATCAGCATGATGCTGGTACTGATCGGCCTTTCGAGCCTGAAACTGAGATGAACCTCGACAGCCTGAACCTTTCCGGCAAAAAAATCCTGGTGCTCGGGCTGGGAGACACCGGTCTGTCG
>JBAVWB010000181.1:0-21823 GCA_049697615.1 Thiobacillus sp. | reverse complement strand
CCACCACGCGGCAGCCCGCGGGCACGCCGGGCGCGGAGCAGGCGCCGAATTCGCCGCGGGTGTAATCGACGCCGGTATCGAGCACCGCCACTGCGGCGCCGCTGCCGGTGCGGCCCATGGTGTGGTTGACCGATGGCTGGCCGATCAGCGGCAGGGTTTCGGCCAGATGCGGATACAGCTTGGTGTCCTCGAACACGGCCGCCACCTCGTCGCGCGCCAGCAGGCGCAGCAACGCGCTGGCGTCACGGAAGCGCAGGAAGGCCATGGGAATGTGCCGATAATCCCGGCGCAGTTCCAGGTCTTTCTCTGGCAAGGCCGACAGCGCCCGCGTCTTGAGCGCACGATAGCGTTCGGCGCGCAGCGCGGTCGCCGCCGCATCCTCCACCTTGAGCGCGCGCTGGCTCAGATGGCGTTCAAGCTCGGCATCGATCGCGGCATCCCCGAACAGCACGAGCAATTCGAGCACCTCGCCCGCCTGCACCTTGCGCCAGGTTTCCGGCGCGATCTTGGCCGCGGCCACAGCCGGAACCGCGAGCGCCTCGACATTCGCCTGCGCCTGCCGGTATGGCATCAGCGCCGCCGCTGCAAGCGTCAGCAGGAAGGCGAAACGAAACAGGCCCGCAGCCGGGCCCGTCCGCTTATCCGAAAAAAAACGCGCATCCATTCGGCCACAGGCTAACCGGCTTGCATGACAGCCATGCGTCTTGCGGCATAAGCCAGCCAGGCTTAGGGAAAGTCTGAACAAGTCGTCACCCCGGCAAAAGCCGGGGTCCAGTTTCTTGATTTCACTAGATTCCGGCTTTCGCCCGCAAGGGACAGGCCGTGGTTGTAAAGCCGCTAAAGCGGCAACAACCACGCTCCGCCGGAATGACAAATGTGGACTTGTTCAGGCTTCCTTAGCTACACCGGGATTCGAACGGCTTGTGCAGCAGCGCTGCCGCGAAAGCTAGCGCGAGGCTCAGGGCAAAACGCCCACCTCCATCCATCACCCGCGTCCAGTCGACCCGCAGCGAGGCAGCGTCCGCTGCGGGATCGAGCGAGAAGCTCAGCAAGTCGCTGATCGAACTGGCCAGCACCAGCGGGACATCGAGCACTTCCAGCACGAGCAGGCAAGGCAGGCTCAGCAGCAGCCTCAGCAGCCGCGCACGCCAGTTCGGGAGCGGCCAGGCCAAAGCCGCCGCCGCCAGCACGATCGGATGGATGAGCGCGGCATACATGGGCGTCGACGCAGTCACCGTCAGACCGGCAGGCAGGATCTGTCCCCCCATCAGCATCGCGCGTTCGGCCATCACCTGGGTGCCGAACACATATTCATGGCCGAGCGCGATGCCCAGGTAAACCACCCCGAAATCCGGCAGCGCCCAATCCAGAATGCGCTCATACAAGGGCAGCCAGAAATGGGCGTAATGCCACCCCCACGCCCAGGCAGCCCAGAGCAGGAAAGGCAGCCAGACCAGCAGGCGCAGGACGATGCCCGGCGCGACGCTTCGCGCGGCATTCATGTCGGGCGCGGCGCCTCGCGTCCCAGCCAGGCCAGAAAGTAAACCAGGCAGGCCGCCACCAGCAGCACCGGCAATACCGTGCCGTGCAGCACCCCGAACCAGGCGCGGTCATGCAGGAAGGCATGCCAAAGCACCACGATGCGTACCTGGTTGAGCGCAAATACCAGCAGCGTCCCCGCAGCAAGGCCGAGCAGGCGTGTGCGCCAGGCAAAGGGATAGGCGAAGAAGGCCGCCGCCAGCAGGAACAGGGTCTCCATTCCTTCGCAGCCGTTGAGGATATTGAGTCGCCCCGCCGCGGCCACCAGACGATGCCCTTCGGCATGCACCTGAAATACGGGCCACAACCGGTCGATGATCCATGCGGCCGGGCGGACGGTGAACTCGTCGATGAACACCCGCTCAACCGCCGTGTCCCGCCCCATCTCCCATGCATATTGCAGGGCGAAAAAAACGGCCAGAAAAATCAGCAGAACACGCCAGGGCTGTCGTCGCCGCGCTTGCGCGCGCGACTCGGCCGCGATGATTTCGGAATGGCTCGGAGGATGCATGCAGGCAATACTAGCGCGCCAATGTTGTCGCCTTGTTGCGGTATCGCCGGTTCCAGCTGCGGCCGCGTGATCGCCTCCACGCCGGCAGGATCCGAATGAAATCACTGTCCGTACCGCGTGGGCTGTCGCCCACCCTACGCCCCTTTGCATCGGCCGTGGCGACAACCCACCGTTGCGCCCCGATATACACCAATGCCAGCGAGTCGTCACACCGGCGGTGCGTTGTTGTTACAGCGTTAGCTGTTTACAACAACGGCCTACCCCTTGCGGGTGAAAGCCGGTGTCCAGTTAAACGGCTGGATACCGGCCTCCGCCGGTATGACGAATGATGACGTGCGGCTTGCAACCCGCCGGCGCGCAGCCGGCGGCCCCACTCAACGTGCGAACAAATTGTCCTTCACGATATGCGGCTCGACACGGAACACGTTCGGGTCGCGGGGATTGACGAATACTTCGACCCAGTGAACGTTCTGGGCGCCGAAGTTCTCCACGCGTGTAACGTTTTCCAGCATCTGGCTGCCCG
Organism: Thiobacillus sp.; assembly: GCA_049697615.1. Lineage (GTDB taxonomy): Bacteria > Pseudomonadota > Gammaproteobacteria > Burkholderiales > Thiobacillaceae > Thiobacillus. The sequence goes on along the minus strand of JBAVWB010000181.1, from coordinate 19,250 downwards.
ATGGCTGGACCGGGGCGGCGAGCGGCTTGTCGACGCGGAAGTAATGGCTGTCGCCGTGTGCCAGCAGCACCGGCTTGCCGAATGCGACGGCATGCTGGGTGATGCGTTCGAGCGCCTTGTTGAAGCCCAGGCGCTGCGGGTCGGCGGCCGGCAGGTCGAAGTTGGGGTTGGCCTGCATCGCGATCATCACGCCGGCGGCCTTGCGCGCGTCGGCCTGCGCGAACACCTCGTCGATCCACGCCAGCGCAGCCGCCTCGCGGGCCTGAACTTCGGCCAGGCGGTCGGGACGCGGCGCAGCATAGCTGTCTGCCGGGTCGATCTGGTTCCATGGGTCGAGGCCGTTGTTGCTGCCGACCACGTGCACCGTCGCCATCATCGCGCCGTTGAATCCCCACATCACGTTTTCAACATAGTCCTCGAAGCCTGCCATCGCTGCCTGGGTGCGTACCGGGAAACGACGCTCGCCGGTCGTCATACCGGCAACCGGATAGAAGATCTCGCGGAATTTGGCCAGGCGCTCGGTTGGCAGATAGTTGCCGTTGTTGGTGCGGTGGCAGTCCGTCCAGTCGTTGTCGCCCGGCGTCACGATCACCCCGTCGCGCAAGGTCTGGAACTGGTCGAAGCGTTTTTGCAGCAACGCGTCATCGCAACGCTCGCTGCCCGCCTTCACATCGCCCGTGTGAACGACAAAGCGCACATGCGGCGCCGCATTGATGCTCTCGATCACGTTGTCGAACTTTGCCTCGACCGACACACCGTAAGGCACGTCCCCGATCAGCGCGAAGGAACCCGAGCCATGCGGATGGTCGTCTGCTCCTGCATGCGCAGCCAGCGACAACAACACGGCAGCAGTCAGCATGCCGAAGGATTTTTTCATCATTTCAAACGCTCCCAACGAGTTGATAATGGACTCGCAAAGACTACCGGCGCCGTGTTATTGGATTGTGTCCCACCCAGCGCATTCTCCTGATCCATTCGGCTCACAGGAAAACACTGAACAAACCGTCACCCCGGCGGTGCGCGGTTGTTACAGCTTTAGCTGTTTTACAACCGCGGCCTGCCCCTTGCGGGTGAAAGCCGGGGTCCAGCCATATGATTTGACGTCATTCCGGCGTGCGCCGGAATGACGTCGTGGACTTGTTCAGGGTCTCCTTAGTGCTGTAACGTATGCAACAACCACGCTACGCCACCCTATCTGCTGAAGTCTGCGCTTCTTCCCCATCGCCAGACAATCCCTATCCCAGCCATCACGCCCAGCGCATCCGCCAACCAGTCATCGACACTGGGCGACCGCCCCGGCAAGTCAATCTGGTGCCATTCATCCCACCCGGCCAGCAGCAGCGTGCCCGCCAGCACCCAAGGCCAGGCGCGGCGCCCCAAGCCCAGCAAGAGCAGGCCAGCGAGAATCGCATACCAGACCAGGTGCGCAAGTTTGTCCCATGGCGGCGGAATCAACCCGGCCGCCTCGGGCTGGCTGTTGCTCCACACATACGCCGCCAGCAAAACCAGCGCGGCCAGCAATTCGAGGCGCGGGGCCGACATTCAGTCACGCCCTGACAACAACTGCCGCGACGCGCCGAGGATGAACAGCATATTCGTCACCAGATACCGCTTCCACAACCGCCCCGGTTCGCTCAGCAAACGATGCAGCCATTCCAGCCCGTTGTCGCGCATCCAGGCCGGTGCGCGCTGCACCGTGCCGGCGTGGAAATCGAAGGCCGCGCCCACCCCGATCATCACTGCATTGATCCGGCCACGATGCTCCGCCATCCAACGCTCCTGCTTGGGACAGCCCAGGCCCACGAACACGATGCCCGCGCCGCTGGTGTTGATGCGGTCCACCACCGCCGCGTCCTCTTCGGTACTCAGCGCACGGAACGGCGGCGATTCCATCACCACCCGCAACTCCGGAAACGCCGTGCGCAAGCGTTTCTCCAGCAGTGACAGCGTCGCTTCCGTGCTGCCGTAGCAATACACCGGGAGATATTCAGCCGCCGCACGCTCGCACAGCGCCCACATCAAATCCGGTCCGCTGATGCGGGGCTGCCCGGCAAACCCCTGCCGCCGCAGCATCCACGCCACCGGCGCGCCGTCCGGCGTCGCCATGTCCGAACCGTTGATAATGTCGCGATACGCCGCATCGCGCGACGCGCTCACCACCACATGCACATTGCAGATCGTCACATAGCGGCTTTCGTGCGCATGCGCCCAGCCGAACAGGCGCGCCATCGCGGCGTCCCACGACAACGCGTCGATCTGCGCGCCCAGCACCTTGCCGGTTGAACGCATATCCCTGTTCATTGCACTTTTTCCCGCTGCTCGGCCAGCACCCCGGCATAAATTTCCATCAAGCGCCGGTAATTCACCTCGGCCGAGAACTCGGCTTCGTATTGCGCGCGGGCGTTGCGCCCCATCGCCGCCATCTGCTCGGGGTGCGCCAGCGCCCACGCCGCCTTGTCGGCCAGATCGCGCGGATTGCCCGGCTCGAACAACAGCCCCGTCTCACCGTCGCGCACGATGTCGGCCAGCGCGCCGATGCGGCTGGCGATCACCGGCAAGCCGGATGCAAAAGCCTCCGCGATGGTGCGCGGAAAGTTCTCATAACAAATGCTCGGCACCACCAGCGCAGCCGCGCGGCTCATCTCCCGGCGCACGGTTTCGCCCGGTTGGCTGCCCAGGCGAGTCACCCCAGCCACACCGTCCAGCAACCCCGCTTCCGGGCCGTCGCCCGCCACCCGCAACTTCGCATCGGGCAACAACGTCATGGCTTGGGCCAGCGTGGCCACGCCTTTCTCAACCGACAAGCGCCCAACAAACAACAAGCCCGCACGCGCCACCGGTTCGGGCATATCGAAATCCACGAAATTCGGCTTCACCACCACGCGTTCGGCAGGCAGACCGCCTTCGATGAACTTGCCCCGGCAAAATTCATTCAGAGCGATATAGCGCGCCACCTTGTTGCGATACGTCCCCAGCCCCCGGTGCAGCGTCAACATCCCCGCCAGCGCCGCCGACGCAGCATGCGACCCCCGGTAGCACGCCCGCACCACCCCGCGCCAGGGCACCCGGCCCATGCAGTCCTCGCACACCTTGCCCTCGCGCAGAAACAGCGCGTTCAGGCACATCAGGCGGAAGTTGTGCAGCGTCTGCACCACCGGCACGCCGGCTTGCGTCGCCGCCCAATACAAGGAAGGCGAAATGAGCGGAAATGTGTTGTGCGCGTGGATCACATCGGGCTGGAAACGGCCAATCTCCGCGGCCAGATCATGCGACGTACGACCCGACCACAGTGTGTCGCGCGCCAGCGCAACCCCCGACATGTCCGCAATTTCATCATTGCTGCGTGCGTAGCATTCGACAGCATGACCGCGCGCGCGCAGCAGCGCCATTTCGGCATCCACTACGCTATCTTCCCCGCCGCGGTGCCGGTAGGCCCCGTGAACAACGAGTATGCGATACAGGGGTGAACTGATTGGCACGGCCAACTTTCGGAAACGTGGCCTAGGGACGGCGACAGATGCAAATCATCGACATGGGAAGAACCGGAATATTGACGTTGCGCACCGTTCCCCACTGAAAATCAACGAATCCCTGCTCCTCGAAAATCTGCCGCATCCAGCGTCGGGAGAAAAACTTGATGTGCCCGCCATCCCAGAGCGGGCTGTGAACCATGTCCCATTTGTTGAAAACCGAATAAAGAATGTTCTTCCAGTAGGAACCGAACTCCGGCGTGCAGGTTAAAACGCGCCCGCCCTTTCGAACATGGGCCTTCTTGAAACTGACCAGTTGGCGCGGCAGGAAAAGATGCTCGATCACATCTGTCGAAAAGACCAGGTCGAACTCCCCCAGTCCGTATTTCTCCGGGGACTCGTAGCATGAACCATCGACGACATTGAGTCCCGGATAGCGCTGATGGCACAGCTCGAGTTGCGCGGCATCCGGCTCCAGACCGACATAGCGGATGCCCATCTTGCTGATCGCGTCCCCAAGCATGCCCATGCCGGACCCTACTTCCAGCACGCTGGACGGCTTGAGAATGCGGATCTGGTCGAGAATGGCCGCATAGATCTTTTTGTTCTCTCGTGTCGGCTCAAGGTTGCTTGCATCGTATGCATGCAGTTCAGTGGTCATGCGTGGGCTCCCGTTTAGTAGTTATTCAAGGCTTGCAATCCAGCAGGCTCGCCATCCAGAAATTCAATCAGCTTTCCAGCTATGTCATCGGTTTCAAAACACTCGAGGTAACGCGTGCGGCTTGCGATTCCGGCTTTCTCCATGATCACCCCGGAATCAAGCCACTCGACGATCAGTCGTGCCGCCGAAGCCGCATCACCGAGGGGAATGAACCGCCCCTCCAGGCCATCCCTGAACACCTCGGGAATCCCGCCCACGGCGGGCGCAAAGAGCGGCAGACCACGGGAGAGCGCCTCGATCAGGGTCAAGGGCAGGTTTTCCATGTGCGCCACATGCAGGCAGGCACGGTGCGCCGGCATCAGCGCTGCCGCGTGGGCAACAAATCCCTTGAAATGCACCTGCTTCTCGACACCCAACTCACTTGCCAGCACTTCCAGCATTGCACGGTCCGGGCCATCCCCCACCAGGGTGAGCGTCAAGGTTCGGCCGAGCTGTGCTGCAGCATGCACGATCTCGATGGCATAACGTTGATTCTTGCGATATTCCAGCGTGCCGATGGCGATGAGGTCAATGCGTTCAGCTTCAAAAACCGGTTCGCCAGGGTCGGCGAGAAAGTTGGGGATCACCTGCGACCGCACGCGTCCGACAGCAGGAATGCGCTGCCGGAGGTCACGCCACATGAAATCGGACACGCACACCAGCGCGTCGAGTTGCGGCAGGATCGTCGCCTCCTGCTCGCGGATCGCACGGAACAGCCTGCCTTCCCTCTGGATTGCCCCCTTGTCGGCCCACTCGTCAGCCTGCGACAGATTGAAGTGCACCACCATCGCCACCGTCTGCACGTCCGAGACACGCGCACGCAAAGCCGCACGTGCGGACAAGGGGCACTGGGCATAAATGACGCAGGGCCGCCCGTCAGCCAGGCGCCGCTGCAACGCACGCTGCAGAAAGACCGCATGCCAGTGGCGATACCACCAGACGCTCGCGGGCCGGCTCAAGCGATCGATCACGCGCCGCAATCCGAACAGCGGATACACCATCCAACGTGGCTGGTCGAATGGCGTTACCAGTTCCGCTGGCCTGTTCCTGCCCACCAGCCAATCGCGCACGGCGCGGACGTGCGTCTGCACGCCCGTCTCGCCCTGCTCGCGCAGCATGCTTGCAATCAGGACAAGCCGAGACATCGCTCTACCCCGGTCGCAAAATTTTGTGCCATGGTCTCAATTGAATAACGGTGACTGGCCGCTTCAGCCGCCGCCCGCATCCGCCCCAGTTTGGCGGAATGGTTGAGAAGGCTCTCGATCGCCTCGGCGAAAGCCGAAGCTTGAGGCGCCGTGATCAAGCCATTGATACCTGGCTCCAGATACTCGATTTCCGGGCTATGCAGGGGCAGGTCCGTCGTCAACAAAGGTAAACGCGCGCAAAACGCATCGAGTATGCCCAAGCCCACCAGGCCAGGGTTCAACCACATTTCTGCCAGGCTGAGAAACGCAGCCTTCTCCCTGCCGAATTTCGGTCCTGCCCAGTAGACCCAGGAGCGTTGGCGCGCATACGCCTCGATCTGCTTGCTCATCGGCCCGCCCCCCACGATCAGCAGACGGAATGCCGGATGATGCTGATGCACGCTGTCGGCCGACTCCATCAACAAATCAAACCGCTTGTTCTCGTAGAGGCTGCCGCAATAGATCGCGACGCGACAATCCGCCGGCCAACCCAATTCATCCAGCAATTGCGAGCGTTCAGCGTCAGTCACATCAGCCAGGCACCCGCGCAACTCGCGTGTATCGATTGCATTCTGTACAACTGTGATACGCGCGGGATCGAAGCCCTGTTGCGCCACATACCGTCCGGCATCGTCGGTGTAGGCAAACCACCAATTCGCCCAATGCAAGGAACGGCGTTTGAAACGCTCGCCGCGAGCCTGAGGATCGGCCTGCCTGTCGCGCCCGTGACTCCAGTAGGCCAAGCGTTTCAGCCCGAGTCTTTGCAACGCGGCCAGCAGGTAATTCAACAGGTTCTTGTTGGCATGTTCCACCACCACCAGATCTGCCGCCAGCCAGGCGCGGAGTACGGGAATCACCAGCACCTTGCCAAGCAGCATGGAACTGTTGACCCCGTGTCCGAGCGGCGCCGGCAGATCGGCATGATCGCCACGCGCCGCTTCCCCTCGCCACGGCGTGCCGTACACCACCGTCAGCCGGACACCCAGGTCAGCCAGAATTTTTTCGAGTTCGAGAAAAAACGGAACACGATATTGCTTCATGACGGGCTGGATGATGCAAACGGCATATTGCCTTTTTTGTTTTGAGTCGACTTTCGAAGTCATAGAAACATCCAACAAATTTGCCGAGAGGAAGCAAGCCAAAGGGTATCCACGGTAATTGAGCGATCAGCTGGTGATGCGGTCCAGCCATTTGAATTTGGGGAACAGCTGCTTTTTCAAAACCATGGGAATCAGCACACCTGCCGCAAAAAGAACGGGGAGAAACAGCAGCACGAAATTGACTCCATCCCATGAAATAAATTTGAGCATCACCGCCTTAGTCGCACCGATAGCCAGGGTATTCATCAAATAAATAGAAAAAGTCAGGCTCCCGAGGTAAATTAAAATATTGCTTCCAATGAATTCGCGCCTGCATAAACCATGCAGTGCAGGAATGGAAAGCAATGCCGCAACAATCCAACCACGGCCGCTGTGCCCACCGAGGGCCAGGAAAAACACCAATCCAATCAAGCCAGGAATCCACAAACGATCCAGCCATTGGACATACCGTTCCCAAAACGTGATCGCCAGTCCACCCAGCACGAAAAAGAGAAAATACTTGCTGAACTGACCCAGGCCCAGAAACTGAATTGGCGGCGCAAACTGGAGCAAAACGCCAATCACCAACAACGGCCATAACCGACCTTTCGTAATGGTGAACAAGGCCAAGCAGACCACGGAAAGCAGAAACAATACGTAGACATACCAAAGGAAAGACGACACGCTTTGCATTGGGAACAACACAATATCCAGCAGTGCGCCCATTCCCTTTACTGGATTGTCCACATGCACGAATGCCTGTGCGCCCCATTTCCCGACAAACACGATTCCGGCGAATAGAAAATAAGCCGGCATCAACCGCATAAAACGCTTGCGGGTACTGGAGGTGAATTCCGCAAAATCCGTTACAGGCTGCGCACGCAGAAAAAACACAATGCCGCTCAGGAATATGAAAAAAGCCATGTGAAAGGAATAGACCGCTCCTTTGGCCTCTGAATACCATTCATTGCCCAAGGGTGGCTGACGCGCCACGACGTGGCCGAACACTACGAGCAGGATCGCCAAGCCCTTCGCTCGATCGATATCCAGAAGACGTGCGTGTGAATCAGGTTTGTGTATATTTGACATGGCGAAAAATAACTGAGAATGGTTTCCCTGGGTTGCCTAACCAACTAGTCCCTGTGCAGACGCCTGCGCAGCTTGGCAAAAGGCCTTTCAACCAGGAAATACATTGAAGTTGCAAACAACAGGGCAAACACAAAGCCCAGAAGCGCGCGAGGTATCTGTTCCTTGATCACTTGATCTGCAAAATCCAACGCCATGCCGTGGCACAAATAAAAGGAAAATGACACCACCCCAAAAAAACGCACCGGTCTCCAATTCATCCAGCGAAACACCAACCATTCAGGATGACGGACGGCCAACCAAAAAATTGGCAACAAAGCGATACCCTGAACCGTATAACGCAACGTCTCCCTAAAACGCTCATCGCGAAAAATGAACGTAATCAACAACAACATCAGAGCACCGACGAGTATCAGGTAAGCGCTTCTATCCCGCCTCCCCCATTCGGGGTCTAAAATCGGATTCCGCCATACACCCAGAATGCAACCAAACAGCAGGGAATCGAATCTTGCATCCGTAGCAGAATAAGTATGGCGCCAAGTGATGGCATGCTCAAAAACAAGCCACATGCGCCACGCCAGAACAGCCACACACATAACAAGGAACAGCCGCGCAACATCGGGAAAACTCTTGCGCCGCGCGGCTGCCCAAAATAAAAGCGGGAATACCAAATAGAAATGCTCTTCGACAGCAAGCGACCAGTACACTCCGGTTGCTGGCACAAAATATGCGCCGCCATGTTCAATGCTGTAGTAATTCGTTAAAAAGAAAACCTGAGACAACACGGCCTCTGGCCGCATCTTGTGTTCCGCAACTCCGAACACACCAAGCAAAAAAAACAGTATCAATACAATATAAAGAGGCGGGAAAATCCTGTACGCACGGCGCAAATAAAACTTCTTGAAGCTGATCTCGCCAGTGTGTTCAAGCTCTCTGCGCAATAAGGTCGTGATCAGGTAGCCGCTTAGAAAGAAGAATATGGTGACGCCAAACCCTCCCGGAACGATGTAACCCCACCCAGCATGCGCGACAAAAACCAGCATCGCTGCCAATGCCCTTATGCCATCCAGAGATGGAATATAAAAGCTGTAACCTTGCGTGTTTCTCATCTTCTTCCCTGCTGCCCGTCAGGTGTCATGATGGTTATTTAGAAGCCGTCCAAAACAAAGGGTCACGTTTCACCAATACGGGAACCTGTCCTATGGGTAGCGCCTCCCCTGATTCAAGCTGAACGGCACGGGCATCCAGGGTTTCGTATTGGACCGCTCTCCAATCCATAGGTGGTACCCACTGCACTGATTCACGACTACTCCAGACTATGTGGGCACGTCGCTTACCGCGCTGCAATTCGCACATCCAAATGTGATCTCGCGAAAAACAATGATTCACTGAAGCGCCATCCAACCAGCGCATGGTCTGCATGTAGGAAACGATCGCCGGGCCTGTCTGTACACTTTTAGGATCGCCACGCAACATCGTGGTTTCCCACGAATACCAGTAAAACCGGTCAAGTCCAGCCACCGCCCCCAGAATCAGAGCGCGTGCAATGTAACCGCTTAATTCGTTATGATTTCTTGGCCAGTTCGGGTTGGGGGTTTCGTTCGCCAACGGCAGCCAGTATCCGGTTTCAGTATTCCAGAGCGGCAGATGCGACAGTCCATGTTTTGCCATGACTCCACGAATGAGGCCGATGTGTTCCGGCATCCGCTCAGGTTTCTGCGGGTAGAAATGATGGGCGACGACATCGGTGATGTCCCTGCCACCCCGACTCAAATACATGTCCAGGCGCCCACCTAAATCGGTAAACCCAGGGGCGACCAGTTTGTTCTGGGGATCGATTTCCCTGATTACCCTGTGCGCAATGCGCCCCAGTTCGACCATGGTCTGGACACTGCCAGCATAAAACCCTCTACCCTTGTCGATTTCGTCGAAGGTCGGCTCGTTCCAGAGTTCGTAGTATTGGATGCGCCCCTTGTAACGGGTCGCCACAGTGCGCACGTAGTCCTCCCAGTCGCGCATATCGCGCGGGGGCGAGTTGCCACCATACCCATAAACAAAGGGCTCGTTCGGCCGCGATGCCGCCCAGCGCGGCGTGATGCCGAGCGTGAGTACGGGCTCGATCGAATAGCTTTCCGCAAGCGCTACCAACGTATCCAGACGCTTGAAATCCCAAGCGTTCTGGGCGGGTTCCAGCCGTTCCCATGACACCGCTGCATCCCAAAAACGCCAAGTACCGAAACGCGCGATCGGCCATGGCGTAGTGGTGTCGGCACGATGGATATGCATGCCGAAATAAGTTCGGGTGATCGTGTTGCCTTTACCTTCAAGGCGAATTTCAGTCGCACTGCTGCCACTGATGAAAAACACCCCCCCCAGCACGACCATACTGGCAATCCATTGCAGTTTCCAATGCAGTAGCGAAAAGGACTTCATGCCGACCTGCCAGATGAGGTGGACATCGCTCGCAGCAGTGGCGCAAGGATCAACTTGATATAGGGTCGCAGCCACACCAGTGGCCATGCGGGCCCCGCATACCGGCTGCACATTACCCGCCAAGGTTCGGGTGGCAAGCCTTTCGGCGACGTGATTTTTTTCCAGCGGGTGCGCAAAGGCAGGCTGGGATCGTTGTAACTGCCGGCCACGCTATTGTCGTTGTTGCAGCGCCCAGCGAAACCCGGCATCAACCAAATGGGTATGCCCGCCCTGTGCGCACGGAATCCGTAATCGTTGTCGCCCATCGCGTGCCGGTACACATCGTCGAGCAGGCCGATCCGTTCGTAGACGGCGCGTGGCACCAGCACGCAGTTGCCGTTCATGGTTGAAACGGGAATCGGCTCATTCCCCGGCTGGACATTGCGCCGCTTGAGCTGATTGATGGACGAGATGCCCACTGAACCGCCATAGCTGAGTTCACCGGCCTCATTGTCGGTCGAACCTACGACAATGCAGGGCTGGCCCGACTCTGCACGCATCCGGGTCTCGGTTTCCAGCAGACAACTGAGCGCATGCGGATAGAGCAAGGTGTCGTCGTTCAGCCACAGCACATAATCGGGCTCCAGCGGCAAGGCGCGCTGCCAGGCGCGCAGCATGCCGCGGTTCCAGAACAGGTTGCCGTCGCCCTGCTCGATGATGACGTCTGGAAACGCCGCACGCACAGCCTCGGCGGTGCCGTCCGTACTGCCGTCGTCCACCAGAACCAGCGTGCGGGTGAAAGCTTCAGACAAATCGCATGCGTAATAGCACGCGATGGACGCAAGCGTCTTGTCTCGCCGGTTGTGACACGTCGTCAAGGCCACCACGCTTTTCATGGCTGCACGCCCTCGGCATGTCGCACACCGGTTGACCTGGCAGACTGACCTTCAACTGCGGCGGGCTTCCGCTGATATTGCAGCACAAGCCCAAGCACGACCCCGAGGAACAAGCCTTGGGGGTACATGGGCGAATAGGGAATATTGAAAAGCGCGAACGACATCAGTATTCCCAACATCGCATAACCCGTCATGTTGTCGTACGGCCCGTCCGCCAGGCGGATGGCCCCGCGAAACAGGTAGAGATTGAACGCGAGGAAAGCCGCCAGCCCGATCAAACCATGACGCAGCAGGAACTGAACATAATAATTGTGCGGTGCAAACGCGATCTCCCTGCCGCCTTGACCTTCGGGGCGCTTGAATCCGCTCCCGTAGGGCTCGCCCATCACCCAGGTGCGCGGTCCCGCCCCCGCCCACTGGCTCAACAGAAAGTCCCACCCCTTCACGCGGCCGACGAACGTACCTTCGGTCGTGCTGGTTGCCTTGCTCGCCAGATCGGTGACCGACGAGGTCGCGCTGCCGAGCTTGCCCGTCGCCAGCAAGGGGCCAAGGACCAGCGCGGTGACCCCTGCGATCACCAGCATGCGGCCCGCGAGCCTGCCCTTGTTCTGGCGCACGATGAAGAGCGCCAGCAGCGCCGGCAGGAAGGACGCCACCCAAACTGAGCGGTGCTGCAATACCAGCACCGCCAGAGCCAGCAGCGGCAGCAGGAAGCGCCAGCCTGCGAGGCTGTTGCCGGTAGCCATCGCATATACCAGCAGGATGAGCGCCACGCCAAGCATCCAGGTCTGTTGCGAATTGATCACCCGAAAGGCGACCCCCGTGTTGTCCATATAGCGCCATACAGGCTCGACCCAGTCCAGCCCGGTGGCGTCGGCCAACCAGCGGTAACACACGACCAGCAAGATCATGAGCACGACCGGGAACAGCCACCCGAGCATCCGCGCGATGCGCTCGCGCGACCACTCGAAGCTCGCAAAATAGACGATCCCGGTCATGTAATAGAAATCGCCACGAAATTCCACGCCTGAGAGGGTGCCGTTCTTGAGCAAGCCCAGCAGGAACGCCACCACCATCAGGGCGATCAAAAGCAGGAGGGATCTGGGCAGACGAACGGCCGCACCCGGCCGTATCAGGCGAAGAAAGGCCACCCCCGCCATGGGCGCAAACAGCAAATCCTGCGGATAGACCTTCAGGGCCAGATTGAAGGCGAACAGATAACCGTTGGCAGTTTCCACCAGAAACAGGAGCAGGATCGCCGCCGCGCCGACCAGTGGCGTCATGAACAGGCCGGCGACCAGAAACACCAGCCCAAGCGCAAACAAGAACACGAGCACAAAGGGCAGCGCGGTATAGAAACCGCCCAACAGGGTGTAAACGAATTCAAGCACGGGGATTCACCTGCATCGCCGCACGACCGGCGCCCGTACTCTGCTCACCGCTAGGGCGGTACAACGCCAGATATTCGTTCACGCCACGTTCCATACCAAAGCGCCGCTGAGCGATAACCGGAAATTCTGCGCGAATGGCTGCACGCACGGGCGACGGCATCCGCAACAGCGTCTCAATCCCCGCCGCCACATCCTGCGAGGTAGTGCCGCAATACACCAGATGCGGAAAATCGACACGAAAGTCCCTGAGGCCGGCCACATCCGAGAACAGTGCGGGCAGGCCAGTCCCCAATGCCTCGATGGCGGCGATGCCGAAGCCTTCGTAAATGGAAGGCATGACGAAGGCATCCGCCGCCTGCAGCAGCGGCAGCACATCGCCCATGCCGCCCACGAAATGGATGCGGTCGGCCACACCCAAGGCTCGAGCCAGTTCGCGCTCCGGCTCGCCCACCTCCTCGATGCCCGCATGCAGATAGACCAGCCGCGCGTCGGACGGCAGCATAGCCATGGCCTCGATCACTGCAGTGTGATTCTTGATCGGCGAGCAATTGCCGATGCTGGCAATGACGAAATCCTGCTCACCGACCCCAAACCGCCTGCGTGCAGCGGCACGCGCCTCATGCGTGGTTTCAGTGAAGCGTAAATTGTTGTACCAGTTCCAGACAAGCGTAGTAGGCAGCCGGTAATGACGTAGTTCCGTGTCATGCACGGAAGTACTGATTGCGACATGCCGCACGCCCATCCGGTTCAGCAGACGCCGCTGCACCCCCCGGCGCCATTGCAGATTGCCCGTGAAGGCGAAAGCGTTGTGTACGGTGCGCAGAACGACAGGAACCCGCACAGACTTTGCAACCAGCCCGAACCAGAAATTGGCTGCCTCCGTATGCAAATGGAGCACGTCGTAGTCCCCCGCCTGTATCAATTTCCGGACCCTGAGAAAAAAGCCCGGCGAACGCGCAAAAGGAATGTGATGCAGGCGATAGCCAGCGTCCTCGAAACGTTTGGCATATGGCCCGGTGGTGGTGCCGGTGGACAGCACGTCCAGCTTGACGCCTTCAGCCTGAAACAGTGGCGCAGCCGCAACCAGCATGGTCTCCGCACCGGAAGGTTTCAGTTCGCCGAGCACATGCAGCACGCGCAAGGGGTTGCTCATCGCCCCTCCGCCATCTGGTCGTATACGGCCTGCCAGGCATTCGCCACGGGGACGATATGGAAACGCTCCCGCGCCAAAGCCAGACCCCGTTCAGCGTAACCAAGGCGCAATGACGCGTCGGCAGCAAATTCCAGCATGGCCTGCGCAACCGCATCAGACGAACGCACGTCGACCAGCCGGCCAGCACGGCCATAATCCAGCGTCCACGGCACGCCCCCGCTGGACTCTCCACCGATGACGGGAATGCCGCGTGACATCGCTTCGATCAGCGCCATAGGCTGGGCTTCAACCAGGGACGGGTGTACCAACACATCAACTTCACTGCCAACCCTGGCCATCAACGTGCTGTAAGGCACTTGACCAACAAACTCGATCCCTTGATCCAAGCCACGTTCACGCGCCCATTGCCCCCCTACTTCTTGCGCCCCATGACCCACACCAAACATGAGAAAGCGCGCGTCAGGGTATTGCTTGCGCAGTTTTGCAAACGCCTCAATTGCAATATGGCCATTCTTGTATGCGCCCCATCCCATGAGGATGGAGGCAAAGGTCAAGGGGCGATCCCCTGAGTTTGAAACAGCGGATTGCACAAATACATGCTCGGGCATGCCATTGGGAATGACTTCTGTCGCACCGCGATAGAGAATGTATTTACGTAAATGCTCATCCACATAAGGCGATACCGAAACAATTCTCCGCGCACGGCTGATCACGCGATAGGCCATGAGCGTGCGTGCGATGCGATAGGGGATGAAGTTGTGCCACAGGTAGCGCAGGGGGGTGTCGTGTGCGGTAATCACATGCGGGATACCGCTGACCTGAACCGGCATTGCATATTCGTATGTCCACTGCGCGTGGATGATATCCGGCTTCTCACGAGCGATGGCGTGTTGCAGATAGTCGCGTTCCACCTTGAAGAAATTACGTGCCGGACGCACCCCCTTGGGGCCGAGGCACAGGCGCAGGTTTTCACCCTGCAATACGATTTCTTCCTTGACTGCAGCATCGCAACTGAACACGACGAGTTTCTGGCCGCGCTTGAGCAATTCGCGGCATAGCAGATTCACAGGCGTGCCGCCCTGCCCCTTGGGCAGGTCGTCGCGCCATTGCGCCGGGTCGATGAATTCCCGGAAGTCGGCGACGTTGATGGGGCCGGTCATGCCAAGGGTGTAGCTCATGTCGTTTTCAGTTCCAGTGTGGGGGACAGCCCGGTTCGTGCGGCACCGTGCGACTCGGCGGTGATGGCGTCGATCCATTTCGGGCCCAGCACCTCGGGCGAGAAGCGGGTCAGATAGCGTTGCCGGGCGGCATGCGACATGATTTTCCAGGCTGATCCGCTTTCAAGAAGGGCGATCAGTTTTTGCGCGCAGGCCGCGGCATTGTCGAGCGGCCATTCGATACCCTCGATTCCGTCGTCGTATATTTCGGGGATGCCGCCGACCGGCGGCGCACAGACCGGCAGCCCGCAGGACAGGGCTTCGAGCAGGGTAATCGGCAGATTCTCCATCAGCGCCGCGTGCGCGTAGACCCGGTGTCCCGGAAGCAGGCTGGATGCCCCGGACACGTATCCCAGAAACTCGACATGGTCGGCGATGCCAAGCCGCGCGGCGAGAACCTCCCATTCCTTGCGGCTGGGACCGTCTCCCGCGAGCGTCATGCGGTAGCAGTGGCCCAGGCGCTTGGCCTCGGCCAGCACATGCAACAGATAGCCCTGGTTTTTTCTGGGTTCGAGCGTGCCGATCGAGATGATGTCGGCGCGTGGCGCAACTTCTGCTTGCTGTTCGACCTCATGCTCGGGAAAATTGGCGATGACAGCCTGTTCGACTGCGGCCATTCCGGGGTTGCGCGCCAGCACGATTCGGCGCATGTAGTCCGAAACGAAGATCACCTTGTCGAGTTGGGGCAGAACCTCTTGCTCGATGCGCATCAGGCTGCGCCACAATGCGCCGCCTTCGCGGGTCAAACCATTGAACTGGTTTTCGTAGGCTTCTGAAATATTGAAATGAAGCACCGCAACCAGGCGAAACTGATATCCCTCGCGCCGCAAGGCAAGTGCGGCACGCGCGCTGAGGGGATCCTGCGCATAGATCACCGCCGGCCGGCCGGCCAGGTCACGTAGTTGGCGGCGCAGGCTGGCGCGCAGATAACGATAGGAGAATGCGCGATGCCACAACACGGCGCGTTCTGGATCGATCCGTCCCAGGATACGGGTAACCAGTGAAGGGAACTTCCTGATCCAGCGGCTGACCTGGTGCGGTTCCACCAGATGCGCTTCGTATCCCTGCCTGCGCGCAAACGCCATGATGGCGCGGAAATGCGTCTGCACGCCGCAGTACCCCTGCTCCCGCATGAGGCTAGCCACCAGCAGGGTTAGGCGAGTCATGCTCGACTCCAGTGCGCCAGCATGCCGCCCAGGCGAGGCGGCAAATGCGAGCGGACTTGCGACAGCAGCGACCGCGCCTCGGCACATAAAAGTCTGGGCCCGCCAACCAGCAGGGCAGCCAGAATGAGCAATGCGCTCAAAGTGATGACGAGCACGAACCTCACACCCGGTTGCGCGAACAAAGGGGCCAGCCATGCGTCGAGTAGCCAACTCGATAAAGCGGCGAGAAGCGCAAGCACGACCGGGCCGGCGAGCGCACGCAAGATGGCGCTGGCCGTAATGGATACCAGACCGGCAGCGAGACGCGTGACCAGCCAGGCGCGCAGGCAATAAACCGCCAGCACGACCCATGCGACAGCCTGGAGGGAAAAAGACGCTGCCACGATCACAGCGACGACGAGAACCACGAAGCCGATTCCCTGGGATGCCGCCTCCAGGCCGGCATGGCCAAGTCCCTGCATCATCGGCCCACCCAATGCGAGGGCGGCATTGACTGGCATGGCCAGCGCAAGCGGCGCAATCAGTACGAAAGCGCTGTGCCATGCCGCGCCATATACAGCCAGAACGGTGGTTTCCGGCATAACGGCGACCGCCGAAAAGGCCGGTGCAAGCACGGCCGACATCAGGCACAGGGTTGCAAGATAGGTGTCGCGCGCAGCCTCGGGGCGATGCTGAAGCCTCGAATAGAGTGGCAGCAGCACGCCCTGCAAGGTGGATACCGCCGCGTTCATGGGAGAGGCCAGCAAGTTCATGCTACGGTTGTACAGGCCCAGATTGGTCACGCCCAGCATGCGGCCGATGATGGCCGCATCGATATTGCTGATCCCCCAACTGGTGAGATTGCTGCCCAACACTTTGGATCCGAAACGGAAAAGCCCGGGCTGGTCCGCACGGAGAACCGGCCAGACCGGATGCCGAACGCTCAGGTAAGCCGTCAGGGTGGACAACGCGGTCTGCGTGAGCTGGGCAATCACAAGCGCCCACACCCCAAAACCGGAATAGGCCAGCGGCAGGCCCAGCAACGGATACGCGAACAGATAGCTGCCAACCTGAATCAGTTGCACCCGCTTGTGGTCGAGGTCGCGACGTAACAAGGCAGTGGCGGTCTGGCCAAACGCCTGCATCACAAACAGCAGGCTCATCCAGCGAAGGACAACCGTGGCGTCAGGCCGCTCGAAGAAAGCTGCAATCACCGGCGCAAGCGTCACTGCAAGCAGCGTTAACAGGAGGCCGGCCAGCATTTGCAGGCTGAAAACGTAGCGAATGTCGCGCGGTGAAATATGCGGCTTCTGGATCAGCACAACGCTCAATCCCGAATCCGCGATCAGACTGCCCAGACCGAGCATCAGCCAGGCGATGGCGATGAGGCCGAAAGGTTCGGGGCCCAATAGCCGGGCCAGCACGATCCCGATGACGAGCTGACTGAGCACTTTGATGCCTGTGCCCAGATAGTTCCATTTGAGCGCGCCGAGGCTGCGCCGGGCCAGCCCTGACGGCTCGCCTTTTCCAGAAACGAGGGATGGAACGCCTGAAGACATGGGTATCGGGGTTCCTGGCTATCGCACCACCGGCAAACCCGGCGCGATTGAATGCAGCAAGCTTTTCAAGTACGAGGCAAACCAGCCCGCTAGGCAAAAATTTACCCCGAGGTACGGAATTTCGGTCTTGCCATGAATTACCTGGGCAAGGCTCCTGCCTGTTGCGGACACCTGCACGCTCATGTCTGCGAACCTGTACTGGCTGTTTGAAACTCGCCGCCAGTCGAAACGGCGAAATCCGGCGGCAAGAAACCGTGTCCACTCTGTTCGGAGTTTGAGGAGATCGGCACTGCGCCGTGGCAGACCAGATCGAACTCGGGCCGCATTGATTGGCCTCGATCCGAAATCCGGTCATACAGCGACTCAGGCAACGCGCCGCCCAATCCCACAGGCAAGCCACGGGCATGCAAGAAGCGGGCTTCAGATTCGCTTTCGTAATCCATTGCTTTGCGCGTGTAGCCGCTCGGATCGAGTTGGCCTGGCTCATGCCCCCATATCGAGTAGTAGCCCCCGATTTTCTGCAGATTAGGTTCGAACCACAGATAGGGCGCATCCGAGAGAAATGCGGCCCAAGCGCTGTAGGAGGAGACCGAACAAACGAGCAAATCGGCTTTTGCCAAGGCGAGCATGTCGGATATGTCCGAGTCGGGAATATCGAGTGTCGTGATCGCGTTGCAACTCTCCAGCAACGGCGCAAGCTGCTGCGGCGTGCCATCGGAAATGACAAGAAACTGAGCCTTGTCGCCAAGGCGCTCGACGATGGAGCGCGCGATATTGACGTACCATTCAATCGGCAAAGAGACGTTGAATCGCCCCTGGAAGGACTGGACTTCGGATGTAGCCTGAAAATCCCCTAACCGCACATGCATGCCGATGGTAATCCGTGCCGGATTCAAACGTGATCGGATAGTGGCCAGATTATTGGCAGTGTGGTTACTCAAATAAAGCTTTGAGAAAACGAAATCGCGTGCTTCGATGACATGCCGATAACCGCCCCACATCCCTTGTGTTGTAAGTACCCAGGCTGATCGTTTGTCCAAGCGGTGCTTGTCGGCAAAACGGCGTATCGCTTTCGAGAGGGATTCCCCTCCATGCTCCAGAAAATCCGCTTGGGTAAATTCAAAACAAGGCAAAGCCCGTTCCAGCACACGATGACCTAGCCAGTCCAGGTGGGGAGTATCGAAAAACTTCCGGTATGGCCGGGGATTCAGGCCGAATGCAGGTGCAAGCGTACGGGCACCCAATACATGCCCCGCAACTGCCGCACGCGCCCAGGGGATCAGCTCATTCCCCAAGCCGGCCCCGCGCCCGCGAACACGTGGAAGACAAAAACGGCCATTCATCGCATCAGACTCTCTGGCCCGACAGCGGACGTTCCTGCGACGATACCGGCTTCTGCAGCGACTCCAGGAAATCCCGATACGCAGACGCCAGCCCCACTTGCATATCCGTTTGCGCACACCACCCCATGGCATTCAGCCGGCCCACGTCCATCAGCTTCCTTGGCGTGCCATCGGGCTTGCTGGCGTCAAACACGATCTCGCCTTCGAAACCCACCACGTTTTTCACGGCTTCGGCCAGTTCGCGGATGCTGAGATCGTTGCCGACACCAATGTTCATCAAGGGCGGCAGGCCGTCGTTGCGGTCCTGCCCCAGCAGCGGGACGAACTGCGCATCCGGCAGGTTCATGAGATACACGCAGGCATCGGCCATGTCTTCGCTGTAGAGGAATTCGCGTTTCGGCGTGCCGGTTCCCCACACCGTCACGCTCGGCGCGTTGGCCAGCTTGGCTTCGTGAAAGCGGCGGATCAGCGCCGGGATGACGTGGGAGTTCTCCGGGTGGTAGTTGTCGCCGGGACCGTAGAGGTTGGTGGGCATGACGGCCAGGTACTGGGTGCCGTACTGCCGGTTGTAGCTCCAGCACATCTCGATGCCGGCGATCTTGGCGAGCGCATAGG
>JBAVWB010000180.1:0-8020 GCA_049697615.1 Thiobacillus sp. | reverse complement strand
TTATTGATCCAGTTGAAAACGGGCGCACCGGTGGTGGTCGGGCGCGACCGGGTGGCTGCGGCGCGTACCTTGCTGGCGCGCCATCCCGGGGTGGACGTGATCGTCTCCGACGACGGCCTGCAGCATTACCGTCTGCAGCGCGACATCGAACTGGCCGTGATCGATGCGGCAAGCGGGCTGGGCAACGGCTGGCCGCTGCCGGCCGGGCCGCTACGCGAACCCATAAGCCGCCTTGCCAGCGTGGACGCGGTGATCCAGGTGGTGCGCGGGCCGGTGCCCCCGCGGGCGATCGATCGCGCCTGGCGTGCCGACTTCACTGCAGGGCAGGCGTACCGCCTGCGCGCGCCGCGGCAAAGAATAGCGCTACGCGATCTGCCGCCGCGCGACTGGCTCGCCGTCACCGGCATCGGAAGGCCGCAGGGATTCTTCGATATGCTGCTGGCGCAGGGCATCCGTTTCAGCCCGCGCGCCTTCGCCGACCATCACGCTTTTCAGCCGCAGGACTTGCCGGCCGACGGTGCAGTACTGATGACTGAAAAAGACGCGGTAAAATGCCAGGGGTTCGCAGGACCAGACTGGTGGGCGGTGGAACTGGATGTTGCCCCGGAGGCCGGATTCATTCACTGGTTGGACGCACGCCTCAAACAATAACAATCAGGGCGAGCGAGTCGCAGGAGGAACGAATGGGAAAACAGCATTCTGATTGGGGCGACCGCCGTCATCCCTGCCGCTGGGAATCCGAAACCGGCGACGCCGGTTTCTGGGTGCCCGATCGCTCCGAAATCGTCACCCAGTTTTTCACCCGCTATCTGTTCTTTGCGCTGGCGCTCATCTATTTTTCCACGCTGGATGCCGTGCCCCCGGTGCTGTTCAGCATCGAACACCTGCTGATCGCGCTCGGCATTTATTTCCTGCTGAATACCGGCTTCTTCCTGCAGGCGCTGAAGGGCATCACGCTCGTGAAAATCCGCAGCGCCATGTTCGCCGACCTGCTGATCGTCACCCTGTGCGTGATTCACGATCCCAATCCGATCCCGCCGTCGGCACTGGCCTTTTTGATGGTGCTGCTCGGCAACGGCATGCGATACGGCATGCGCCTGTTTGCCGAGGTGCTGGGCGGCGCCTTCCTCGGCATGGCCATTTCCTTTGCCATGCGCTATCGGCTGGGCGGATTCGACATCGGTGCGGGCGACGTGTTCTTCGGCGTGTTCTGGATCACCCTGGCCCTGTATGCCTACATCCTGATGGGGCGTATCGAGGGGCAGCGCCGGCAGCTCGATTACCGCAGCCGCTTCGACGCGCTCACCGGGTTGCTCAACCGCCACGGCCTGCTGGCGGCGGCCGACAATATCTTCGACCGTTCGAATCCGGATGTTCCCGTCACCGTTCTGTTTGCAGACCTCAACCAGTTCAAGGCGGTCAACGACCGCTACGGACACGGCGTGGGCGACCGCGTACTGGCCGAGTTTGCGCAGATCTTCAGCGAGTCGGCCGAAATGGGCGTGTGCGGGCGCTGGGGCGGCGACGAATTCGTCGCCATCCTGCCGCAACGCAGCGACGCGGATACCGCCCGGATTTTCGAACGTATCGAGGCGCGCACCGATGCCTGGAGCCAGAGCAACGGCCTGACGATGGCTGTGAGCCTGGGCATCAGCCATGCCCCGCGCGACGGCCACGACCTGGAGACGCTGCTGTCGGTCGCCGACATTCACCTTTACCAAAGCAAGTCGCATCAGCCCGAAGCGGCGAGCGAATCTTCGAACTACGGAACCCTGATCGATGAACCCAAAACTACTTGAAATCCTCGTCTGTCCGGTCTGCAAAGGGCCGCTCGAATGGAAAAAGCCTGCGGGCGAACTGGTGTGCCGGGCCTGCCGCCTGGCCTATCCCATCCGCGACGACATTCCGGTGATGCTGCCGGAAGAAGCGCGTGCGCTGAATTCCGACGAAATCGACAAGCGCTGAGCGCCATGCATTTTCGCGTCGTCATTCCCGCGCGCTATGCGTCGAGCCGTCTGCCGGGCAAGCCGCTGGCCGACATCGGCGGCAAGCCGATGGTGCTGCGCGTGCTGGAGCGTGCCCTGCAGGCGGGCGCCGAATCGGTGGTGATCGCCACCGACGACGTGCGCGTGCAGCAGGCGGTCGAGGCCGCCGGCTATCAGGCCCTGATGACCTCGCCCGAACACCAGTCCGGCACCGAGCGCCTGGTCGAGGTGGCCGAAACCCTGGGCTGGCCCGACGACACGCTGGTGGTCAACGTGCAGGGCGACGAGCCGCTGATCGACCCGCTGCTGATCCGCGAAGCCGCGCGCCAACTGGTGCTGCACGACGACGCGGTGATGGCCACGCTGGCGCACCCGATCCACGACCACGCCGACTTCATCAATCCCAACGTCGTCAAGGTCGTCGCCGACGAAGCCGGCTACGCGCTGTATTTCAGCCGCGCGCCGATCCCGTGGCCGCGCGATGCGTTCGCCGCGCAGCAGCCCATGCCGCACGAACTCGGCGCGCTGCGCCACATCGGCCTGTATGCCTACCGCGCCGGATTCCTGCGCACCTATGCCAACCTGATCAGTTCGCCGCTGGAACGCTACGAGATGCTGGAGCAGTTGCGGGTGCTGGGGCACGGCTACCGCATCAGCCTCGGCATCACGCCCCTGGCGCCGGCCCCGGGGGTGGATACGCCGGAAGACCTGGCGCGGGTGCGGGCGCTGTTTGCCTGAGCGCGAGGCGTCGCGACCGTGTGATCCCACTGTAGGAGGCCCGCCCCCGGGCCGATGCCGTGGAGATCGCGACGGTGCGAAAATCGCGGCGAGGGCGCCACTCCTACAGGTGGGGGGTAGGAGCACCCGCAAGGGGTAGGCCGTCGCTGTAAGGCCGCTAAAGCGGCAACAGCGACGCTCGCCGCCCTCGGGCCGATGGGGTGAAGGCTGCTTAGCAGCCCCTTGAATCCGCCAATAAAAAATTTTAAGTGTTGTTCGAATCGCGCTTGCCTTAGGCTAGTGCGGTTTTGATACATCCACAATCTAAGGGAGACATGCAATGCGTTTGATTCTGTTGGGCGGCCCCGGCGCCGGCAAGGGCACCCAGGCCAATTACATCAAGGAAAAATACGGTATCCCCCAGATTTCCACCGGCGACATGCTGCGTGCGCAGATCAAGGCCGGCACCGAGCTCGGCATGAAGGCCAAGGCCATCATGGACGCCGGCGGTCTGGTGTCCGACGACATCATCATCGGCATGGTGAAAGCGCGCCTGACCGAAGCCGACTGCCAGAACGGCTACCTGTTCGACGGCTTCCCGCGCACCATCCCGCAGGCCGAAGCCATGAAAGCCGCCGGCGTGCCGATCGACTTCGTGGTCGAGATCGACGTTCCCGACGAGGAAATCGTCAAGCGCATGTCCGGCCGCCGCGTGCACGTGGCCTCGGGCCGCACCTACCACGTCGTGTTCAATCCGCCCAAAGTGGCCGGCAAGGACGACGTCACCGGTGAAGACCTGATCCAGCGCGACGACGACACGGAAGAAACCGTGAAGAAGCGCCTCGACATCTATCACGCGCAGACCGAGCCGCTGGTGAAGTACTACGGCGACTGGGCCGCGCAAGGCGATGCCGGCGCACCCAAGTACGTCAAGGTCACCGGCACCGGCAAGGTCGAAGGCATCCGCGATTCGATCTTCGCCGCACTCGGCTGATCCGGGAACCGCCGGCGATGCCGCAGCAGATTTCCCCGATGACCAGCACCGAACGCTGGGTGGTCCAGCAGGCGGTCAACGAGCGTTACGGCAGGGAAGTCGTGGTCCAGGATGTCGAAACCGAAATCCGCCTGCATATCGACGACCGCGAACTGACGCTGTGCCCGGGCTTTTACTGGAACGAGCACGGCTGTCATTTCGTGCTGTCCAAAACGGGGGATTCGCGTTATCGCAGCATGTTCTTCTATCGCATCCGCGATCGCTTCGCGACCGGCCGCGAGGAATACGACGACATCGGCGACTGCGTCACCACGCTGCTGAAAATGCAGGTCGACGAGCAGGCCAAGCGCCTGGCCGAAGGCGAAGCGTCCGGCACCAGTTAAACCCGAGCCAGCGCTGTTTATTCAAACAGCGCTGGCTTTTTGTTTTGCAGAAAACCCTATCCATTGCGTTGAAATACAACATTCAGGAGACAGCATCATGGCGAAAAAAATGAACGCCTTTTACGCACAGTCCGGCGGCGTGACCGCCGTCATCAACGCGTCCGCCTGCGGCGTGATCGAAACCGCGCGCAAGCACAAGGACAAGATCGGCAAGGTCTACGCCGGCCGCAACGGCATCATCGGCGCGCTGACCGAAGACCTGATCGACACCACCAAGGAATCCGCCGCCGCCATCGCTGCGCTGCGTTCCACGCCGTCGGGCGCGTTCGGTTCCTGCCGCTTCAAGCTGAAGTCGCTGGAAGCCAACAAGCGCGAATACGCACGCCTGATCGAAGTCTTCAAGGCGCACAACATCGGCTACTTCTTCTACAACGGCGGCGGCGATTCGGCCGACACCTGCTTCAAGGTCAGCCAGCTGTCCGAGCAGATGGGCTACCCGATCCAGGCGATCCACGTGCCGAAGACGGTCGACAACGACCTGCCGATCACCGACTGCTGCCCCGGCTTCGGCTCGGTCGCCAAGTACATCGCCGTCTCCACGCTGGAAGCCAGCTACGACGTGCGCTCGATGGCCAAGACCTCGACCAAGGTGTTCGTCCTCGAAGTGATGGGCCGCCACGCCGGCTGGATCGCCGCTGCCGGCGGCCTGGTCGAGGACCACGGCATTCCGGTCGTCATCCTGTTCCCGGAAATCGAGTTCGACCAGAAGAAATTCCTCGCCCGCGTCGACAAGCTGGTGAAAGCACACGGCTACTGCACGGTTGTCGTTTCCGAAGGCTGCCACTATCCGGACGGCACCTTCCTCGCCGAGCAGGGCACGCGCGACGCCTTCGGCCACGCCCAGCTGGGCGGTGCCGCCCCGGTGGTTGCCAACATGATCAAGGACGCGCTCGGCCACAAGTTCCACTGGGCCGTCGCCGACTACCTGCAGCGCGCCGCGCGCCACATCGCTTCCAAGACCGACGTCAAGCAGGCCTACGAGCTGGGCAAGAAAGCCGTCGAACTCGCGATCAAGGGCCACAACTCGGTGATGCCCACCGTCGACCGCCTGTCCGATTCGCCCTACAAGTACAAGATCGGCATGGCCGACCTGAAGGACGTCGCCAACGTCGAGAAATTCATGCCGCGCGACTTCATCACCAAGGACGGCTTCGGCATCACGCCCAAGTGCAAGCGCTACCTGTCGCCGCTGATCCAGGGCGAGGACTATCCGAAGTACAAGGACGGCCTGCCGGTGTACGTGACGCTGAAGAACGTCGCGGTGGCGAAGAAGCTGGCGGCGTTCAAAATTTGAGGGACTAGGCATCGTCATTGCGAGGAGCGCAGCGACGTGGCAATCCAGAAATGAACGTGCTTCTGGATTGCCCTAAAGGACTCCGATCCACTATGGGCTGAAGCCCATGTGGAATCGTATGCCGCGCTTCGCTCGCAATGACGGCAACAGGCTCAGGAAAAGCCATCAACAATGACACTCGACCGCGCCAGACAGCTCCTGAAAGTGCAAGCCGACTTCGGCGGCTTCTACAACGGCAATTCAGCCAAGCTGATCTTGTCCGAGGTGATGCGCGAGCATGGGCAGGATGCGGTCGATCAACTCATACGGGAATTGGAGCTCGACCGGATTTTCGGGTTCGAGCCGGGCACGCGGTTCGAGGGCGGGCTCGCGATGGGCAGGAAGTAGTTCGGGAACGGTGGCGCAAGCTGCCGTTTTTTTTGGGGTTTTGAGGAGAAAAGATAATGAATGAAGGCTTGCTGTTTGCCCTCGTGGCGGCGGTGCTCGCACTGCTCTACGGGATCATCTCGATCAAATGGATTCTGGGCCTGCCGACCGGCAACGACCGCATGCGCGAAATCGCAGCGGCCGTGCAGGAAGGCGCTTCCGCCTATCTGAACCGGCAATACACCACCATCGGCATCGTCGGCGTGATCCTGCTGATCGCGATTTTTGCCACCCTCGGCTGGCAAACCGCAGTCGGCTTCGCGCTCGGCGCCGTGCTGTCCGGCCTCACCGGCTACATCGGCATGAACGTCTCGGTGCGCGCCAACGTGCGCACCGCGCAGGCCGCCTCCGAAGGCCTCAACGCCGCGCTCAACGTCGCCTTCAAGGGCGGCGCCATCACCGGCATGCTGGTGGTGGGCCTCGGCCTGCTCGGCGTGGCCGGCTACTACGCCGTGCTTACCCTGGTGCTGGGCGAAACCACCGAAGCCGCGACGCACGCACTGGTCGGCCTGGCCTTCGGCGGCTCGCTGATTTCCATCTTCGCCCGACTCGGCGGCGGCATCTTCACCAAGGGCGCCGACGTCGGAGCCGACCTGGTGGGCAAGGTCGAAGCCGGCATCCCCGAAGACGACCCGCGCAACCCGGCGGTGATCGCCGACAACGTCGGTGACTGCGCCGGCATGGCCGCCGACCTGTTCGAGACCTACGCCGTCACCATCATCGCCACCATGCTCTTGGGCGGCCTCTTGATCACCGGTTCGCCCGAAGCGGTGATCTATCCGCTGGTGCTGGGCGGCTTCTCCATCATCGCTTCCATCGTCGGCACCTACTTCGTCAAGGCGCGTGAGGGCGGCAAGATCATGAACGCGCTGTATCGCGGCCTGATCGTGTCGGGCGTGCTGGCTGCGGTCGCGTTCTATCCCATCACCCACTGGATGCTGGGCGAGGGCGTGATGATCGGCGGCGAGCTGGTGACCTCGCTGAACCTGTACTTCACCACCCTGATCGGCCTGGCGCTGACCGCCGCCATGGTGGTCATCACGGAGTACTACACCGCCACGGAATACGGCCCGGTGCGCCATATCGCTCAAGCCTCCACCACGGGCCACGGCACCAACGTGATTGCGGGTATCGGCGTGTCGATGCGATCCACCGCACTGCCGGTGCTGGCTGTTTGTGCTGCCATCTGGGGCGCCTACGCGCTGGCTGGCCTGTACGGCATTGCGATTGCCGCTACCTCGATGCTGTCGATGGCCGGCATCATCGTCGCGCTCGACGCCTACGGCCCGATCACCGACAACGCCGGCGGCATCGCCGAAATGGCCGGCCTGCCGGACAGCATCCGCAACATCACCGACCCGCTCGACGCCGTGGGCAACACCACCAAGGCCGTCACCAAGGGCTATGCCATCGGCTCCGCCGGCCTGGCCGCGCTGGTGCTGTTCGCTGACTACACGCATGCGATCAATGCCAAGGCGCTGCTGACCGACCCGCTTGCCCAGGCCATGACCTTCGACCTGTCCAACCACATGGTCATCATCGGCCTCTTCATCGGCGGCATGGTGCCCTACCTGTTCGCCGCGATGGGCATGGAAGCGGTCGGCCGCGCCGCCGGTTCCGTGGTGGTGGAAGTGCGCCGCCAGTTCAAGAGCATCCCCGGCATCATGGAAGGCACGGCCAAGCCCGAATACGGCACCTGCGTCGACATGCTGACCAAGGCCGCGATCAAGGAAATGATCGTGCCCTCGCTGCTGCCGGTCGCGGTGCCCGTCATCGTCGGCCTCACCCTCGGCCCGCAGGCCCTGGGCGGCGTGCTGGTCGGCACCATCATCACCGGCATCTTCGTGGCCATCTCGATGACCACCGGCGGCGGTGCATGGGACAACGCCAAGAAGTACATCGAGGAAGGCAACTTCGGCGGCAAGGGCTCTGACGCGCACAAGGCCGCCGTCACCGGCGACACCGTGGGCGATCCCTACAAGGACACCGCCGGCCCCGCCGTCAACCCGCTGATCAAGATCATCAACATCGTCGCACTGCTGATCGTGCCGTTGATCCTCTAAGCATCTTGGGCTTCACCCCCAACCGCCCTGCACGCTATAGTGCAGGGCGGTTTTGTTTTGCGGGAGCGGCGCCCTCGCCGCGATTGACGTGCGTATAT
>JBAVWB010000179.1:0-4662 GCA_049697615.1 Thiobacillus sp. | reverse complement strand
TAACACCCACGGCCTACCCCTGGCGGGTGCTCCTACAGGGGTGGCGTCAGCGGTCCAGCCAGGCAATCAAACCCTGCCACTGCTCGATATCGCGCTCGGCGATATGGGGCGGCAGGTCGAACAGGCTCTTGCCCTCGAACGCGGCGTTGACGTAATGCTGGGTGTTGCGCAGATGCGCCAGCACCGGCAGGTCCTGCTGGCCCATGAACTGCTCCAGAGTGACCCCGGCGCGGGTACGCGGATCGACCCGCATGCCGACCACGCCGACGAAGGCGTGCGCCTTGCGCACCGCTTTTTCGGCATGCAGCGCAGCCAGAAATTCCTGGCTGGCGCGAATGTCGAATAAAGATGGCGCGATCGGCACCACCACCTTGTGCGCCAGCTTCAGCGCACGCTCCAGATTCTTCCCATGCAGCCCGGCGGGTGAATCGATCACCAGCCAGTCGCTGCTGCCTTTTTGCCCTTCGCGCAGCAGCGCGATCTCAGGCAGCCCCCCGGCGCGCATCGCCAGCCACTGGGTGGCGGATTTCTGGCGGTCGAGATCCAGCATCGCCACACGCTTGCCCGTTGACGCCAGATAGCCGGCCAGGTTGATCGACAGCGTGGATTTTCCGCTGCCGCCTTTGGGGTTCGCCACCAGTATCACGCGCATGCTGTCTCCCTTTTGAAAGAATCCTTGTCCGCGAAGTACGCGAAGGAACGCGAAGAAATTCATCGAAACCCTAAGTGGTAGTCGGGTTTTCCTTCGTGTCTCTTCGCGTCCTTCGCGGATAAAAAACTACAGTGCCTCCACGCTGTACGTCACCGCCAGCGTGTGTGTCTCGCCCGGCGCCACGGTGACGACGTTGTCCATCGCGTTGGCCGACTCGACGCAGACCATTTCGCGCCAGCCCGCACCCGATTTGCCGCGGCCCATGTCGCCCATCTTTTCGGCTTTCTCGGTCCACGGCGTCCACACGATGGTGGACAGCGAACCGGTCTTGGCGATGCGGATGCGGCGCTTGAGTCCGGCGTCGACGATGACGCAGTCGGCCGGCGTGTCGACGTAGACACGGTCGACCTCGCCATTGAACGCAATGTCGCCGCGCTGCTTCTTGCGCGCGAAGTTGTCGACCTTGTCGTGGTAGTCGCTGCCTTCGAGGCCGGTAACGCTCACCGCGCCGATGTCGCTGATGTGCAGGTAGGTGTGCAGTGCCTCGCCGATCTTCACTGAAGCATCACCGGTGTTGGTGGTGGCCAGCCGCATCTCGAGCTTGTCGCTCACCACCACGGTCAGCGTCAGCCGCGAGGGGTGCGGCCATTGCGCGCGGGTCTGCTCGCTGTCGACCAACTGCAGGGTGATCTCGGTTTTGGCGTCGTTGCGCTTGCGGCTGCCGATGACGGTCCACGGCACCGTGCGCGCGAAGCCGTGCGCGGGGTAGCCGGATTCGGCGTCATGCGCGCCGAACCACGGCCAGCACACCGGCGCGCCGCCGCGGATGGATTTGCCCGGCGCGAACTTGGCGGCGTCGGACACCCACACCACCGGTTCCGGCTGCGACTTGGGCCGGAAGCTCACCACGTGCGCGCCCTGCAGGCAGATCGTCGCGCGGCCTCCGTGGTTGTCGATGTCGGCGTAGGTCAGGCCGCCTGCCCCGATGCGGAAGCCCAGCTGGCCGGGGATGGCAAAGCGTGCCAGCGGGTCGGCGTGTTCCTGCGCCGCGGTTGGATGTTCGACCTGGCTGACGTCGCGCACCGCACCGAACGCGGCCGACGTCGTCATCGCCGCATAGGCACGCAGCGCGGCCGAGACCTCGCGCACCCGGTTGACCGGCTTCCAGGCCTGCGCGCCCTTCGCGTCCATCGCGGCGCGGCGGCGCGCGAGTTCGGCCTCGCTCAGCGCGACGTTGATGCTGCGCTTGGGGATATCGATCTCGATCGTGTCGCCTTCTTCGACCAGGCCGATGTTGCCGCCTTCTGCGGCCTCCGGCGAGGCGTGGCCGATCGAGAGACCCGAGGTGCCGCCGGAAAAGCGGCCGTCGGTCACCAGCGCGCAGGCTTTGCCCAGGCCCTTGGATTTGATGTAGCTGGTCGGGTACAGCATTTCCTGCATGCCGGGGCCGCCGCGCGGACCTTCGTAGCGGATCACCACCACGTCGCCGGCGACGATCCTGTCGCCGAGAATGGCCTCGACCGCGGCGTCCTGCGATTCGAACACGCGCGCCGGACCGGAAAATTTGAGGATGTGTTCGTCGACGCCGGCGGTCTTGACGATGCAGCCGTCAAGCGCGAGGTTGCCGACCAGCACGGCCAGCCCGCCGTCCTTCGAGTAGGCGTGCTCGATGTCGTGGATGCAACCGTTCACGCGGTCGTCGTCGAGCCTGGCGAAGCGGCGGTCCTGCGAGAACGCGGTCTGCGTCGGCACGCCGCCGGGCGCGGCGCGGAAGTAGTTCTTCACGTCCTTGTCGGTGGTGCGGCGGATGTCGTAGACGTCGATCTGCTCGCCCAGCGTTTTCATCAGCACGGTCGGCACCTCGCGGTGGACCAGCCCGCCGCGCTCCAGTTCGCCGAGAATCGCCATCACGCCGCCGGCGCGGTGCACGTCTTCCATGTGATAGGTCTGGATCGACGGCGCAACCTTCGACAGGTGCGGCACGCGGCGGCTCATGCGGTCGATGTCCTTCATCGTGAAATCGACGCCGGCCTCGTGCGCGGCGGCCAGCAGGTGCAGCACGGTGTTGGTCGAGCCGCCCATGGCGATGTCGAGCGCGATGGCGTTTTCGAAGGCGTCGAAGCTGGCGATCGCGCGCGGCAGCACGCTGGTGTCGCCGTCCTCGTAATAGCGGCGGGCGTTCTTCACGATCAGGCGGCCGGCGGCGAGGAAGAGGTTCTTGCGGTCGGCGTGGGTCGCCAGCATCGAGCCGTTGCCGGGCAGGGACAGGCCCAGCGCCTCGGTCAGGCAGTTCATCGAGTTGGCGGTGAACATGCCCGAGCACGAGCCACAGGTGGGGCACGCCGAGCGCTCCAGCTGCTCGACCTTCTCGTCGCTGAACTTGGCATCGGCCGCCGACACCATGGCGTCGACCAGGTCGAGCTTGATGACCTGCTTGTCCCACACCACCTTGCCCGCTTCCATCGGCCCGCCGGACACGAACACCGTCGGGATGTTCAGCCGCAGCGCGGCCATCAGCATCCCCGGCGTGATCTTGTCGCAGTTGGAAATGCACACCAGCGCGTCGGCGCAATGCGCGTTGACCATGTACTCGACCGAGTCGGCGATGAGGTCGCGCGAAGGCAGCGAATACAGCATGCCGCCGTGGCCCATCGCGATGCCGTCGTCGACCGCGATGGTGTCGAATTCCTTCGCCACGCCGCCGGCCGCCTCGATCTCGCGCGCGACCAGCTGGCCCATGTCCTTCAGGTGCACGTGGCCGGGGACGAACTGGGTGAACGAGTTGGCGATCGCGATGATGGGCTTGTTGAAGTCGCCATCCTTCATGCCGGTGGCGCGCCACAGCGCACGGGCACCGGCCATGTTGCGGCCGCGGGTGGTAGTCCAGGAACGGTAGTCAGGCATGATGGTCACTCGGGCAATCTATAATCAGCCGGATATTTTACCCGCCCTTTCCCTCCCTCTGACCCCTTTCCCTTCATGCTCGTTCATCCGCAATTCGATCCCGTCGCCCTGCAGCTCGGCCCCATCGCCATCCACTGGTATGGCCTGATGTACCTCCTCGCCTTCCTGCAGGTGATCCTGCTCGGGCGCTGGTGCGTCGCACACCGGCCGTGGACCGGCTGGAACGCGAAAATGCTCGACGACGTGCTGTTCTACGGCGT
Source organism: Thiobacillus sp. (assembly GCA_049697615.1). Taxonomy (GTDB): domain Bacteria; phylum Pseudomonadota; class Gammaproteobacteria; order Burkholderiales; family Thiobacillaceae; genus Thiobacillus. Next base: position 846 of record JBAVWB010000179.1, on the reverse strand, counting down.
GCTCGGCGTCATCCTGGGCGGCCGGCTCGGCTACGTGCTGTTCTACAAGCCGGCGGAATACCTCGCGCACCCGCTCGACATCATCAAGCTGTGGGAAGGCGGCATGAGCTTCCACGGCGGCTTCCTCGGCGTGCTCGTCGCCATGATGCTGTTCGCGCACCGGCACAAGCTGCGCTGGCTCGCCGTCACCGATTTCATCGCCCCGCTGGTGCCGCTGGGCCTGGCCGCCGGGCGGCTCGGCAACTTCATCAACGGCGAACTGTGGGGACGCGCCACCGACCTGCCCTGGGGCATGGTGTTTCCGCAGGCAGGCGACGGCATTGCGCGCCACCCCTCGCAGCTCTACCAGTTCGCCGGCGAAGGCCTGCTGCTGTTCGTCATCCTGTGGTGGTTTTCCAGCAAGCCGCGCCCGCTCGGCGCCGTCTCCGGCGTGTTCCTCATCGGCTACGGGGCGTTCCGCTTCCTCGCCGAATTCGCCCGCGAGCCCGACGCCTTCCTTGGTCTGCTGGGCTTGGGGCTCTCCATGGGGCAATGGCTCTCCCTGCCGATGGTCGTCGCCGGCGTCGTCATGCTGCGCTGGGCGCAACGCCAGGCATGACCGGCCCTCAACAAACACCCCTTACCGGCGTCATACCGGCGAACGCCGGTATCCAGCAGCGCGCGAAGCAGGCAATTGCTGGCAATACGCTGGATTCCGGGTCGAGACCGGAATGACGGTGCAACGGCTGTGGCGGCTGGGCGGCTGGATCGGCGTCGCCCTCACCCTCGTCTTCTCGCTCGGCCCGCCCGCGCTCGACGAAAGCGGCGGCCACACCGACAAGATCGTCCACCTGGCCGGTTATGCCG
>JBAVWB010000178.1:0-20139 GCA_049697615.1 Thiobacillus sp. | reverse complement strand
ATCCAGGACCCCGGCAACCTCGGCGCCATGCTGCGCACCGGCGCGGCGGCGGGCGCCACGCTGGCGGTGCTGTCGAAGGGCTGCCACGACCCGTGGTCGCCGAAGGCGCTGCGTGGCGGGCAGGGCGCGCAGTTCGTGCTGCCGATGCAGCAGGGCATTGATCTGGTGGCGTGGCTGAATGGGTTTTCCGGCCAGAGCATTGCGCTGGCGCTGGCGGAGGACAGCGACTTCTATGCGCTCGATCTCAATGGCCCGCTTGCGCTCATCGCCGGCAACGAAGGCGCGGGCTTGTCGGCAGCAGTGTGCGGGGCGGCGACGCGGTGCGCGCACATCCCGATGGCAGGCCGGATCGAGTCGCTGAATGCGTCGGCGGCGCTGGCGGTGGCGGTGTTCGAAGCGGTGCGGCAGCGCAGGCGCTAAACCGCGATGCCCTGGCGGGCAGCTTCTTCTTGCGGCTGGCCGAATTCCTGCAGCCAGTCGCGGTCCAGCAGCGCGAAAATGTCTTCCGCAGGAACCGGCCGGCTGATGAAATAGCCCTGCACGATCTGGCAGCCGAGATTGCGCAGCGATTCGAGTTGTTCCCGGTTCTCGATGCCTTCGGCGACGGTGCCGAGATCCAGTCCCCTGCACAGGGCGAGAATGGAGCTGACGAGGGCTTCGTTGGCTGGCGCCAGGTGGATGTCCTTGACGAAGTAGCGGTCGATTTTCAGCACGTCGAGCGGGAACCGCTTCAGGTGGGCCAGGGACGAATAGCCGGTGCCGAAGTCGTCGACGGAGACGGAAATCCCCAGCGCCTTAAGGGCCTGTATCCGGTCCACCGCCGTGTCGACGTCGTCCATGAAAATGCCTTCGGTCAGTTCGAGCTGCAGGGATTGCGGCGGCAGGCCGGATTGCACCAGCGCGTCGCGAACGTTGTCGATCAGGGTGTCGTGCCAGAACTCCTTGCCCGAAAGATTGACGGCAACTTCCAGATCGGGGAAACCGGCGGCATGCCAGCGCGCGGTCTGCTGGCAGGCAGCCAGCAGAAGCAGGCGGCCGACGCTGACGATTTCGCCGGTTTCTTCCAGCATGCCGAGAAAATCCGCCGGGGCGAGCAGGCCTCTTTTTGGGTGCTGCCAGCGGATCAGCGCTTCGACGGCGTGGATGCGTCCGCTCTCCAGGTTGAGTTGCGGCTGGTAGTGGAAGATGAATTCGCCCCGCTCTTTCGCGTAATGCAGGTCGGTCTCGATCTGTAGCCGCTCCTCGGCCATCGCGTTCATCGCCGCGTTGTAGAGCTGGAAACGGTTTCTGCCGTTGTTCTTGGCGTGGTACATCGCGGTGTCGGCGTGCTTCAGCAGGTCGCTGGATGTGGTGCCGTCATTCGGGAAAACGCTGACCCCGATGCTGCAGCTGCTGAAAATCTCGCGTCCGTCGAGCTTGTAGGGCTCGGTCACCACCTCAAGCATCTTTTCGACCACCTGCAGGATGGGATTGAGCGCGACCACATCGTTGATGACCACGACAAATTCGTCGCCCCCCAGCCGCGCCACGATGTCATCGGAGCGGACCGTCTGCCGCAGGCGCCGGGCAACCTCGCAAATCAGCAGGTCGCCGCTGGCATGCCCGAGCGTGTCGTTGACCCGCTTGAAGCGGTCGAGGTCGATGAACATCACGCCGACCAGCGTCTGATGCCGCTTTGCGCGAATCAGGGATTGCTCCAGGCGATCCTTGAACAGCATGCGGTTGGGCAGGCCGGTCAGGGCGTCGTGGGTGGCGAGCTGCTCGCGTTCGCGGCTGATGCGGGCGGCAAAGTATAAGACCACCGCGGCGACAAACACCCCCACCAGCAATGCTGTGCCAGAGAGCAGGAATATCCATAAACGCGCGGCCATGTGGTCTTCGTGCGCTTTCTGGCTGGCGGCCAGCGCAGCCCGCTGGGTTTCGGCATCAAGCAGCGCAAGCGTTTCGATCACTCTGTTTTGCGCCGGGTAGGCTTCGTAAAGAACCAGTTTGGCCGCATCCTGGGTGCGGTCGACGCTGAGGAGATCGATCACCTGATTCTGGACCGGTACGGCCTGGCGGGTCAGCTCGCCTTGCTGTTCGATCAGTCGGCGCTCGCTGTCGCTCAGCGGCAGCGCCAGCAGCGCCTGGCGCGTGGAGACAAATGTCCCCCCGTGCCTGTGGAATTGCATCAGCAATTCATCGCGCTCGAAGGGATCCACGATCTGGGCCATCATCAACAGGCTCATCGTGCGCTCGCGCGCATCGATCACCATGCTTCGGGTGAGGTTCTGCTTGCGCATGTGCACGTCGACCACCTGATTGAGGTTGTGCGTGGTCACGCCCAGTTGCTGCAGGCCGATGGTGGTGACGAACACGATCAGCAGCAGTTGCGTGACAAAGCCCGCCAGCAGGGCGAGCTTCCAGGCCGTGGGGCGCGAGATGCGCCTTACGGACGGATTCCTGACAACGCCGGCTTCAGCACGCATGGGGAAGGCGTGGTTCCGCTGCATCGTGTTGTATTGGAGAAAAAATTGTCATCGCCTGGCGCCTGCGGACCAGCATGGTTGTCCCTATCGTCATTTAACGGCGCCTATTCCAGAAAAAATAGGGTGGAGGGGCCGATTTCCCGTTGCGGCAGACGGAGTTTATGGCTGGCTGCGCAGGCGGGCCGCGATTTCTTCCACCGACATGCGGCTGGTGTCGAGGACGGGCAGGGTGTGGCGCGCGAACAGCTGCTCGGCGCTGGCGAGTTCTTCGCGGCATTGTTGCAGGCTGGCGTAGCGGCTGTCCGGGTAGCGCGCCTGGCGGATGGCGGCGAGACGCTCCGCCGACAGGGTCAGGGCGCGCAGGCGGGGCAGGTTGGCGAGCAGGATCTCGGGCAGGTCGCCGCATTCGAGATCGTCCGGGGTGAGCGGGTAGTTGGCGACGCGCAGGCCGTATTGCAGGGCCAGATAGAGCGCGGTGGGCGTTTTGCCGACGCGCGAGACGCCGACCAGGATCAGGTCGGCCTGGTCGAGCCGCTGCGGTTGCAGGCCATCGTCCAGCGCCAGGCTGAAATTCACAGCGTCCATGCGCGATTCGTAGTTGGTGGCCATGCCGTGGGTGCGCCCGCCGCTGGGGGTGGCGGCCTGGCCCAGCGTGGTTTCAACGGCGGGGGCGATGAGGTCGAACACATCGAACAGGCTGGCGTGGCTGTCTCGCAGGCTGGCGCGCAGGGCCGGGTCGGACAGGGTGGAAAACACCAGGGCGTCGGGGGTGGTGGCAATCTGCGCGGCGGCGGCCCGTGCCTTTTCCGGGCTGTCGATGAAAGGCAGCGCAATCAGGCTAAACTCAAGCGCAGGGAACTGCGCCAGCACGCTCTTCGCCACCGCTTCGACGGTGACGCCGGTGTGATCGGATACGCAGTATGCAACGCGTTTTTTCATGGGGTGGATTATGCCGGCTTCAACTGACTATATCGTCCCGCTGGATGCGCTGTCGATGGCGGACGTGCCGCGTGTGGGCGGCAAGAACGCCTCGCTGGGCGAAATGATCGCCAATCTGTCCAGTGCCGGCGTCAAGGTGCCAGGCGGCTTTGCCACCACGGCGCAGGCATTTTGGGAGTTTCTCGATCACAACGATTTGCGTGCGCGCATCAACGCGCGGCTGGCGGCGCTCGACGTGGCGGACGTGACGGCGCTTGCCGCTGCTGGCGCCGAGATCCGCGCCTGGGTCGAGGCGGCCGCCCTGCCGGCCGCGCTGGAATCCGGTCTGCGCACGGCTTATGCCGCATTGGGCGACAGGGTGTCGGTGGCGGTGCGCTCGTCGGCCACCGCCGAGGACCTGCCCGACGCCTCGTTCGCCGGCCAGCAGGAAACCTACCTGCACGTGCAGGGCGAGGATGACCTGCTGCGGTATGTAAGGAAGGTCTTCGCCTCGCTCTACAACGACCGCGCCATCGCCTACCGCGTGCATCACGGCTTTGCCCACGCCGACGTCGCGCTGTCGGCCGGCGTGCAGCGCATGGTGCGTTCCGACATCGCGTGTTCCGGCGTGCTGTTCACGCTGGATACCGAATCCGGCTTCCGCGACGTGGTGTTCATCACCGCCGCCTATGGCCTCGGCGAAACCGTGGTGCAGGGCTCGGTCAATCCGGACGAGTTCTACGTGCACAAGCCGAAACTGGCCGAGGGCTTTCCCGCCGTGGTGCGGCGCGAGCTGGGCGGCAAGGCCGTCCGCATGGTGTGGCGCGACGGCGAGACCGTAATCGAGGACACGCCGCCCGACCTGCGGCGTCAGTATTCGCTGAGCGACGCCGAGGTGCTGGAATTGGCGCGCCAGGCCGTGGCGATCGAAAAACACTACAAACGCCCGATGGACGTCGAGTGGGCGAAGGACGGCGAAACCGGCGAGCTCTTCATCGTGCAGGCGCGCCCGGAAACGGTGAAGGCGCGCGCCAACGGCGTCAGCGAGCGCTACACCCTGGAAGCCTCCGGCGAGGTGCGCATCACGGGCCGTGCCATCGGCCAGAAAATCGGCACGGGCGTTGTGCGGCTGATCGCCAGCCCGGCGGAAATGAACCGGGTGCAGCCGGGCGACATCCTGGTCACCGACATGACCGACCCCGACTGGGAACCGGTGATGAAGCGCGCGGCGGCGATCGTCACCAATCGCGGCGGGCGCACCTGCCACGCCGCCATCGTCGCGCGCGAGCTGGGCATCCCTGCCGTGGTGGGCACCGGCGAGGCGACCACGGTGCTGAAGGACGGCGAGACGGTGACGGTGTCGTGCGCCGAGGGCGACGCCGGCTTTGTCTACGCAGGCAAGCTGCCGTTCACGGTGGAGACGCTGGCGAGCGAAACCCTGGCCGCGCCGCCGGTGAAGCTGATGATGAACGTCGGAAATCCCGAGCGCGCCTTCGAGTTCGCGCAGATTCCCAATCACGGCGTCGGCCTGGCGCGGCTGGAATTCATCATCGCGCGCATGATCGGCGTGCATCCGCTGGCGCTGCTCGACTATGCCGGCCAGACGCCTGGCGTGCGGGAAGAGATCGATGCGCGTACTGCCGGCTATGCCGACCCGGTGTCGTTTTATGTCGACAAGCTGGCCGAGGGCATCGCCACCCTGGCCGCCGCATTCTGGCCGCAGCCGGTGATCGTGCGATTGAGCGACTTCAAGTCCAACGAATACGCCAACCTGGTTGGTGGCGAGCGCTACGAGCCTAAGGAGGAAAACCCCATGCTGGGGCTGCGCGGCGCGGCGCGCTACGTATCGACGCTGTTCCGCCCCGGGTTCGAGCTGGAATGCCGCGCGCTGAAGCAGGTGCGCGAGACGCTGGGCTTTTCCAACGTCGAGGTGATGATCCCCTTCGTGCGCACGGTGGAGGAATGCGTGGCGGTGGTGAAACTGCTGGCGGAAAACGGGCTCAAGCGCGGCGAGAACGGGCTGCGCCTGATCATGATGTGCGAGATCCCCTCCAACGTGCTGCTGGCCGACGACTTTTTGCAGCATGTCGACGGCTTTTCCATCGGCAGCAACGACCTGACCCAGCTCACCTTGGGCATCGACCGCGATTCCGGGCTGGTGGCAGAAAGCTTCGACGAGCGCAATCCGGCGGTGAAGAAGCTGCTGGCCGAAGCCATCGCCGCCTGCAACCGGCACGGCAAATACATCGGCATCTGCGGCCAGGGGCCGAGCGACCATCCCGACCTGGCCGACTGGCTGGTGGCGCAGGGAATCGGCTCGATGTCGCTCAATCCCGATACGGTGGTGGCGACCTGGCGGCGCCTGAGTGTCTGACGACCGGGCTGCGGAGCAGCGCCTGCTTGCAAATGCCCTGCGATTACGGGGCGCCAATCTGCGGGTGAGCTTCCGCGTACAAGGTTTTCCGCAACGCAATTACAGGGAGACTGCTGCGTTGAAACCATGGCAACAAAAAAGATATAAACATCCCTTTTTTAATCCTTTTGTTTGTACTAGGATTGTTGCTAAGGGTGCCTGGAGATTTCTGACGGGTAAAAAAGTTCCGCAATAAACCGGTCAATAAATAAATACAGGGGGCAGGGTGCTTTCCCAAGGTTTTTTAAAGTGGCTTTTGCCGTAAACAACGCAAATAAGGGGGGGTCCCATAATGAAAAGCATCTACGCATTCGCCTTGGCCGTCGGCATGGCGCTTCTGTCCGAAATGACATTCGCCCAGGCGGTTGTTGCAGGTCTCGACAGCAGGGACATGCTCAAGTGCTATGGCTGTCATGACGACAAGGAAGACCAGCACGCCAAAGGCGCCCATGCCAAAACCAACTGCGCAACCTGCCATGCCGGCGCCGCCGAGCACGCGAAAGTCGCCACAGCCAGTAATCCCGTCAAGCGGCCGCAGAAGCCTGACGCCGAGGCCTGCCTGACCTGCCACAAGAACGACGCCAAGCGCATGAACTGGAAGTTCGCCGACCACCACAAGGCAGGCCTTGAGTGCCGCGACTGCCATGGCATGCACACGCCCAAGGCCATCAAGCGCCTCGATCTGTCGCTGTGGCGCAGCGACAAGAACACTGCGTTGTGCGCCACCTGCCACCAGGACGTGCTGGCCCGCTTCAACATGAAATCGCATCACCCGGTCAAGGAAGGCGCCCTGACCTGCACCAGCTGCCACGATCAGCACGGCGGCAAGCAGACCAACCTGGCCACCAAGACCGCAGAATGCACCCAGTGTCACCAGGCTGTGCGCGGCCCCCATACCTTCGAGCATCCGCCAGCGGCCGAGGACTGCGCCAACTGCCACAACCCGCACGGCTCGCCCAACCGCAAGCTGCTCAGTGTTGCCCAGCCCATGCTTTGCCTGCAGTGCCACTCGCTGGCCGACGTCCGGCATGCTCAGGGTGCAGTGGCAGGTGCGCGCGTTTCCGGGGCCGCTCTGCGGGATTGCACCGCTTGTCACGGCACGCATCACGGTAGCAGTTTCGACCAGCACTTGCGTTTCTGAGCGGCACCGAACTGGAGGAGATGAAAATGAAAGCGAACAAATCCATCAAGTACATCCTGCCCTGCGTGTCGGTGCTGGCCCTTGCTATGGCCCAGGCTCATGCTGAAGAAACCGCGACAGCAACGGTAAGCGGGGAGATCACCCCCAAGCTGTATTACTTCAATTACTTTGACGGCCCGGGTGCAAACTTCACCCAGTACCTGGAGCGCTACAATCCCCAGGAAGCCTGGTCCGGCGACCGCGATTCGGGCTTCTATGCGGATCTCGACCTGAACCTGACCGTTTCCGATCAAAGCCGGGACATCCTGACCCTCGAGCGGCAGGGGTTCGGTCTCAACAACCACAGGGGCAAGGCGTGGGTGAACACGGATAGTCTCGGCTTCACCGGCTATTATTCCCATTACCGTTCGGCTAGCGGCGGTATCGATTATCTCTATAGCCCTGACCAGGTTCCGACGGGGGGTACGGATCCTCTCTACACGGCCGGCGGCAGCAGCTATCTCTCAAACTTCAACGACGACTCAGGCGGTCAGACCCTCTACAAGACCGATCGCACGACCTATGGTGTCGGGATGAAGCTCAAGCCCGGGGTGTTGGGGGAGGGGGCGTCGCTGTCCGTCAACTACGATGGCTACAAGCGGGACGGCAACAAGTTCGCGACCTGGATCGCGGGAGGCAGCGACCTCGGGGCGGGCACTAATCCACTGCGCTGGCGTGGCTACGACAAGCCGATCGACGAGAAGATGAACAAGGTCTCGCTGAACTTTACCGCCTCGCCAGCCGGGATGTTCCAGTTTTCCTATGATGGCAGCTTCGAAAAGTTCGACAACCTGGCCAAGGACTTCCTGATGGGGGAATTTGGGGCGACGGTTGCAAATGCCACGAAACCATTGCACTTCATCCCCGACAGTTCGATGATGAACCACGCTATTCGTCTGTCCAAGACCTTCGGCGATACGGCGGTGGCAGCGGGCTATGGGATGTCCATCCTGGATCAGGACTCATTCACTGTTAGGCAGACAACTAACGGCTACACCACCGGCAAGATCTCCACCCAGAATGCGTTTCTCAATCTCAATCACCGGGTTTCGCCAACCTTGGCCCTGGAAGGCCACATCAAGTATGCCGACCGGGACAACGATTCCACCTTCCCGGTTACGAACCTCATCAACCCAGCGTCTATAGAGCAGTTGGGCGTGCGTATTAACAATATCGAGTCATTGAACTACGGCTTGGCAGCCACCTTGCGCGCGCTGCCCCTTAAGTCCACCCTTACCGCCGGCTGGAAGCGGGAGGATACCGACCGCGACCTGACATTCAATGACACTGCGGGTGGTCTTAAACCTGCAGTCTCGCTCTACCGTGAACAGACGGTTTCGGATGAGGTCTATGCGAAGTGGGTTGCTCGTCCAATGCAGGGCGTAACCCTGCGCGTCACGCCGTCCTACCTATGGGCTGACAAGACCGGCCTGGTGACCGAGCCTGAGGAATCCCTCAACCTGAAAGCTGCGGTGAGTTACGTCGCGGCCGACGGCATGCAGGTCAGCGGCTACTACAACTACAAGCATAAGCAGAACGGCAATAACACGCTTACCGATAAAGTCGCGCCTTTGGCGACCCAAAATCAGGATGTCGACAACACCTTCCACTCGGCGGGCGCCTCCCTCAATTTGACGCCGGCGGAACAGGTCAGCGCCAGTGTCAGCTTTGATTGGACGCAGAACGACTTCGAATCCTACTTTTTCAGCAACGGCCTGCGCCGCTACGAGACTGGAACGATCTTCACAATTCGGGACACTTCGAATTACAAGGTCGACACCTGGTCGCTGTCATTCAATGGCGACTGGCAGGCGAGCGACCGCCTCAAGCTGGATGCGGGTTACACCTTCTCCGTGTCGGAAGGCGATGTGGCCAGCGGTCTGGTCGCCTCGGAGCTGGCTGGCACCGTCGATGGACGTATCGACAACACCCTGCACAGCTTTATTCTGGGTGCGAATTACGGCCTGAAGAAAGGCACCACGCTGCGCGCCGGCTACATGTATGACAAATATGACGATGATGTTTACGACGCGCTCTCCGGCGGGGTGCACACGCTGATGGCGGGCGTGTCTTTCGCACTGTGAAAACCAGAATTGCATCAATCCGGCGAGATAACAAAAGGGGAATGGTCATGCGCTACCACGTGGTACTTGGAATGATACTGGCGGGCTTTCTTGGTTCGGCCCAAGCCGCGGACAGGATCGAGGAAGTGGCCGAAACCTGCAATGCCTGCCATGGCGCCAATGGCGTCTCGGAGAACCCTGCCATCCCCTCCATCGGAGGCCAGCATGAGTCATACCTTAAGAAAGTCTTGATTGACTGGAAAACCGGGGTGAGCCATTCCGAGACCATGGCCAGCCTGATCAAGGATTATTCGGTAGAGCAGATCGCCGCGCTGGCGGCGTACTTCGCCAAGAAGCCCTGGACGCCCGTGGCGCAAAAGTTGGACGCCAACCTGGTTAAGCTCGGTGAGAATCCGGCCAGGCGCTGCGCGGGCTGCCATGGCGACAAAGGTGCCTCCCACGATGGCGAGACGCCGAATCTCAACGGCCAGTGGGCCGAATATCTGGAAATGGATATCCTGAAAATTCGCGATGGCATCATTCCGGTGACCGATCAAAGAATGGTCAAGGCCATCAAGAGGCTGAGTGCCGAAGAAATCAAGGCAGTCGCCGCGTTTTTCGCCAGTCAGGGGAAATAAGAAGATCGGTCCCCGTCCTTTCCCTGGTCGGGTTTTCCGCTAGGGACGCGCTGAATAAATCAGCACGCCCTAGATCCTGTTCTTGCTTTTCAGTAATCGCTCAGTGCCCTTCATTTGGGCCAGAGACCGTGCTAACTCGACCTCCAGCCTTGCATACTCCAGCGCACTGACGTAATTTTTGACAGCGGTGTCTGCCTGCCGGTTTTTTTCTTCCAGTTTTCCAGTCTCAATGTCTGTTTCGCGGATGGCGATGTCAGACAGGATCGTCACGCCCTGGCGCACCACTTCCAATATGCCACTGGAAACATAAATGACCAGTTCCTGAGTCTGGAACGGGATTTTCAGCCGAATGACGCCAGCTTTGAGACGGGTAAGCATCGGCGCATGCATCGGGTAGATGCAAACCTCGCCCATTTCCGCCGGTGCAACCACAAATTCCGCCAGGCCCGAAAAGAGTGATTCTTCGATGCTGACGATGTCCACGTGCATGGTCATGGCCATGGTGTTTTCCTTTTTTGCTTGTTTGTGCCCATCGCCCCGATGAATCCTTGGATTACGAAGGCTACGGTTCTTCAATCACACTATAAGTTCGGCGCCGTATCGGCACCAGACGAAGTTAACGGCTTCGTTGCGCCATCGTCGCGATGAGTCATCCATTCACCCGTAAACGTTTGCACCGTGGATGCAATTTATTGCACTGGCCTACGTGGGTGACTGGGCTGCCTTGTAGCCGACTTTGGGTTTCGGGGCCAGTGATAGAGATTAACCTTCCTGGATCCGCGGGCATGAAGTGTTAAATGTCGCCGTTTCGGATAAGCTCCGCGCTGCTGTTTCATGATTGATGATGCCAAGTATGCTTACTGCCATTGAGCTGGCCTGCGAACGCGGCGAGCGTCTGTTGTTCAAGAATCTGGGTTTCGAGTTGGGGCATGGCGAGGCTTTATTGGTGCGGGGGGGCAATGGTCACGGCAAGACCAGCCTGTTGCGTATCCTCTGCGGCTTGTCTGTGCCGGCCACCGGCGTGGTGCGCTGGCGTGGCGAAGCCATCAACAAGACACATGAACAATATGGCCGTGAAATGGCCTACATCGGTCATGCCAACGGCATCAAGGACGATCTCACGCCGATGGAGAACCTGCGGATCGCGGCGGCGCTGGATGGCCGCGTTCTGGATGACGCGACCGCCATGGCCGCGCTGGAACAGGTGGGCCTGTCGCGTTGCGTGGATTTGCCCGCGCGCGTGTTGTCCTTTGGCCAGCGCCGGCGCGTTGCCCTGGCAGGACTGATGACGGCTGGCGCGCTGCTGTGGATCCTCGACGAACCCCTGACCGGGCTCGACGTCGAGGGGGTGGCGATGGTGGAGCAGATGGTCCGCGATCACATCGTGGCGGGCGGCCTGGCGATCATGACCACCCATCAGCCGCTGGCGCTCGACGGCCTGACGCCCAAAATCCTCTCGGTCGGGGGCTAGCGTGGTTGCGCATGGGCCGCGATGCTGAAATTCCTGTTCACCGTCATTCGCCGCGATGTGTTGCTGGCAGCGCGGCGACGTGGCGACTGGCTGACCGCGCAATTCTTCTTTGTCATGGTGGTGAGCCTGTTTCCGCTCGGCGTCGGGCCGGAACCGGGCATGCTGCGGACCATCGGGCCGGGGGTGGTATGGGTGGCGGCGCTGCTGGCCGCGCTGCTTTCGATGGAGCGGCTGTTCGCCGACGATTATCGCGACGGCACCCTGGAGCAAATGCTGCTATCGCCTTATCCCAACTCCCTGCTGACCCTGGGCAAGGCGATCGCGCACTGGATCATCAACGGGATTCCGCTGCTGCTGATTGCGCCGGTGCTGGGAATCCAGTTCAATCTGCCGGCCGAGGCGCTGTGGATTCTGGTCCTGTCGCTGGCCATCGGGACGCCCATCCTGTCCCTGCTTGGCAGCATCGGGGCCGCGCTGACGCTGGGCTTGCGTGGCGGCGGCGCGCTGATCACCTTGCTGATCCTGCCGCTTTACGTGCCTGCCTTGATCTTCGGTGCGGGCGCAGTGGAGGGCGTGCTCTCCGGCACCGGTTCGGAAGCGCATCTCTCGCTGCTTGGGGCGTTTCTGATGATGTCGCTGTTGCTGGCACCCTGGGTGAGCGCAATGGCCCTTAAAGTTTCTGTGGAGTAGCCTTTGAATTTGTACCACTACGCTTCGCCGTCGACCTTTTATCCGCTGGCCGGCAAACTGGTTCCGTGGTTTGCGGCCCTGGCGTTCATCCTGGCGACAGTCGGCCTCTACATCAGTTTCTTCGTGGCGCCCACCGACTTCCAGCAGGGCGAGGGCTACCGCATCATCTTCATCCATGTGCCGGCGGCCTGGATGTCGATGTTCATCTACGTCGTCATGGCCTTCTGGTCCGCCATCGGGCTGGCCTGGAATACCCGTCTGTCGTTCGTCATGGCGCGCGCGCTGGCGCCCACCGGCGCCATGTTCACCTTCGTCGCGCTGTGGACCGGCGCGTTCTGGGGCAAGCCGATGTGGGGCGCGTGGTGGGTATGGGACGCACGCCTTACTTCGGAGCTGATCCTGCTGTTTCTCTACGTCGGCGTCATGGCCCTGCAGGCCGCGATCGACGATCCGCGCCGCTCCGACCGGGCCGGCGCGCTGCTCAACCTGGTCGGCGTCATCAACGTGCCGATCATCTATTTCTCGGTCAAATGGTGGAACACCCTGCATCAGGGTTCCTCGGTCAGCCTCACCCGCGCGCCGTCGATGGCGCAGACCATGCTTTGGGGCATGCTGATCATGGCGCTTGCCGCCTGGGTGTACACCCTCGCCGTCGCCCTGGTCCGTGCACGCACGCTGATTCTCGAGCGCGAGCGGCGGACCGAATGGGCGCGTGCTGTACTGGAGGGCAAGGCATGAACTGGGAAAGCTGGCAGGCCTTCTGGGCCATGGGCGGTTATGGCCTCTATGTCTGGGGCTCGTTCGGGATGACGCTGCTCTGTATTGTGGGGGAGGTCTGGTTGCTGCGTCGCCACCACCTGCAGGTCTGGCGACGACTCAAGCGCATGAAATCATGGGATCCGCAATAATTCGTTATCTGGGAACAGCATGGCAATGAAACCACGTCACAGAAAACTCGCCTTGATCGTCCTCGTTGTTGCCGTCCTTGGGGCCGCGGTGGCACTGGTGCTCAATGCATTCAACAGCAATCTGGTGTTCTTTTTCTCCCCCACCCAGGTCATCAATGGGGAGGCGCCGACCAGCCGCGCCTTCCGCATCGGCGGCCTGGTCGAGGCGGGCAGCATCCGGCGCGAGGCTGACGGACTCACCACACGTTTCATCGTCACCGATACCGCCAAATCGATGCCGGTGGTCTACACCGGCATCCTGCCTGACCTGTTCAAGGAAGGAAAAGGCGTGGTGGCCGAAGGCCGGCTCGGCCCCGACGGACTGTTTGCCGCCACCCAGGTGCTGGCCAAGCACGACGAGAACTACATGCCGCCGGAAGCCGCCAGTGCCATCGAGCAGGCACAGAAGGCGCAACTGACGGTGGTGGAATGATTTTGATATCCCGAGACGCCGAACCGGTTCGGGTCGGCGTCGTTAACGTGAAACTTGCGCAGCGACTCGTTCGCACCCTCGCCCGCAAGGCGGGGGAGGGTTGGGGAGAGGGAAACGGGCAGGGTGAGTTTCATTTTCAGGGGTGGCAACTCGCCATGCCCGTAGGCAATAAAAAGGAAAAAGCATGATCCCTGAACTCGGCCATTTCGCCCTGATTATTGCGTTGCTGTTGGCGCTCACCCAGGCCATCCTGCCGCTTGTCGGCGCACAACGCGGCAACCTCACGCTGATGGCCGTGGCGCGACCGGCCGCGCAGGGGCAGTTCGTGTTCGTTGCCCTCGCTTTCGCCTGCCTTGCGTATTCCTTCGTCACCAACGACTTCTCGGTCGAGAATGTGGCGCGCAACTCGTTTTCGCAATTGCCCGAGGTCTACCGCTTCACCGCCACCTGGGGCTCGCACGAAGGCTCGCTGCTCTTGTGGGTGCTGATCCTCGGCTTCTGGAGCACCGCGGTGTCGGTGTTCTCGCGCCACCTGCCGGAAGACATGGCGGCGCGTGTGATCGGCGTCATGGGGCTGATCTCGGTCGGCTTCCTCGCGTTCCTGCTCACCACCTCCAACCCGTTCGAGCGCCTGCTGCCCGCCGCCATGGACGGCAACGACATGAACCCGCTGCTGCAGGACTGGGGCATGATCATCCACCCGCCGATGCTGTACATGGGCTACGTCGGCTTCGCCGTCGCCTTCGCCTTCGCCATCGCCGCGCTGCTCTCGGGCAAGATGGACGTCGCCTGGGCGCGTTGGTCGCGGCCCTGGACCACGGTGGCCTGGGCCTTCCTGACCCTGGGCATCATGCTCGGGGCCTGGTGGGCCTACCGTGAACTGGGCTGGGGCGGCTGGTGGTTCTGGGATCCCACCGAGAACGCCTCCTTCATGCCGTGGATCGCCGGCACCGCGCTGATCCACTCCCTCGCCGCCACCGAAAAACGCGGCGCCTTCAAGGCCTGGACCGTGCTGCTGGCGCTGGTGGCGTTCTCGCTGTCGCTGCTCGGCACCTTCCTGGTGCGCTCCGGCGTGCTGTCCTCGGTGCATGCTTTCGCCACCGATCCGGCGCGCGGTGCCTTCATCCTTGGCTTCCTCGCCGTGGTGATCGGTGGCTCGCTCGCACTCTACGCCTGGCGCGCGCCGAAGATGATCACCGGCAGCGGCTTCACCTGGTTCTCGCGCGAGTCGCTGCTGCTGGCCAACAACGTGATCCTGATCGCGGCGCTGGGGGCGGTGCTGCTGGGCACGCTGTATCCGCTGTTCATGGACGCCATGGGGCTGGGCAAGATCTCCGTCGGCCCACCCTACTTCAACGCGGTGTTCGTGCCGCTGATGGCGCCGGCGCTGTTCCTCATGGGCATCGGCCCGCTCGCGCGCTGGAAGGAAGCCAGCCTGCCGGACATGGTCACCCGCATGAAGTGGGCGCTGGGGGTGGCGCTCGCCACCGGCCTGCTGCTGCCGCTGACGCTGGACGGTTTCAAACCGTGGGCGGCGCTTGGCTTCTTCCTCGCGGCCTGGATCGCCCTGGCGGTGCTGGCGGCCTTGCTTGACCGCCTCAAATACAGCCAGGGCACGCTGCCGCAGAAACTGGCGGCGCTGCCGCGCGGCTTCTGGGGCATGCTGCTGGCGCACTTCGGCATGGCAGTCGGCATCGCCGGCATCGCCGTGGTCGCCAACTACTCGAGCGAGCGCGACGTGCGCATGGAGGTGGGAAGCTACGCCGAACTCGCCGGCTACACCTTCACCTTCCGCGGCACCACCGAACACGATGGCCCCAACTACCGCGCCGCCCGCGGCACGCTGGAAGTCAGCCGGAACGGCAAGCCGGTGGCCACGCTGCATCCTGAAAAGCGCGTCTACAACGCTTCCGCGATGGCGATGACCGAGGCCTCGGTGCATCCGAACATCTTCCGCGACATCTACGTCGCCATGGGCGAACAACTCGATGACCAGGGCGCCTGGACCGTGCGCCTGTTCCACAAGCCGTTCATCAACTGGCTCTGGTTCGGCGCCCTGTTCATGGTGGTGGGGGGCTTCATGGCGGCGTCGGACAAGCGCTACCGCATCGCGCTCAAGCGCAGCGACGTGCCGAAGAATGCCGCGGCGCAGGGAGCCTGAATCATGAAGCGCTGGCTGCCGCTTGTCCTCTTCATCGTCCTCGTCGGTTTCTTCGCCAAGGGTCTGTTCCTCAACCCGCGCGAAGTGCCATCGCCGTTCATCGGACGCAATGCCCCGGCCTTCACGCTGCCGCTGGTGGGTAACGCGAACGCCGTCTTCAGTCCGGCCGAGATGAAGGGCCGGGTCTGGATGCTCAACGTCTGGGCGCCTTGGTGCGTGTCATGCCGCCAGGAGCACGGTTTCCTGATGCAGTTGGCACAGACCGGGGTCATTCCCGTCGTCGGCCTCAACTGGAAGGACAAGGACCGCGAGGCGGCGTCGCTGCTCGCGCGTACCGGCAGCCCCTATGTGGCCGTGCCGGAGGATCTCGACGGCCGCGTCGGCATCGACTACGGCGTCACCGGCACCCCCGAGACCTACCTCATCGACCAGGCGGGCATCGTGCGGTTGAAGCACATCGGCCCGATCAATCCAGAGGTGTGGAAGAACAAGTTCGAGCCGAAACTCAAGGAGCTGGGTGCATGAAATATTTGCTGCTGACCCTGCTGCTGGCTTTCTCCCTGCCGGTGCTGGCCAATGAACCTGCCAGCGAGCCGTCCAGTGCGCCGAAAGAGGCGCTGCCCAACGCGGACGATCCGGTCATCGAGCAGCGTCTGGTCAACCTGGCGGAAGACCTGCGCTGTCTGGTGTGCCAGAACGAATCCCTGGCAGGCTCGCACGCCGCGCTGGCGGAAGACCTGCGCCGGGAAATCCGTGCCCAGATGAAGGCCGGTAAGGACGACAAGCAGGTGATCGCCTACCTCACCGAACGCTACGGCGACTTCGTGCTGTACCGTCCTCCGTTCAAGCCGGAGACCTGGTTGCTCTGGCTCGGCCCGCTGCTGTTCCTGGGCATTGGCGGCGGCGCCTGGGTCATGACGCTGCGGCGTCGCCGCGCCGTTCCAGTCGCCCCGATGAACGAAAAAATGCGCGCCGCCGCTGCTCAACTTTTGGAAGAAAAATGAACCCGTTCTGGACCGTCTCCCTGTTCTGGATTGCCGCCGTTGTCTGCATCGCCCTTGCCCTCGCCTTCGTGCTGCCCACGCTGCTTCGCACGCGGACCACGGCGGGCAAGGCCGCGCGACGCGACGTCAATATTGCCGTTTACCGTGACCAGATGAAGGAAATCGAGGCTGACCGCGGCAACGGCCTGATCTCGGAAGCGCAGTTTCAGACCGCCAGGCAGGAACTGGAAGCTCGCCTGGCGGACGATGCCCTGAGCTTGGACGACACCCCCGAGCCCAGCCGAGTCAGCGGTCGAAAGCTGGGTTACGCCCTGGGCGCCGTTTTGCCCGCCGCCGCTTTCGGCCTGTATTTCTGGCTGGGCAATCCCATGTCCCTGATTGCCATCGCGGATGCGCAATCCGGTCCAGCCCATCCCGTCATGGCCACGGCCCCGGGTGCCGCCCCGGGTGAGCCGGATTTCATGAATTTGATTCGGAAAGTTGAAGAAAAAACCCAGGCCAATCCCGATGACGGCGTGGCGTGGGCCATGCTGGCGAAGTCGTACGGGGCGATGGATCGCTGGTCTGAAGCGCTGCAGGCGTATGAAAAGGCGATCAAGCTGTTGCCGCAGGATGCCTCGGTGCTGTCCGGCTACGCCGAGGCCTTGGCCATCACCAACAACCGTGTGCTGACGGGCAGGCCCATGGAGTGGGTCCGGAAGGCGCTGGAGATCGATCCAGAGGACATGAAGGGCTTGGAACTGGCCGGAATCCATTCCTACCAGGAGCAGAACTATGCCCAGGCGGGTTCTTATTTCAAACGCCTGTACCAGTTGCTGCCACCGGAATCGCCCTACGCCCAGGACATCCTGGCTGCGCAGAAGGAAACCGAACATCTTGCCCAAACCGGCATGACCCGTCTCGACAATCTGCCCAACCCGCCGCCCGCCGACGGCAAGGCAGCGTCGATTGCTCCGGGCGCTGCCATCAGGGGCAGCATCGACATTGCCCCGGCGCTCAAATCCAGACTCGCTGATACGGACGTGCTTTTTCTGTTTGCACGTCCGGGCCAGAGCGGTCCGCCCGTGGCTGCGATCCGTGCGAACGCCAGCCAGTTGCCGCTGGAATTTGAACTGGACGACAGCACGGCGATGAACCCCGGCAACACGCTCTCGCAGCACAAACAGGTGATGCTGGTGGCCCGCGTTTCCAAATCCGGCAACCCGATGGCGCAGCCAGGCGATCTGGAGGGCACCGTCGCCGCCGTGAAGGTGGGTGCGACCGGCGTGAGGATCATGATCGATCAGACCCGGCCCTGATCGGGGCAGCCGTGAGTTAAGCCGGTAACGCATTTGAGCAGCAGGGTTGGATGGAGTAGAATCCGCCATCACCCGCCCCCGCTCATAACATGACGAAGTATGTGTTTGTCACTGGTGGGGTGGTTTCTTCCCTCGGGAAAGGGATCGCCTCCGCTTCACTCGCTGCGCTGCTCGAATCGCGCGGTATCCGTGTCACCCTGTTAAAGCTCGATCCGTACATCAACGTCGATCCTGGAACCATGAGTCCGTTCCAGCACGGCGAGGTGTTCGTGACCGACGATGGCGCGGAAACCGACCTCGACCTCGGCCATTACGAGCGCTTTTCCAGCGCCCGGATGAGCAAGCGCAACAACTTCACCACCGGCCAGATATACAAGTCGGTGATCGACAAGGAGCGGCGCGGCGATTACCTCGGCGGCACGGTGCAGGTGATCCCGCACATCACCGACGAGATCAAGCGCCATATCCGCGACGGCGCGGGCGATGCCGACGTGGCATTGGTCGAAATCGGCGGCACCGTGGGCGACATCGAATCGCTGCCCTTCCTCGAAGCCATCCGCCAGATGGGCTTCGAGGACGGCAAGGAAAACACCTGCTACATCCATCTGACGCTGTTGCCCTACATCGCAACCGCAGGCGAACTGAAGACCAAGCCGACCCAGCACAGCGTGAAGGAACTGCGCGAGATCGGTATCCAGCCCGACATCCTGCTGTGCCGCGCCGACCGCGAGATTCCGCTGGACGAACGGCGCAAGATCGCGCTGTTCACCAACGTCCGGCCGGAGGCGGTGATCGAGATGCTGGATGCCGATTCGATCTACAAGATCCCGGCGATGCTGCACGATCAGATGCTGGACGAGATCGTCTGCCACAAGCTCAACATCCTGGCGCGCGCCGCCGACCTGACCGTCTGGAAGAGTCTGGTCCATTCACTGGAACACCCCCAGCACACGGTCAACGTCGCTTTCGTCGGCAAGTACGTCGACCTGACCGAATCCTACAAGTCGCTGTCCGAATCGATGATCCACGCCGGCATGCACACCAAGAGCCGGGTGAAGATCCATTACATCGACTCCGAGCAGATTGAAAACAGCGGCGCCGACTGTCTGAAGGACATGGACGCCATTCTGGTGCCCGGCGGCTTCGGCAAGCGCGGGGTCGAGGGCAAGATCGCCGCGATCCGTTACGCGCGTGAAAACAAGGTGCCCTATCTGGGCATCTGCCTCGGCATGCAACTCGCCGTGGTCGAGTTTGCGCGTGACGTCGCCGGCATGACGGACGCCCACTCCACCGAGTTCGAGCCGGCCACCACCCATCCGGTGATCGGTCTCATCACCGAATGGCTGGACCGCGGCGGCCAGGTCGAGAAGCGCAGCGAGCAATCCGATCTGGGCGGCACCATGCGCCTCGGCGGCCAGCCGTGCACGCTCAAGGCCGGCACTCTGGCGCGCGAGGTGTATGGCGCGGACAACATCACCGAACGTCACCGCCATCGCTACGAGGTCAACAACACCCTCTTGGCTGAGCTTGAGGCGAAGGGTCTGGTGGTGGCCGGACGCGCGCCGGGCACCGACCTGTGCGAAATGGTCGAACTGCCGGCCACGGTCCATCCCTGGTTCGTCGGCTGCCAGTTCCATCCCGAATTCACCAGCAATCCGCGCAATGGCCATCCGCTGTTCATCTCGTTCGTGAAGGCCGCGCTGGCGCACCAGCAACAGGAGCACGCCAAATGAAGCTCTGCCATTTCGAAGCCGGTCTCGACCAGCCGCTGTTCCTCATTTCCGGCCCCTGCGTGATCGAATCCGAGCAGCTGGCGATGGACACCGCGGGGCAATTGAAGGAGCTGTGCGCCGGCCTGGGCATTCCCTTCATCTACAAGTCTTCTTTCGACAAGGCCAACCGCTCGTCGACAGCGTCCTTCCGCGGGCTGGGGCTGGACGAGGGCCTGCGCATCCTGTCCGAGGTCAAGAAGCAGATCGGCGTGCCGGTACTGACCGACGTGCACGAGGACACCCCGCTGGACGAAGTGGCGGCGGTGGTCGACGTGCTGCAGACGCCGGCCTTCCTGTGCCGCCAGACCAATTTCATCCAGAACGTCGCGCGCACCGGGCGTCCGGTCAACATCAAGAAGGGCCAGTTCCTGGCGCCGTGGGACATGCAGAACGTGGTCGACAAGGCGCGTGAGGTCGGCAACGACCAGATCATGGTGTGCGAGCGCGGCGTGTCCTTCGGCTACAACACGCTGGTGTCCGACATGCGCGGCCTGGCGATCATGCGCGCCACCCAGTGTCCCGTTGTGTTCGACGCCACCCACTCGGTGCAGCAGCCGGGCGGGCAGGGCACGACCAGCGGCGGCCAGCGCGAGTTCGTGCCGGTGCTGGCGCGTGCGGCAGTGGCTGCGGGTGTGGCGGGCGTGTTCGCCGAGACGCACCCGAACCCGGAAGTCGCGCTGTCC
>JBAVWB010000177.1:0-7734 GCA_049697615.1 Thiobacillus sp. | reverse complement strand
CCCATGACCACACACCCCCTTCCCGACGGCCTGCTTGAAAAACTGCGGGCGCTTCTCGGCCCGGAAAACGTGATGGCGGAAGCCGGGGAACTGGAAGCGGTTTCACGCACCTGCATCCCCTACCAGGAGATTCCTGCGGTCGCGGTGTACCCAACTTCGACCGAGCAGGTGCAGGGAGTGGTGCAACTCTCGCGGGAATTCGACGTGCCCCTCTGGCCGGTGAGCACCGGCAAGAACTGGGGCTATGGCGAGAAGACGGCCTGCTACCCGGGCGGGATCACCCTGATCCTGGCGCGCATGAACCGCATCTGGGCGGTGGATGAGGAATTGGGCTACGCGGTGATCGAGCCAGGCGTGACCTACAAGCAGTTGAACGATTATCTAAAGGAGCATGGATCGGGGTTCTGGGCCGATACGGCGGGCACGACGCAATATGCCAGCGTGCTGGGCAATGCGCTCGACAAGGGCCGGGGACTCACGCCCTACGCCGACCATTTTGGCTGTCTGTGCGGGATGGACGTGGTGATGCCGGACGGCCAACTGCTGGAAACCGGCGGCGGCCCTACGGGCAACAACCATATCCGCCACACCTACAAGTGGGGAGTGGGACCGTATCTGGACGGGTTGTTTGCCCAGTCCAACCTTGGCATCGTGGTGAAAACCGGCATCTGGCTGATGCCGGCGCCGGAGCGCTTCGATTTTGCGGCCTTCGAGTACACCGCGTCCGAGGCGGAGTTCGGACCGTTCATCGACGATCTGCGCAGGCTGGTTTTCAAGGGGGCGTTGCGTTCACGGCCGCACCTGGCCAATGACTTCGCCATGATGTGCATCTTTTCCCAGTATCCGCACGATATGCTCAAAGGCAGGCGCAATTTGAGCGAGGAAGCGGCGGCCGCCTGGCGCAAGCAGTACGGGGTGGCGCGCTGGACCTTCGGCTGCGGGCTGTATGGCAGCCCCGAGGAAATCCGCTTTCAGAAACGCTCGATCAAGCAACTGATCGGACGCTATGGCCTGATCCGGTTTGTCGGCCTGTCCGTGCAGGATAACTGGAAGGGTCGGGGCTTCCGCCTGCTGGCGCGGCTGGGCAACAAGCTACTGGGCAAAGCCGATGCCTTCTTCGAGGCGATGATTCCCGCCATTAATCTTTTCCGCGGGATTCCCACGGATCACTTCGTGCGTCAGGCGTATTTCAAGTCGCATCAGGAGAAGCCGGTCAGCGATATCGACCCGGCGCGCGACCGATGCGGGTTTGTGTGGATCGGGCCGGTCGTGCCTTTCACTTCGACCCACGTCACGCAGGCACTCGATCTGGCCCGGCCCATTTTTACGCGGCACGAGTTCGACTTTTTCGTCGAGGTGATCATCGAGAGCGCGCGCTCGGTGATCGTGCTGGCGGGGGTGTTCTATGAGCGCACCGACCCGGCCGAAGCGGAGCGCGCACGGGCGTGGTACCAGGACATGCACGACGCTTTCCTGCAAAACGGCTATCCGACCTATCGCGCCACGACCATGAGCATGACCGGGGTGCTGGACCAGAACCCGGTCGCAAAGGACGTGCTGGCGTCGATCAAGCAGTCGCTCGATCCGCAGAATCTGATTGCCCCCGGACGCTACGGCACGCCGCAACGCAACAAACACTGAGCTCACGCCGGCTTTCGCCCGCCCGGGGTTCCAACTGCCTGAGCCGGCCGGCTCAGGTTCCGGCTGAAGCGGGATATCGCTTGCCGAGGTAATAATCCAGCACACCCGGCAGGTAATCCTGCGCCGACGGCAGGTGCTTGTCGCGGCTGCCAAGCCAGTTGAGGTATTCGGTATTGTCGAAGCCCTGGCGGTCGGCCAGGTAATCCAGATAGATGGGCAGGGTGGACAGGGCCTTGCGCTGCGCGGCCGGCGCCAAGCGGGTTGCCAGGCGGGCCAGGACGGCAAAGCCACCACGCGGCAGGCGGATGCCCCAGGGTACGCGCATGCCATGGGACTTGAAGGCGCCGCGAACGGTGGCCTTGAGTGCTTCCAGGCGGGGCGCCCGATCCGCGCCGCTGCAGAGATGGAAGATCCGTCCCGCTGTCGCCGGATCGCGGCTGGCGGCGACGATGGCCTCGGCCACCCAGTCCACGGGAATGACGTCGAGCTGCACCTCGCCAAAATCGGGGAAGAGGCCGAGGGTCTTGCGGCCGGACAGGAATTCGCAGATGAAATAGAAAATCTGGAAATGGATGATGCGGCCGTCACGCGAATCGCCGATCACCATGCTCGGACGATGCACCGTCACCGGCAGCCCCTCGTCGACGATCGCGCTGCGGATGATTTCCTCGGCTTCGGCCTTGGCCTGCTCATAGGTGTTGTGGAACTCGCGCGGCTCGTCCATCCATATCTCGGGCAGCGCGCCGGGACGCTTGCCGGCGACGCCGACGGTGCTGACATATTCAAACTTCTGCAACCGCCCGGCAGCGGCCAGACGGCGTGCAAACGCGACCGTTGCCTGGGCGGACCCGACTGCGGAGCGGCGCGCATCCTCGATCGACAAATTCATGCGAACCGTGCCGGCGCTGTGGATGAGGTGCGTGCATTCCCCAGCCAGTTCGGCGTATTGCGCATCGGGCAAATTAAAATTCGGCACGGCGGCATCGCCCCGGTAAGCCTTGACCCGTACCCGCAGATCGGACGATTCGGCCCAACCCCAGAAGCCGGCCAGGGATTCCAGGCGCTGGGCCAGGGCGGCGTCGGACTCGGCCCGCAGCAGCAGCCTGACCTGGGTGTCGGGGGCGTCCAGCAACAAAGGCACGATGGCACTGCCCACCGCCCCGGTGCCGCCGGTTAGAAAATAAACGCTCATGCAATCTCCTGGATCAGGCAGCGGGAATGGTCGGTCGAATGCGCCAGTTGGTCGTACAGGGCGTCGATTTCGGATGAATAGCCGTCCTCGATGACCGTGCGCTTGAGTTTCAGGTTGCTGGTCAATTCTCCGGCGGCAATGCTGAAGCCGCGCCGAGTCAGCAAGGCGCCCGCAGGCCGCTGGTACGCCGGCAGGCTGCTGCAGGCGGCCGCAATGTCCTGGGCGATCGTGTTCAACCGCGGCGCGGGCAGGGCGCGGGCGTCGAGGCACAGCAGCACGACCGGAACCGCGCGATTGCGCCCGAACACCACCGCCTGCTCGACATAGGGCAACTGCTTCAAGGCCGACTCGATGGGGACGGGGGCAATGCGGCGGCCGGTCGAGGTTTTGAAGACTTCCGACTTGCGCCCGGTGAGCCACAGAAAGCCGTCCTCATCCAGCCGCGCGAAATCCCCCGTATGCAGATAACCCTCGGCATCGAGCGGCGTGTCGATGTCCGGCATCTCGTAATAGCCGCTGAAAACGCCCGGCCCGCGTGCCAGCAGTTCACCATCCTAGGCCAACTTGACCTCGTTTTCCGGCAGGGGCCGCCCCACGCTGCCGAAGCGGTAGGCCTCCAAGGTGTTGTTGGCGATCGGCACCACGCATTCGCTGATGCCGTAGGCCTCCAGCACCAGCCAGCCCAGGCCGTGCAGCTTTTCCAGCAGCCAGGGCGGCATCGGCGCGGACCCGCTGACCATGAATTTCAGGTCCGTCCCCATGGTGCGCCGCAAGCGCCGCAACACCAGCGCATCGGCCAGGGCGTGGCCCAGGCTGAGCGGCAGGCCAGGCGACCGGCCGGCCCGCTGTGCCTGCCGAAAGCGCTCGCCGGTTTGCCAGGCGAGGCGCACCAGTTGCCTGACGGGCCCAGGCTGTTTAGCCACTTCAGCCCGGATGCCGGCATACAGCTTTTCATAGAAACGCGGCACGCCGATGAACAGGGCCGGGCGGATTTCGGGCAGGCGCTGGGCGATATCGGCCGGCGATTCGACGAAATAGCTTGGGGTGCCGCGCATGATGGCGCACAGGTTGATGATGCGCTGGAACAGGTTGGACAAGGGCAGCCAGCACGCGAGCCGGGCGTCTTCACGAATGGACGGAAAGCGCACTAGGATGGCGTCTGCCGCCAGGCAGAGTTGGCGATGGGTGTAGGCGATGCCTTTCGGCTGGCCGGTGCTGCCCGAGGTGAAAATGATGGTGGCGAGGTGGTCCGGCGTCACGCTGGGGCGGGGGAAATCCGGGTCGATGGCCGTCGCGATCAGGTCCTGCAACGCCTCGATACCGGATTTGCCCGCCGGATCCAGCGCCACGACCCAATCGGGCATGGCCGGCAGCAAGGTCTTCAGCGAATCCAGACGCTCTCCGCTTGCCAGAAAAAGTGCCCGCGGCCGCACGGTGTGCAGCACGTGGCGGATGTTCTCGGGCGCATCGTGGGCATCGACGCCGACGACCGTGCCGCCCATCGCCAACACGGCCAGATGGCAGGTTTCCCATTCGGGCGAGGTCGGCATCATGATGACCGCGCGGTCGCCCGGTTGCAGTCCGCGACGCAACAAGTTCAGCGACAGATTCTGCACACGGGCCTGCACCTCGCTCCAGCTTGCGGGGGTCCAGTCGCCTGCGGGCGTGCGTTGCCAGTAGGCAGGCTGATGCGGCGTGAGCTCGGAGCGGGCCGTGAGCCGGCCCGGGACGGTGTCAGGCTGCGCGGGCATTGCTTCCCTGCCCGCGAAGGAGAGGCGGGTCATACGCCCCTTGGGGCAGGTTGATGCGCAGGTCTTCGTCGGTCAGGCCCAGCCATTTCTGGCTGCGGCTCACCTCGCGGCCGAGCAGGACCTTGCGCTGGATCATGAAATCAACCAGGGGCGCCATGATCTGCCAGTAGCCCAGGCTGGCCTTGCCCTCGCGGATCAAGGCGGAGAACTCCGGCGCGTAGGGGTTGTAGTTGAAATGCTTGAGGTCGGAATACATCATCAGCCAGTTGATCGGATAGTTACTGACGATGGGGCTGGCATGGCGGCCGCGCTTGACCAGCCCCAGTTCGGCCACCTTGCGCATGACCTCGTCCTGATCGTAATCCCACGCATGATAGGGCGCCAGATAGCGCGGAAAGCGCGTATCTGCAGGCAGTTGCAGCGGATTGTAGAAACGGCCCAGCTCCTCGTCGGTGAACTCGCCGCATTCCTTGAGGTGGGGCGGCGTCCAGTCTTCCTCGCGGATCAGCCTGGGCGAGAACTCGTAGAGCATGCGTTCAGGTTCGGGTTGACCGGGCGAATAACCGGCCAGGATCAGCGGGATGTCCTTCTCGATGGCCAGGCGGATGGCGTCGCCCTCGAACAGCGGGGCATACACGTATGACACCGTGTAGACGGCGCCGCGCGCTTCCTGGTTTTGCAGCAGGTAGCGAAACAGCTTGCGGGTGAATGCAGGAGCCGGGTTGTAGACGACGTGATCGATATCCAGGCGGGCCAGGGCGGTGCGGATATTGCTCCAGGCCACTTCGGGCAAGTCGATGTTGGTCGTGTAGGCCAGCACCTTCAGACCATATTCGACCTTCAATTTGTACAGCAGATAAATGCTGTCCTTGCCGCCGCTGAGCGGCACCAAGCAGTCATAGCCCTTGCGGCCCGGTTGGCGGCAGGTTTTCAGGGTGTGTTCCAGATCTTCGCGATGCGCGGGGTTCGGACGTACGGATGAATGCTCAGACTGGGGGGCGTGGCAGAACCCGCAAACGCCATCGGGGCCGATGTTTGAACCGGGCACGGCTGCCGGCAACAGGCATTTCCTACATTTCTTCATGACGTTTTTGTCTCATGGCGTTACGGGTGCCTGCTGCCAGGCTTGACGTAAGGAGCGGGGGTTTCCGACCGCAGCACACGTCCATCTTCCTGATTCAGGCCATCCTCAACCGCCCTGAAGACGCTGCGCGATGCCCAGTTCATCCTCTTTTGAAAACCCATAGGGATAAAGCGATTTTTCACCCGGCGGCGGCGGCAGGACCCCACCCAGCTCACTGATTTTTTGGCCTATGTAATCCAGATCAAGATGAAGCAGAACGGCCGGGGCGCCCACCCTCGGGCACATCCTCTCACTCCCGAGCAGGTTAAATCCCAACATCCGCTTGTAAAAAAGCGCATGCCGCGGATTGACCTCGATCACGAAGTCCGTGTACTTGTGAATGTGAAAGGCATAGATGAAGGCAATATGAAAAAGCGCCGCCAGAACCGATTTCGAGGCTGAGCTTTCATCCACCGCAAGCTTGGTCAGTTCTGCGATTTTCCTGCCTTTGGCCCGCAGTTCGTCGACTTCGGCTTTGTACAGCTCATCAACCACCAGCCCCCTGGGGCCGTCCATTCCCAACGTCACCGTGCCGGCCACGGTGTTGTCATGGTGCGCCACCAGCGTGATCTTGTTCGGGTCCGAATTCAGTGCATCAGATTCATAACCGCGCCAGCTGTACATCTTTTCGATCAACAGGCTGGCCGACTTGCGGCGGTCTTCCGTGATGGCGAGACGCACCTTGAATTCCTGACGGCTGACCCGCGTGGTCTCCTCGGTTACAACCTGGCTTTGATCGATACACAGGTCCTTCAGCCGGTAGGGGGACTGAAAGGCCACGATGGTCTTGTCCCACTCATCGGGATCCGCTTGGCGATTTTTAATCCCGAAAGGCAGCTTGGGTAATTTAGGCATGTTCCATACCCGGCGTCCGGATGATTGAAATGTATTCATGGTTACAAAGGGTGCAATGCCATGACTATTATTTCGGCAACAAGCCTTCGCAACTTGATAGGGAAAGTTGACGGCAGTTCAGTCAGACATTCTTCAACCAATGAGCGGCATCACGCGCAAAATAAGTCAGTACGCCATCTGCTCCCGCCCGCTTGAACGACAGCAAGGCTTCCAGCACACAGGCTCGCTCATCAAGCCAGCCGTTCTGTGCGGCAGCTTTCAACATAGCGTATTCGCCGCTGACCTGATAGGCGTAAGTCGGCGCGCCATAGGCGTCCTTGATGCGGCGGATGACGTCGAGATAGGGCATGCCCGGCTTGACCATGACCATGTCGGCGCCTTCCTGCAGGTCCATGCCGACTTCCCACAGGGCTTCGTTGCTGTTGGCGGGGTCCATCTGGTAGGTGTTTTTGTTGCCCTTGCCGAGGTTGGCGGCGGAACCCACCGCATCGCGGAAGGGGCCATAGAAGCTGGACGCGTACTTGGCTGCATAGGCCAGGATGCGGGTGTGGATATGGCCGCTGCCTTCGAGCGCGGCGCGCAGGGCGGCGACACGGCCGTCCATCATGTCGGACGGGGCGACGACGTCGGCGCCGGCCTGGGCGTGCACCACCGCCTGTCGCGCCAGCACGGCGACGGTCTCGTCGTTCAGCACATAGCCGGTGTCGTCGATGAGCCCATCCTGGCCGTGGCTGGTGTAGGGATCGAGCGCGATGTCGGTGATGATGCCCAGTTCGGGGAAGCGGGCTTTCAGCGCGGCCACGGTGCGGGGCACCAGGCCATCGGGGTTGAGCGCCTCTTCGGCGCCCAGGCTTTTCAGGCTCGCGTCGATCACCGGAAACAGCGCCAGCGCGGGGATGCCCAGTTGCACGCATTCCTCGGCCACCGGCAGCAAGAGGTCGATCGACAGCCGCTCGACGCCGGGCATCGACGCCACCGCCTCGCGCCTTTTCTGCCCGTCCAGAACAAATACCGGATAAATCAGGTCGTTGGGCGTAAGTGTGTGCTCACGCATCAGGCGGCGGGAAAAGTCGTCGCGCCGCATGCGTCGCGGGCGGCGGGCAGGAAATTGGCCAAATGGCAGGTTCACAAACATCTCCAAAGAAAATGCACGGCAATCTGGAACTTTCTTC
>JBAVWB010000176.1:0-11179 GCA_049697615.1 Thiobacillus sp. | reverse complement strand
GCCCAGCCCGCCCAGGTTCACGTACTTGATGTCGAGATATTCGTCGATGCCGTTGCGCCCACCCTCGCGCCCCAGTCCCGACTGCTTGACGCCGCCGAAAGCCGCCTCGGCAGTGGAGATCACCCCGGCGTTGATGCCGACCATGCCGTAGTCGAGCTGCTCCGCCAGTCGCCAGGCGCGGCCGAGGTCGCGCGTGTAGGCATAGGCGGCCAGCCCGAAGTCGGTGTCGTTGGCCATGCGGATGACCTCGGCCTCGTCGGCAAAGCGGATCAGCGGCGCCACCGGGCCGAAAGTCTCGTCGCGGCAGACCTGCATGGTGGGCGTGCAGTGGCTCAGCACTGTCGGCTGGAAGAACTGTCCGCCGAGCGCGTGGCGGTGTCCGCCGGTGAGCAGCGTCGCGCCATGGGCCAGCGCGTCGGCAATGTGCAACTCGACCTTCTCCAGCGCGGCGGGATTGATCAGCGGCCCGGTTTCCACGCCCGGCGTGAAGCCCTCGCCCACTGTCAGCTGCGCCACCGCGGCGGCGAATTTTTCGGCGAAGGCGTCATAAATTGAATCCTGCACGAACACGCGGTTGGCGCACACGCAGGTCTGCCCGCTGTTGCGGTACTTGCTGGCGAGCGCCCCCGCCACCGCCGCGTCGAGATCGGCGTCGTCGAACACGATGAAGGGCGCGTTGCCGCCGAGTTCGAGCGAGACGTGCTTGAGCGTGCCGGCGCTTTGAAAGAGAAGCTGCTTGCCAACGGCCGTCGATCCGGTGAACGACACCTTGCGCACCAGCGGGTGCGAAGTCAGCACGCCGCCGATCGATTCCGCGTCGCCGGTGACCACGTTCAGAACGCCTGGCGGAAAGCCCGCGCGCTGCGCCAGCTCAGCCAGCGCCAGCGCGGTGAACGGCGTCTGCGAAGCTGGCTTCGCCACCACCGTGCAGCCGGCGGCCAGCGCCGCACCGGCTTTGCGCGTCAGCATCGCGGCAGGGAAATTCCACGGTGTGATCAGCGCCGCCACGCCCACCGGCTGGCGCAAGGTGAACATGCGCCGGTCCGTCCACGGCGACGGCACCACGTCGCCATAGACGCGCCGCGCTTCCTCGGCGAACCACTCGATGAAGCTCGCCGCGTAGTCGATTTCCCCGCGCGCCTCGGCCAGCGGCTTGCCCTGCTCGGACACCATGATCGCGGCAAGATCGTCGCGGTGCTGCAGGATCAGGTCGAACCAGCGGCGCAGCAACTGCGCACGGGTTTTGGCGGGGGTGTCGCGCCAGCCGGCAAAAGCCGCGTGCGCCGCTTCGATGGCGCGTTCGACATCGGCAACGGTGCAGCGAGGTGCATGGCCGACGGTTTCCGCATTGGCCGGGTTGTGAACAGTGAAACGCGCTCTATCGGTGGCATCCCGCCATTCGCCGTCGATCAGAACCTGTTGCCGCAATAATGTGGGGTCAGCCAGCTTCACGAGTGTTGAATTCCTCGATTTGTTTCAATCATGGGCACTTCAAACGTTTCCTTAAAATGGCACTCCAGGGAATGGCGGGAAGCGTGGCCAAGGAGCGTCCTGATGCTTTTATTTGCAACGGTAAAAAGGGGGTAAAAACCGATAATAAGACGCCAGATTACCCCAGATTCTCTGACATAATTTCGTGCCGGTTTGAGTCGGCTTGTGTCCATCAATCAGGGAGAAGGCTTTGAAAAATATATTGGCGGTGTTGTCCAGCGTTGTATTGCTAACGCTGGGTTCGGGATGTGCGGTCAATCGGGCGACAGCGACGGTGGAAAGTCCGGCTGCGCTGACCGGCCTGAAGACCATGCATGTGAGCAAACTGGATGCAGATGGCAGAGGCATCGATGCGCTAATCGCGGACAAGCTCCGTACGCGCGGTTATACGGTCACAAATGGCACCGAGAAACCCAGTAACGTGGATGCCATGGTTACCTACAAGGACAAGTGGATGTGGGATATCACCATGTATATGCTGGAGTTGACGATCACGATTCGTGACCCCAAAAACGATTTTCCATTGGCCACTGGCAACTCATTTCACACTTCGCTGACGCGGAAGTCCTCGACAGAAATGGTGGATGAGGTGATCGAAAACATTTTTAAACAGGGGAAATAAAAATGCACTCACTTATTCAACGCGCAGTTTTGGTCATGACAAGTCTTGCCGTGCTGAATCTTGCGGGCTGTGCAAGCCCTGCCAGCCATGAGGGCATGACGCCGCAGAATTTGACCGTCAGCAAACATCACCCCTCTAGCGTTTCGGTTGAAACCAAAGGAGGGAGTGAAACCGGCGCAATGGATAGCTCCAACATCTCAAATGCGGACTTAAAAGCGGCCATTGAAAGTTCGATTGTTAAATCCAGCCTCTTTAAAAATATTCTTCAGGGAAAAAGTGGTGACTACCTGCTGACGGTGAGCGTGACAGACACCTCAAAACCACTGTTCGGCGCGAGTTTTACCGTTGAATTGGAGACGGCCTGGTCGCTGGTCAAAAAATCCGACAACAGCATCGTGATGAGAAAAGTGATCAAGACCTCGCATACTGCCACCATGGGCGATGCGGTCGTGGGCGCAGTTCGTTTGCAGCTTGCGCTGGAAGGCGCCGCGCGGGCCAATATTACCCAAGGCCTGAAGGCGGTTTCCGAGTTGGATCTGTAGAGATCCAATAGGTTGTAGTGTGCAAGGCAGACGCAACCCCTCTTGAAAGTGGGGTGCGTCTCAAGTTCTCGCGTTGGAGTTCACCGCCAGCGTTTCAGGTCGTTCCGCAAATGTATCCACTGGGGCGCCTTGCCGTTCATGAAACGCGGCTGCTCACTTGCCGTTGCCGAGGTTTTCGCCGGTCAGGCGCTCCAGCGCGCGCATGATGGCCGAGGAGTCGAGCTCGCTGTCGCCGGCGCCCATCAGCGCGTTCATCTGCTGGGCGATCAGTGCGGCGCCGGGCAGGGGCGTCGCGGTTTCCTGGGCGTTGTCCATGACAATGGCCATGTCCTTGTGGTGCAGCTTCACCTTGAAGCCGGGCTTGTAGTTGGAATCGAGCATGCGCTGGCCGTGGACTTCGAGGATGCGGCTGCCGGCGAAGCCGCCCATCAGCGCCTCGCGCATCTTGACCGGATCCACGCCGTTGCGCCGCGCCAAAAGTATCGCCTCGGCGACGCCTTCGAAGGTGAGGCCGACGACGATCTGGTTGCAGCATTTGACGACCTGGCCGGCGCCGTGGCCGCCGACGTGGACGATGTTCTTGCCGAGCACTTCGAACAGCGGACGCACTTTTTCGAAGATCGGCGCTTCGCCGCCGACCATGATGGAGAGCGTGCCTTCGCGGGCGCCGGTTTCGCCGCCCGACACCGGGGCGTCGAGCATGTGGACGCCGCGTTCGGCCAGCGCGGCGGCGATGCGGCGGGTGGCGGCGGGCGACACCGTGCTCATGTCGACGATGGTGTGGCCGGGGCGGGCGCCGTGCACCAGGCCGCGGTCGCCGAGGATGATCTGCTCGACGTCGGTGGTGTCGGAGACGACGGTGAAGCTGATGTCGGCCTCGGCGGCGACTTCGGCAGGCGTGCCCTTGCCCAGTGCGCCGGCGACCAGCATCGGTTCGAGGCGGTCGAAGCGGCGGCCGTAGACGAACAGTTGGTGTCCGGCGCGCAGCAGGTTCTCCGCCATGGGGCGGCCCATGATGCCGCTGCCGATGAATCCGATTTTCATGATGCGAACCCTTTCACCACATAAAGCCAGAATGGCAGCGTAACCAATCCCACCAGCGTTGACCAGCCCATGATGAGGCCTGCCAGGCGGGTGTCCAGCCCGAAGCGGTCGGCCAGCGCAATCACCATCACCATGGTCGGCATGGCGGCCTCCAGAATGGCCGCCTCGCCGGGTTCGGTGAGCTTGCCCGGCCACGCCAGCGCGATGCCCAGCGCCAGCAGCGGCATCAGCGCGAGCTTGATGCCAAGCGCGACGGCGACGGCCTTGTGGGGGCGCAGGTCGTGCCAGGGAATGGTGAGGCCCAGCACGAACAGCATCAGGGGAATGGTCGGGCTGCCGGCCCAGCGCGCAGCTTCCACCAGCGGGTCGAGCGCCGCGCCGGAAAGGTTGACCGCGATGCCGGCGGCGAACCCCCACACCGGCGGCAGCTTCAGCCACATCGACAGGAACGAGGCGTGCTCGGTGTGCTTGCCGCAACGGAAGGCAATCCACACGCCGAGCGACCACACCAGCGGGGTGGTGGCGAGCATGTCGGCGAAGAAGGGATAGCGCTCGCCGGATTCGCCGAACACCGTGGTGAGGAAGGGGTAACCGAAGAACAGCACGTTGCCGAAGCCGGACGCCAGCATGATGGCGCCGCACTGCGGTCGCGACAGGCCGCGTCCGAGCGGGGTGGCGAACAGCGCCAGCGCGGCGATCCCGAGGCCGAACAGCGTGGTGGCGCCGAGAATCAGCGGCACCTGCAAAATGCTGAGGTCGACCGTGGCAGCGGCGCCCGCCGCGAAGAAGAGCATGGGCGCGAAGAAGTTCAGCACCAGCCGGTTGATCTCGCCGCGCAGGCCGACGACCGAAATGCCGGTCTGCCAGCGCGGCCAGATGCCGCCCGCGGCGATCAGCAGGGACAGGGGCAACAGCGTTTTCAGCAGCAGTTGCTGCGCGAGGTCGGCAGACATGGTGCGGAACAGGGCAGAGGGGCGCCCATCATAACGCCGTCGCGTGGGACCCGGTGCGGATTGGCCCGCCCAAATGACATCGGGCTTTCATGGGTGAGTGCCCATGAAAGCCCGATCCGTCGGGGTGAAAAATCAGGTGCGCGAAGCGGGGGACTGGCGGATGCCGACCTGATGCAGCGGGTCGGATTCAAGCCACTGCTTGATGCGGGTGGCGTCGCCGGCGCGGCGGTTGGTGCCTTGTGCATCGAGCAGCACGATGATGACATCGCGGTTGGCGACCTGTGCCTGCATCACCAGGCAGTGCCCGGCCTCGTTGATGAAGCCGGTTTTGGACAGGCCGATCTGCCAGTCTTCCGCGCGGGTGAAGCGGTTGGTGTTGTTGAACGCCACCGAGCGATACAGCACGCGCGCTTTCTGGCGCTTTTTCTTCAGCACCACGCGCTGGGTGCCGAGGGTGTAGTGGCCAGTGGAGCTGATCTGACGAATCTCGGGGTAGTTCTGGTAGGCGTAATTGGCGAGCCTGGCGAGATCGAGCGCGGTCGAGCGGTTGCCGCTCGACAGGCCGGTGGGCTCGACATACACCGTGTCGTGCATGTCCAGCGCGCGTGCCATGCGGTTCATGGTCGCCACGAAGCGATCGAGCCCGCCCGGATAGGTGCGCCCCAGCGCATGCGCCGCGCGGTTGTCGGACGCGATCAGCGCCAGATGCAGCAACTGGCCGCGGGTGTAGCTGGCGCCGATGGCCAGGCGCGAACCGGTGCCCTTGAGGGTGTCGCGATCCTCTTTGGTGATGGTGATTTTTTCGTCCAGCGGCTGGTCGGCGTCCATCACCAGCATCGCGGTCATCAGCTTGGTGATTGAGGCAATCGGTGTTTGCACGGTGGCGTTTTTCGCCAGCAGTTGCTGCCCGCTCGCCTGGTCGAACACCAGCACCGAATGCGCGCTCAACTCCGGCATCGCCGCCGAATCGGAGGCATCCTGCTGGGCGGGCATCGTCGCGTCGATCGGGTCGCTCCATTGCACAAAGGCGCGGCCGTCGCCTGCAGCGGCACTGGCGTGCACGCACAATAGAATCAATCCGGACAGTACAGCTTTCATATGCATTCGCTTTAATGAAGGTCGGCTGGAATGTAACACCATGGGCGATTTACGGACATGGCGGCCAAAACTTGAAAACAACGGACCAGGGTATCGGCCCAGATATTTTAAATTCATGATTGACGGTGTAGCAAATTTCATTATATATAGCAATGAGATGCGAGACCTTTCGAATAGTTTACTAAAGAAGTCAGAGCTAACAACCTGTCTCTGTGCCCCCGGTGTGGTGGCCGAAGCGCTTGAGCTGCTGACACGAGGCGACGCCGCCCAGGCGGAGTTTGCGGCCTGCGTGCGCTTCGATCCCGTGCTGGCGTTGCGCTTGCAGCGGTTGCCCGCGGGTTTCGGTCTCGAGCAGCCGGATCTGCTGCGTGCGGTGCTGCTGGCGGCGCCGGTTGCGGCGGGTGCGGCGCAGACGGGCTATGCAGTGAGCTGGCGGCAGTCGGTGGGTGTTGCGCGTCTGGCACAGGCGCTGGCGTTGCGCGCCGGCGTGGCGGATGCGGACGCGGCCTGGACGGCGGGGCTTGCCCACAATCTTGCGGATTATTTCGATGCCGACATAAGCCCGCCGGCGCATGCGGCCGACTGGCTGGACGGGATGGATCCCGACGGCTGGCTGGCCGACGCAGTGCGCTTCCATGCCGCGCCGCTGACGCGCGGACGCGCCGCGCACCCGCTGGTGCGCATCGTCCAGCTCGCCTATCAACTGGTGACCCGTGCCGACGCGGTGGACAGCGTTGACGTGCGTGCTGCGCTCGCCACTTTGCAAATCGGTGCCGGCGAGTCTGCCCAGCTGCTGGCCGAGAGCCAGATGCTGGCGCGCCAGCAGGCGCTACGTTTTGGTCTGGCGGATATGACGGTGCAGACGAGTGGCACCGGATTTGATCGGCTTGCCCGCCTGTATGCCGGGCAGGCCGCGCAATCGGCGCTGCACGGCCATTTCCGTCATGCAGGCGCGAGCGAACAGGTGTTTGCGCGGTTGCAGGGTGCGCTGCGTGCGCTGTTCGGCATCGAGCGCGCCTGCCTGTTTGCGCCCGCAGCCGATGCCTGCCTGCGGCCGAGCGCGCTGATCCCGGCGGCCCAGGGTCTGGGGTTGCTGGCGATCCCGCTTGACGACGGCCATTCGGCCCTGCCGCGTGCGCTGGCGCGCAATGCGCCCCAGTCGTTCGAGCGTGGCGAGGCCGATGCCGCGCTGGCGGACGAGCAGATTGCCCGTTTGCTTGGGGTATCGAATTTTCTTTGCCAGCCGCTGATGCTCAGCGACGGCCGTGTGGGTGTGCTGGTGGCAGGCGATGCGGCAGCTAACCTGAACGCATCGCCGCTGTGGCGATTCCTCCTGGCCGAATGCGCCGAGGCCTTGTGGCCCGTTCCCGCAATGGCGTCTCCGCCTGCCATGGCTGCGCCGGCCCCCGTCGTGCTGCCCGACGACATTCCGCGTGACCGGGTGCGCCGCGCCGTGCATGAAGTGGCCAACCCGCTCACCATCATGCGCAATTACGTCAACCTGCTGTCCGATCGCCTGGGGGCGGATTCGGCGGTGCAACGCGATCTCAGCATCATCAGCGACGAAATCGAGCGGGTGGCGCGCATCGTGCGCGGCATCACTGCCGTCGAGGAGAACGCGCCGCCCGTCACAGCGCTCGAATTGGTATCGGTCAACAGCGTCGTTTCCGAACTGGTTCGGATGGCGCTCGGCACCCTGTTCACCCCGAACAAGGTCAACGTGCAGATCGACCTCAACCCCGATGTGCCGCCGCTGCCATTGCAGAAAGACCTGCTGAAACAGGTGCTGTTCAACCTGGCCAAGAATGCGGTCGAGGCCATGAATGCAGGCGGCCATCTCAAATTCACCACGCGGCTGGTCGATGTGGATGGCCAGCGCCAGATTGAAATCGAAGTGGCCGACACAGGCCCCGGCCTGCCGGCGTCGGTGGCATCGCGGCTGTTCGAGCCGGTGGCCAGCGAAAAGGGCGGCGATCATGCCGGCCTTGGCCTGTCCATCAGCCGCGGCTTGGTCGAACGCATGAACGGCCAGCTCAGCTGCGCCAGCACGCCGCAAGGCACCCATTTTCTGATTCGCCTGCCCACGCTGCAGCAAGGCCAGGCTCCGCTCAAGACAACACGCTTCGGGTCAATGTAACCCGTGCTCAAGGAGAGTTTTTGTGACAGACGCTATTGATTCCTCGCCATTGCGCAGCACCGTAAGCAGTTTTCCGGTGCGTCCCCGCCTGCTGGTGGTGGACGACGAACCCCTGATACTGGAAGGCTTGACCCGCCTGCTGGGCGCCCGCGAATACGATGTAGTGACAGCCCACGGCGGCTGCGAGGCCCTGATCGCCATCGGCAAGCAGCAGTTCGACGCGATCCTGCTCGACCTGGGCATGCCCGATCTGGATGGCAACGAGGTGCTGCGCTTCGTGGCCGAGCGCGGGGTCGACACGCCGGTGATCGTGGTGTCCGGCGACAGCACGATCGATGCGGCGATCCGCGCCTTGCGAGGCGGTGCCGCCGACTTCGTGCGCAAGCCCTACGAGCCCGAAGAACTGCTGCGCCGCATCGACAATACCCTGAGGCGGCGGCAACTGGAGATGGAAAACAACCATATCCTGCAGCGTCTGCAGCAGTCCGAAAAGTGGCACCGCTTCCTGGTCAACAGTTCGCCCGATTTCATTTACACGCTGGACTGCGAAGGCCGCTTCACCTTCGTCAACGACCGTGTCGAAAGCCTGGTCGGCTATCGCAGCGAAGAATTGCTGGGCAAGCATTACAGCCTGGTGATCCACGAAGACGACATCGCGCGCGCCGAACACATTTTCAACGAACGACGCGCGGGCGACCGCAGCGCACGCAACATCGAAATCCGCCTCAAATGCAACCCGGGGATGCGTCGTCCGCGACCGATGAATGGCCGCTGCAAGTCCGTCGAGCTGACCGCCACCGGCATGTACGATGAGGATGCCAGCCCGTTCGAGCAGCGTTTCATCGGCAGCTACGGCGTTGCCAAGGACATCACCGAGCGCAAGCAGGCCGAGGAAACCGTGCACTACCAGGCCTATCACGACCTGCTCACCGGCCTGCCGAACCGCGCGCTGTTCCGCGATCACCTGGGACTCATGCTGGCGCAGGCCAAGCGCACGCAGAAACCCCTGGCCGTGCTGAGCCTTGATCTCGATCATTTCAAGGTGATCAACGATTCGCTGGGCCATACTATCGGCGACGAAATGCTGCTCGCTGTCGGTGCGCGCTTGCGCCAGTGCCTGCGCGAAGGCGACACCCTGGCGCGTCTCGGCGGCGACGAGTTCGCCGTGCTGCTGCCCACCCTGGCGGCGCCCAGCGATGTCGAGCATATCTGCCGCAAGATCATCCAGGTGCTGTCGAAGCCGGTGTACGTCAAGGGCCACGAGATCTACGTCTCGGTCAGCATCGGTGCCTGCGTCGCTCCGGAAGACGGCGATCTGATCGACAGCCTGATCCGCCAGGCCGAAATCGCCATGTACCAGGCCAAGTCGCAGGGCCGCAGCCGCCTGCAGTTCTGGGAGTCCGGCATGCAGGCGCCCTACTCCGAGCGCATGCAGATCGAAGCCGACCTGCGTCGCGCCCTGGCGCGCAACGAATTCGTGCTGTTTTATCAGCCTCAGGTCGACGCCCAGACGGGCGAGGTGCGCGGATTCGAAGCCCTGCTGCGCTGGTGGCATCCGCAGCGCGGCTTGCTGACGCCGGCCGATTTCATCCCGGTGGCCGAAGAATCCGGCGTCATCGTTCCCATCGGTGACTGGGTGCTGCGCCAGGCCAGTTCGCAGATGGCCGAATGGCACAAGGCCGGGCTGCCGCCGGTGCGCATGTCGGTCAATATTTCAGCGCGCCAGCTCGAAAGCGCCGACTTCGTCGACAGCGTCATGCGCGCGGTGCAGGTGTATTCGCTGGACGGTAGTCTGATGGAACTGGAGATCACGGAAAGCCTGCTGATGCGCGACTTCGAGGCCAACGCGATTAAGCTCGGACGGCTTTCTGCCGCCGGCATCCGGCTCGCCATCGACGATTTCGGCACCGGCTACAGTTCGTTCAAGTACCTGTCGCGCTTCCCCATCCACACGCTGAAGATCGACCAGTCCTTCGTGCAGGAACTCGACCGCGAAGAGAACATGTCCATCGTCAACGCGATGATCGCCATGGGCCGCGGCATGAACCTGAACGTCGTTGCCGAAGGCGTCGAAACCGCTTCACAGCTTGCCCGGCTGCAACAGATGCAATGTCACGAAATACAGGGGCATTACTACAGTCCACCGGTTTCCAGCCACGCAGCCACCGTGCTCCTGGGCGAAAGCGGGCGCGGCTTCGAGCAGGATGACCAGCGGGTGGCAGGTTAGCGGGCGGGTTTCAATTCATCAATCGCCGCGCCGAGTCAACGGTTGCGCGCCTTCAATCGCCGCGCAATGCGGCTTTGAATTCGCGCCGCCGCCGGTGCAGGGTCGGCTCGGTGTAGCCGTTGGGCACACGCCGGCCGTGGAAAATCAGGTCCTGCGCGGCCTGGAAGGCGAGGCTGATGTAGTGCGGCGCCATGCTGATGTAGTTGGGGTCGCCCGCATTCTGCTGATCCACCAGGCGGGCCATGCGCTTCAAGGCTTCCATCACCTGGGTTTCGCTGACCACGCCGTGATGCAGCCAGTTGGCGATGTGCTGGCTGGAAATGCGTAGCGTCGCCCGGTCCTCCATCAGGCCGACGTTATGGAGATCCGGCACCTTGGAGGCGCCCATGCCCTGGTCGATCCAGCGCACCACATAGCCGAGCAGGCCCTGGATGTTGTTGTCCAGTTCCTGCTGGATGTCTTCCGGCGACCAGGCCGGCTTCGTCACCACAGGAATCGCCAGCAGGTCGTCGAGCGAGGCGCGTTCGCGCTGCCGCAGCGCCGTCTGCCGCGCAAATACGTCGACCCGGTGATAGTGGATGGCGTGCAGGGTGGCGGCGGTGGGCGAAGGCACCCAGGCGCAACTGGCCCCCGCCTCGGGGTGCGCCTGCTTCGCCGCCATCATGCCGGCCATCAGGTCGGGTTGGGTCCACATGCCCTTGCCGATCTGCGCCCGGCCCGCGAGGCCGCAGGCCAGGCCGATGTCGACGTTCCAGTCCTCGTAGGCGCAAAGCCAGGCGGCGGATTTCATCTCGCCCTTGCGCAGCACCGGGCCGGCCTCCATCGAGGTGTGGATCTCGTCGCCGGTGCGGTCGAGGAAGCCGGTGTTGATGAAGACCACGCGCTCCCGGGCCTGCTCGATGCAGGCCTTGAGGTTGAGCGTGGTGCGCCGCTCCTCGTCCATGATCCCGACCTTGATCGTCAGCGGGTCGAGGCCGAGCAGCTGCTCGACGCGGCCGAAGGTCTCGACGGCCAGCGCCACCTCGTCCGGGCCGTGCATCTTGGGCTTCACGACGTACATCGAGC
>JBAVWB010000175.1:0-2360 GCA_049697615.1 Thiobacillus sp. | reverse complement strand
TGATCGGGCATCCCGCAGAAATGTTCGTAGCTTTGCAAACAATGAAATAAAAACGGCGTGGAAATTCCACGCCGTTTTTTGCTCCGTCGATTTGGCTGCAAAGGGGTTTTCCTACAGCGTCAACGTTTGAATTCACCGGCCTGCGCGGCTTTTCGCGTAGGTCCGGTGGAATGATGGGTTAGCCCTCTGTTCACCTTTTGGTGGCCGCCTCAATTGCTGCCGTGGCCGATGTAACTACCCAAGCCGTCGTACCAAGTGCCACGGCATAGACAGCCGCTCCTAGCCACAGGGGGAAGGTGTCCTTGTAGTGTAAGAGCACCGCAGATGCGATGCAGAAGATGACCAAGACGACGATTGCAACCCACGCTTCCATGAGCTTCGAAAAGAACTTCTCGAATTGGCGCTTCCTCATGAACAGTGCGTGTTTCGCGAAGTCGTATGTGACGGACCCGGCGACAAGTGCGAGAAGAAATAGGGCTGCTTTGTTCAGAGGCTCTGTTTTGATCTGTGTGTTGTCATACGCGACTTGGATCGCGTAAACGTAGACGCCAAAGGGAATGAAGATAACGAGAGAAGACAACAAGCGCTTGATGACGAGCATGGTCCTTGAGAGGGCTAACAGTTAATAGAGAGACCCATGGGTCCGGACGTTTTTAATAAAGAGACAGGCATTTGCTCGGTCTATAGTCTTGATTCTTCTATGGATACTGGTTCGGCTGTCTCTTTATTACGTTATGCAAAAGGAGACAGGGTCTGCCGGATTATGCGCCTGATTTTTAACCTCAACCATCAGGAGCGAACCTCATGGGAGAACGGCGTCCTCCATGTCGCCTGGGCCAGCTTCACTGACTGCTCTTGGCAATGAAGCAGACGTGATGC
Organism: Thiobacillus sp.; assembly: GCA_049697615.1. Lineage (GTDB taxonomy): Bacteria > Pseudomonadota > Gammaproteobacteria > Burkholderiales > Thiobacillaceae > Thiobacillus. The sequence goes on along the minus strand of JBAVWB010000175.1, from coordinate 1,481 downwards.
AGGGATGTCAGGACTGGCCGTTCTGGCCGAACTCCAGCCGTTCGGGTCTTTCTCACCAGTCGGCTGCTAAGGGTCGATAACAGCCGCCTGACATTTCATCCCAGCGCCCGAATCGACTGCATCGGCGGCACGCGGGTGATGTGTCGCGTGGTGAGCCAGCCGCTCATGCCCACCAGCAGCGCGCCGGCCGTCGGCAGCACCAGCCACAGCCACGGATGGAGGCGGACTGGCAGATCGAACAGCCGATCGGCGATCAGCACCATGGCGATTTCGGCGCAGAGGCTGGCGAGCAGGCCGGCCAGCACGCCGAGCGCGATGAACTCGCTCCACAATCCTTTCGCCAAGTAGGCGCGCTGGGCACCCAAGGTGCGCAGCAGCACGGCTTCCTGCTGGCGCGCGTCGAGGCTGGCCAAGAGTGTGGCGACGACGACCGCCATGCCGGCGGCGAGCAGGAATCCCAGCAGCAGCTGGATCGCGGCGACGATCTGCGCGAACACGGCCTCGATGTTGGCGATGAGCTTGTCGAGCGCCAGGATGGTGATGCCGGGGAAGGTCTTGACGAAGCCGGGCAGCACACCAGTGGCGTCCGGCGGCACGTAGACGCTGGCGATGGAACTGGCGGGCAGGGCGTCGAGCGGGCCGGGGGCGAAGATGACGAAGAAATTGGGCTGCATCGATTCCCATTTCACGCTGCGGAGGCTGGTGATGCGCGCGGTGATCGTCTGGTCGCCGGACTCGAAGCCGAGGGTGTCGCCGATCGCCAGGTTCAGCCGCTCGGCCATGCCAGATTCGACCGAGATTTCTGCGCCGCGGCGCTCGCCATGCCAGATCCCAGCCATCAGGACGTTGTTGGCGGGCAGGGTGGTCGTCCAGGTGAGGTTGAGCTCGCGCCGCAGGGTGTTGGTGTCGCGCGCTTCCGGCGGCAGCGTGTCGGCGATGGGCATGCCGTTCTTGCTGACCAGGCGGCCGCGCACCATGGGATAGAGCTCGGACGCTTCGAGCCGGTGCTCGGCGAGGAAATCGGCTACGGCTTGCTGCTGGTGCGGCGCGATGTTCACCAGAAAATGATTCGGCGCGTTTTCCGGTAGTTGCTGCCGCCAGCCGTCGATGAGGTCGCTTCGCACCAGCGCCAGCAAAGCCACCAGGAACAGCGCCAGGGTGAAGGCGCCGAGCTGCAGGGTGCTGTCGAAGCGATGGCGCAGCATCTGCGCGAGGCCGAAGCGCACGGGGCCGTAGCTGATCTTCTGCACGCCGCGTCCGGCCACCAGGGCCAGCCGCGCCAGCAGGATCAGCACCCCAACCAGCGCGGCGAGCGCGCCGACGAAGCCGGCGACCAGCTTGGCGTCTCCGGCATACCACGCGATCAGGATCAGCAGCGCCGAGCCGCTGACGGTGGCGCTGATCCAGGCCGCGGCGGGCAGCGGTGGCAGGTCGCGCCGCAACACCCGCAGCGGCGGCACGCGGATCAGGCGCATCAGCGC